>CAYXQB010000038.1:0-16650 GCA_964466435.1 uncultured Flavobacteriaceae bacterium | reverse complement strand
GCCCCTTACAGGAATACGGTTGCTAGGCGGTGATCTGACGGCCTTGGGAGCCCTGGCCCGCGATGCTGCGATACGAGCCGTCGACGATGATGCTGCTTGTGCCCACGATGACATCCACGCCCTGCGGCGGTGTCTGCTTTCGGATGCGGATGTCGTTTCGCAGCGACGGGTCCTCGGCGGCGCGAACTTCGTCGAGAGCGCGGACGGCCCCACTCGGCAGTGGTGACGTGCCAACGGGCGAGGTGGCCCGACTTGAGGCGTGCGTAGCCGATAGCCGAGAAGAGCGCCCAGAAAAACGTGAAGAGGAAGATCGCGGCCAAGGTCATGCCGACGAGGGTGAGGATGCCGGCCGTCGTTTCACCGACCTCAGGCGTGGGTGCCAGCGCCAAGCAGAACGAGGCCCGCGTCCAGCACGAAAAAACCGATCGACCACAGCGCTTTGCTCAACGGATTACGCACAAGTTCTCTACTTCCTCACGCAGTTCGTTCCATTGTGGCGGAACTTCGGGAACGGCCTACGGGCGCGCGCGTTTCACGGCCAGAGGTCCAGCCGGTGGGCGCAGTCGAGTGCAGCGGCGTCGTCGGGTGCGGGCGTACGGTAGATCGTTGCTTCGCAGGCGGCATGTGCTTGCGCCGGCGTGCGGGCCGCCAGCGGGGTGGCTCGGCCGGATGTGCCCGTCGTGGCGCAGGCGGCGAGTACGAATGCCGCCGCAATCGCGGTGACGGTTTTGGTGAATCGCATGGGGCCGGTTCGCTGCTGAGGCGAGAATCCCGCTTTTCGGCAGTGGTGTCCACCAACCGCGCCGCGCGCCCTGCCCCTTGCGGTTGAGACGTGGAACGCTCCGTTCGCCAAATAACGGCCATTGTGTCCCGCCAGGCACGCTCAGCGAACGAAACCGCGTGCTAGGTCACAACCGGGGGGCGCTGCGGCGCCAGGTTTGGGGGACGCAATGCGGGGGCGGTGGTGGCATGCGGCGTGGTTCGCCGCAGCGGTTTCGATTGCGTCGCCGATAGCCCATGCCGAAGACGTGGCAGCCGTCGCTCCGCAGTCGACCGGCAGCCTGTTGTTCGAAGCCTCGTCGCGCGTGCGCCTCGGTTGGACCGAGATCGCCTTTCGCGGCAACCGGCCGAAAGCGTGGGACGAGACGGTGTCGCCGGAGCTGCGCAGTTCGTTGCGCCTTCTGGACGGCCTGCTCGAAGCCAAGATCGAGATCGGCGTTTGGGCCGACCACTTTGCGCGTTTCGAAGCGAACGACGTGGACGGGCTGCGCGGCGATCTTCAGCTCGGCGTCACTTCGGGTACGTGGTCCACGCTGCTCGAGTACAAGATCCGCGAGATCTTCGAGCCGGGCCTTGAGGCCTTCGTCGCCGATCTGGAAACGTACGATCTGCGTATTCGCAAGCGCTTTGCAGCACGCTTGCTTGGCGACATGCCGGCCGCCTTGTTTCAAGCTTCGCTCGCCGGCGGCTATACGGCAGCCACGCCGCGCTTCGGTGCGCGAAACTTCGCCGAGTTCGAGCTTGAGATGGTGCAGCGGCTGGACAGCGGCATCACGGTGACGCTTGCGCCGAAGCTGGAGCTTTCCGACTTTATCAACTTTCCGGCGGAGCGGCGCGATGCGGCGTTCAGTCTGCGGATCATCCCCGCCTACAACATCGCGGAAGGCGTTTCGATCAGCCTGGAAGGTCAGGCGACGGTGACGCTGTCCACGCTCGACAACAAGACGGGCGAAACTTGGTCGCTGACCCCGATCATGAAGTTGCAGCGCGCCTGGTAGGGGCCGTCAGGAACACTTCGAGCCGCCCTACTTCCGCACGTATTTCGTGCCGTCGTAGCGGAACTTCGGGAACGGACCCATGCCCGGGCCGCCGACTTCGATGTCTTTCCAGCCGTTCTTGGCTTTCGTGGCGAGCACGTTCGCCATGCCGACTTCGTCGAGCAGTGCGGTCCATTCGCCTTTCGCGTTCTTGGCGACGAGGACGAACGCTTCGGCCGTGTTGCCGTAGCAGAACGAACTCGACTCGCGCACGAAGGCTTCGTTCGTGCCGTCGCCGTTCAGGTCGTCTTCTTCGATGAAGCCCGCCATGTAGGACGCGCCGACGTCGTTGTCGCAGCGCACTTGTTTGCCGCCCTTCAGCTTGAAGCCCGCCGCCTTGAAGATCGCCGCCTTGTCGGCCGCGGACAAAGCATCGGCCGCGAATGCGGGCGCGAGGGACAAGCTTGCACACACGCCGAACACGAGTGCGGATTTCATCATGGCGGTCTCCTCGAAGCGCTTGCGGCCAGCGTCAGGTTTAGCGCGGTGACGGGGCCCGAGCAATACTCAGCGCGCGCGGCGGATCAGCGTGAAGAGACCGGCAAGCGACAGCGCCGCAAACAGCGCCCCGGCGAGAAACGTCTGCGCCGGGCCGTAGAGGCTCCACAGCGCGCCGGCAAGCGCGCTGGCGGCGAGCATCGCGACGCCGGACGCGAGATTGAAGACGCCGAAGGCCGTGCCGCGCAGCGACGGCGGCGCGGTGTCGGCGACGAGGGCTGCGAGCAGTCCTTGCGACAGTCCCATGTGCAAGCCCCAGAGTGCTGCGCCGATGAGGACGCCCGTCACCGTACCGGCGAGCGCGAGCACGAGGTCGGCCGCGATGAGCGCGACGAGGCCGAACGCCAGCACGATGCGCCGGTCGATCCGGTCGGACCAGCAGCCGGCGGGGGTCGCTGCGGCGGCGTAGACGACGTTCATCACCACCATGACCAGCGGCACGAGCGCGACGGTGAGTCCGGCGTCTTGCGCGCGCAGCACCAGAAACGCCTCGCTGAAGCGGGCCATCGTGAACACGACGCCCACGGCCACGACGCTCCAAAACGCGCGGCCGAACTTGGCGATGTCGGCCCAGACGATGGGCACCTTGCCGGTGCCGGCGGCGGCGTGAGGCTTCGGTTCCTCCACCGCGACGACGATGAGCAGCACGGCGAGCGCTGCGGGCAACGCCGCCCACCAGAAGACCGCGCGGATGTCGCCGGCCAGTGCGATCATGAGCGCGATCGCCAAAAGCGGGCCCACGAACGCGCCGACGGTGTCGAGCGCTTGCCGCAGCCCGTAGGCGGCGCCGCGGATCTCGGCGGGCGTCACGTCGGCGACCATGGCATCGCGCGGCGCGCCGCGAATGCCCTTGCCGATGCGATCGGCGAAGCGCGCGCCCAGCACTTCGAACGGCGTGAGCGCGAGCGGGAAGACGGGCTTCATGATCGCGCCGAGCCCGTAGCCGACGAGCAAGAGCAGTTTGCGCTTGCCGAGCCTGTCGCTCAGCCAGCCGGAAAACACCTTCGAGATCGATGCCGTCGCCTCCGCGATGCCCTCGATGACGCCGACGAGCGCCACGCTCGCGCCCAGCGTGGTGACGAGGAAAATCGGCAACAGGGCGTGGATCATCTCGGAGGAGATGTCCATGAACAGGGACACGAACCCCAACACCCAAACGGTGCGTGGAATGCGCGGCGCTTGGCGATTCGATGCGGCGGCCATGCGCAAGACAGTAGCAGGTCCTGGTTGCCTTACGCGGCGGCGAGGAAGCCGAGTTCGCCCAACTTGACGCGGTAGGCGGCGAACAGTTCGCGCATTCGTTCCGCGTCTGCGGCGGGCGCCGTCGCGGTTTGTTGTTGCAGCTGCGTTTCCAGCTGCGCCGCCAGCACCGAGAGCGCCTTTGCGCCGGCCATCGCGCTCGAGCTCTTGAGCGAGTGGGCAAGCAGCACCGCCGATTTGCCGGTGTCTCCGGAGGCGAGCAATTCGTGCAGGCGGTCGAGTTGCTTTGCGGCGCCTTCGCTGTAGGTATCGACGAGAAGCCTGAGCCCTACTTCGCCGTGGTCCGCGCGAAACGCTTCAAGCACGGCCGCGTCGATCACCGGCATATCGGCGGGATCGCCCGCGGCCGCCCGGGCCGGAGCGGACCGGACGCGCCTGCCCGTCAAAGCGTGCGCAATGGCAACGATCAACTCGTCGCGGCTGAACGGCTTGCCCAGATGCCCATTCATCCCGGCGTCGTGACAGGCCGTGATGTCGCTTTCGAACGTGTTGGCGGTCAGCCCGATGATGGCGACGCTTTTGGCCGCGCCCGGCATCCGGCGAATGATGCGCGTCGCGGCGATGCCGTCCATCTCCGGCATCTGCACGTCCATAAAGACGATGTCGTAGTCTTTGCGCCGGACCGCTTCGACGGCCTCGAGACCGTTACCGGCGAGATCCGGCACGATTCCGAACTTGCCCAGCGCCGTCTTTGCGACCAGCTGGTTCGTTGCGTTGTCTTCGACGAGCAGCACGCGGATCGGCGCACCGGCGTTTTGCACGACGCTCAACGCTTCGCGCGTTTCGTCCTGCGAAACCTTGGCGTTCCAGTCGGCGTCCGCGGCAGTCGCGGTGGCAACCGGCAACTCGAACCAGAACGTCGAACCGGTGCCGACGGCGCTTTGCGCGCCGATCGTGCCGCCCATGCGTTCGATCAACTTCTTGCAGATGGCAAGGCCCAACCCCGTGCCGCCGAAGCGCCGGGTGATCGACACGTCCGCTTGGCTGAAACTCCGGAACAGCTTTCCCAGGCGATCGGGCGGAATGCCGATACCGGTGTCGCAGACCTCGACGCGCAAAACCACCCGATCCGCGCCTCGCGCAATCGTCGACGCGCGCAGCACGACGCGGCCGCGTTCGGTGAACTTCACGGCGTTCGCCAGCAGGTTCAGCACCACCTGCCGCAAGCGGCCGGCGTCCGTCCTGACGAAGTGCGGCAGGTCCGCGTCCAACTCGGCGGTCAGGGCTACGCTCTTTTCCTTCGCTTGCGGTTCGCACACTTCGACGGCGTAGCGCAGGACAAAGGCCAGGTCGAAGGCGGCGTTTTCGATCTCCAACTTACCGGCGTCGAGTTTCGAGAAGTCGAGCACGTCGTTGATGATGCGCAACAGGTTGCCGCCGGAGTCACGGACGATCGTCGCATAACGGCGTTGCTCGGGATTCAGGTCCGTTTCCAACAGGCTTGCCGTCATGCCCAACACGCCGTTCAGCGGCGTTCGAATTTCGTGGCTTATCATCGCCATGAATTCGGACTTGGCAGCGCTTGCTTGCTGGGCGCGCATCTCGCTCAAGCCAACCTGGTTGATCACGCGCGACCAGATAAGGGCAAGCGCCGCGAACAGCACCAACATCGCGCCGCCCATGACAAACATCCAAGGCGTGACGCCGGCGGAAAACTCTTGACCGGGGGTCGAGGGAACCCAGACGAGCCCGAGCCCCGATACGTCGCCCCAGGGCGTGCGAAGTGCGAGGCCCTTCATCCGCTCGATGCGGGCATCGCGCAAGCCGTAGTCGCGTGCCAGTGCGGACATGAGCGCCGCGTCCAGCGCACGCATCTCGATCATGACGAACTTGGGATGGTCGCGGTTGACGCGCTCTGGACCCGCCACCTGGATTGTGGAGGCCGCCGCGATGTAGGGGGCGGCGCCATGTTCGACGATCCCTGACACGGCAAAGGGACGGCCCGGCACCGCTTTGGCAAACGCCAGTTGCGCCAAGCGGTTCAGCATTTCCGCATCAGCCGGGGTCACGGCATTCTGCAGTCCGGTCGCGCGCGCGTAGTGGTAGACAACGCGGCCGTCCTTTCCCAGCACGATGAAGCGATCGATGCCGTGCGCGTCCAGAACGTACGGGCCTAGATTGGCCTCTGCCCATTCGGCGCTCCGGGGCCCGTTGAAATAGTCGTACATCTCGTCCCAGTACGAATAGTCCGCGACGAACTTGGCGACGCTCGTTTCGAGCGACTGGATCACGCTGCGGGCCAAGCGCATTTCGCCATCGCGTTGCGTCGCATCCAAGCGATCGGCCGATGCGCCAAGCAGCCAAACGACGAGGCCGACGCCCAACGCGACAATGCACAGCGTCGGCACGGCCAGAATCGCCGCCAGAAAGCGTGCGAAGTTGCGCGACGCGAGCGCCATTGCTGTGTCCCCGTAGTATCCCCGTAGCCGCCAATTCTACGCACGAATGGTGAATTCGAAGTTTTGGCCGAATTTGGCAAGTCGGATAAGAGATTCAGTGACTTAGCGTGGACACCGCACGCGCCCCGCGGCAGTGGCGTGCGTGCGGCGCTCAGGGATAGGGCGTGCCGTCCTTTTTCGTGAAGCGGCCGTCGGCGTTCGCGCTCTTCATGTCGATGTCGGAGCAGGTGGTGACGTCGGCCGCGTGGCGCGCGCCGACTTCGAGATAGACGGCGACGCTGCCCGCGCGGTTGATCAGGTGGTGGCCGTTGCCCGTGCCTTTCGGGAAGGCCGCGCAGTCGCCGGCCTTGAGCAGCGTCTCGCCGCCGTCTTCGATCAGCGTCAGCTCGCCCTCGAGCACGTAGACGAACTCGTCCTCGTGCGAGTGCCAGTGGCGTTGGCTCGACCATTGGCCGGGCGGTAGGCGCATCAGATTGACGCCGAAGTCGGCGAGCTTGCCGGCATTGCCGAGCCGCCGGCGCGTGCGCAGCGCGCACGGCGCGTCGAACGGCGGCGGATAACCCGAACCCTTACGCTCCGGCACGGCGGCGAGATCGATCTTCGGCATGGCGGCGTTCCTGTGAGGCGTCCACGCTGCGTTAGCACGAATTCCTGCAGCGCGCCGCGCTGCCCTCCGCGCGCTCTGCGGCCGGGGCGCTTGATAATTCTGGGGACATATGATCGCCGTGCGTGACCGTTCACACGCGACGGGCGTCGTTGCGGCGGGTGTTACCGCGTTTGGCGTATATCGTTTCGCCTCCGCGGCTTCCAATCCTCCGTGCATTTCCTCGCGCGCTCGCGCTTTAGGAGAGGCCTGCGCATCGGCGGGAGAACGACGATCGCATGCGCGCAACTGCCGTCGGGCAACCTATTGCGCGGCGCTGGCGTTCGTTTCGTTATGGCGCGGGGCGCCTGTTTGGGGGCGCGCCCTTACCCCCTTGAGGAATCGAAACATGAAATTCTCGACCACATCGGCAACGGCTGCGTCGGTCCTTGCCCTTTCGCTGATCGCAAGCCCGCACGCCGTGGCGGCGGACGGCGACTGGTTCGTCGGCGCCGGCGGCGGCTTCGCTTGGCTTGAAGGCGGTTCGGACACGACGAACGGCGGCGCAGCGTTCGGCGGCGGCGGCACGGTCAGCAACGTCAACTTCGACAGCGCCACCACGTATGGCGCGCTGCTCGGCCGGCGCATCGGCGGCGGCTGGGCGCTCGCGCTCAGCTACGACCATGTCGACGCGGACGTTTCCTTCATCGCGGACTTTGCCGCGATTCCGGGCTTTCCCAGCGCCTTTGCCGGCGAGGTGGATTCGGACATCGTGATGCTGGGTCTGATCTACTCGGCGCCGCTCTCGACGAGCAACCCGCGTTGGTCGTACCACGTCGGCGCTGCCGCCGGCGTTGCGTTCAACACCATGGCTGTGACGGAAGACTTCTTCGTGTTCGACGGCGTGGCCGATCAGACGCTTGCCGAAGGCGACAACACCAGCTTCGCCGCGCGCGGCACGGTGGGCCTTGGCTATGCGCTCGACGAGTGCTGGGGCCTGCACGCTTCGGCGTCGGTCTTCACCTTGGGCGACTTCGAGACCGGCGCGACGCGCTCGCCGCCGGTTTCGGCCATCACGCCCTATGAAGTGGACGCGTGGGGCTATGGCTTGACGCTTGGCGTGACGGCGCGCTTCTAAACGCAACGCACTTAAGATTGAAGGGCACGCGGCACTCGGTGTTGCGTGCCCTCTTTTTTGCGCGGGAGGGGCCGGATTCTGGCCGGGCGCTTCCCGGCTGCGTGCGGCGGATGGGATGGAGGGTGCGGCAGGTCCGGATCCCTGTTAGGCTCAGGTGACTCGCAAGCGTAGATATGGGGATTGCCATGGCTAAGGCGACCGCTTCTTTCATCGCGCTGTTCGCGCTCGTCCTGTGCGCGTGCGCCGGCGTTGCTGCGGCGCAGCCTGCACACAGCGACCCCGCGCTGATCCGCGCGGCCTATGACGGCGATGTCGCGCAGGTCACGACGCTGCTCGCCGGTGGCGCCAAAGTGGACGCGCGCGCCGCGAACGGCGACACGGCGTTGATCTGGGCCGCCGACCGGGGACATCTTGCCGTCGCCGAGCTGCTGCTGAAGAACAAGGCCGGCGTGGATACGCCCGGCGGCAAGGGATTCACGCCGCTCAACTGGGCGGCCTATAACGGCCATCTGCCCGTGGTCAAACTGCTGGTCGAGAACAAGGCCAACATCAACGCGCAGGGCAATACGCCCGGCTACACCCCGTTGATGAACGCGTGCGGCACCAGCCGCCCCGGCGTCGTCGCGTATCTGCTCGAACGCGGCGCGGACGTTCGGCCGGTCGACAAGGGCGGATATTCCGCGCTTGCGCATGCCGCGGCCAGTTACGCGAAGCTGAGCTACGAGGCCAAGAGCGCCAGTTACGACATTATCCCATCGCTGATCCGCGCCGGCGGCAACGGTACGCAAGCGCTGTTTGCGCTGGTCAAGAACGGCAAAACCGACGCGGTCATGCAGCTGTTGGTCAACGGCGTCAACGTGAATGCGACCGACAGCAAGGGTGAAACCGCGTTGTTCAAAGCGGCGGCCGCCAATAACGCGGACATGGTGAACACGCTGTTGGCCAGCAACGCCAACCCCAACATTGCAGCGAAGAACCCAAAAGACAGAAACATAACGACGCCGCTGATGTACGCGGCCTACCATTGCAGCATGTCGATGGTCCAAGCGCTGCTCAACAAAGGCGTGAACCGCAGCGCCACCAATCCCAACAGCGCCAACACAGCCTATTCGTTGGCGCAGACCGGATGGACCAAGGACAAGAAGATCTGCTCGAAAGACGTGCTCGTTGCGCTGTCGACGGGCTGCTACGGGTCCGGTTGCCCCGGCCTTCAATCAACGGCCGCGCCGGCGACGTCCTCTGCGCCGCTGCCGCCGGCGAATTGGGTCGCGGTGGCGGGGACGGGTTGGTACATCGACACCGCCAACACCCGGTCCAACGTCGCCCGCAACCGCGCAGGCATCCAGGTCGCGCCTTACCGCTCGTACGAGATCAACTCCGTCAAGACCAACGAAGTTAGCTTCAGTACGCGCCGGAACGAACTCGACGTCGACGGCCGCGGTATCGTCGGCACGCTTTCGCTGTTTTGCGACAAGGGGACGTACCACGCCAACGACTCGCGGAACAATTGGGAGAACCCGATCTACGACGGCGTGATATCCGCCTCGCCGCTCGCGGCGGCTCTGGCGGCGCAGTATTGCCCCTAGCGGCGCGAGGCGCCGTCCACCTGCATCCTCTCGATCTGCGAGGAACGAAGTGACGCGCGGGGTTACGGCTTGACGCTGGCTGACCGCGCCGCCCTGCCCTACACGCGCTCCACCGCCGGGGTGATCCAGCCGGTTTCGGCGGTGCGCGAGGTTGGGGTGGCGGTGGAGATCAGCTCCACCACGGCCACGACGACGATGGCGGCGACGACCATCCAGGCGATCCAATCGCGCGGGTAACTTTTCATTTCTCTCCTCCCGGTTCGGCTTTGGGTCCTCTGCCAAGGTCGGGGCGGCGCGTGCGCGCGACAACTCACGATCGATTGATGTTCGTTGCGCCGGCGTTATGCGCAACGCGGCGCGGCGCAGCGGTGCGCGAAGGTTGTGCGCGCGATGTGGCTGTCGCCCATCAACACCGCGTGATGGCGCTCTGGGACGCCCGGCCTGGCGCACCGGGGCTGAGATCGGTCGCTCGTCGGGTTGTGGGATGCGTTAGTCCGGCATCTTCTCGTCGGAGCCGCCGAAGGCCGCGGGGAAGTCTTTGAACTTCGGCAGGCCGTCTTTCATCGGCAGCACGGTCTCGGCGTAGTTGATGTGCAGGCCCGGCTTGAAGGCGAGCGCCGGCAGGGTTGCGGAGAACACATCGACGACGCCGAGCGTCGGGTGGGCCGTCATCAAATGGCCGCCGCACTTGGTGCAGTACTTGCGATCGCTGATCGGCGTCTTGTTGTAGGTCGCGACGTGTTCCTTGCCTGCGGTGATCTTGACGCTCTCGGGCTTCCACAGCGTGAAAGCGTTCACCGGTCCGCCCGACCACGAGCGGCATGAGCGGCAGTGGCAGTAGCCCATGCCTTCCGGTTCGCCGGCGACTTCAACCTTCACCGCGCCGCAGAAGCACTCGCCCTTGTATGCCATTGTCCGACTCCCGTGTTGAGGCGGCACGCTAGCCCAGACGACGGCCCCGGTCACCAGGGTCCGCGGCGGTGCGATGGGGAATTCGGGGACAGGCGGCTCGCCAAGCGGTTTGCCCCGCGCCTATAGTTCGCGCCTCAAACAGAGGGGCCCGCGATGGCTGCGTTCGGGAAGTGGTTGTTGCGCGCGGCCGTGTTGCTGCTCGCACTTGCGGCGGTTGCTTATCCGGTTGCGGATTTGCTGCGCGTGCCGATGGACGATGCGGCGCGGGCCGAACTCACCAAGGCGGGCAAGGCCGACCGGTTCGTGGCGCTCAGCGCCGGCGTGATGCATGTGCGCGTGCAAGGGCCGGAGGACGGGCCTGCCGTGCTGCTCGTGCACGGCGCGGCCACCGGCGGGTTCGTGTTCCGGCGCTGGATCAAGCCGCTCAGCGATGCGGGCTTTCGCGTGATCGTGCCGGATATGCTGAGCTTCGGCTATTCCGACCGCCCGTCGGTCACGCACGATCAGGCGTTCTTCACCGATCAATTGAGCGAGCTGCTCACGAAGCTGAACGTCGCAGGCCCGGTGCATGTCGTGGGCACGTCGCTGGGCGGCGCGATCAGCAGCGACTTCGTCGCCGCGAACACGGCGCGCATTCGCTCCGTCACGTTGATCGCGCCGGCGGGGCTTGGGCCGGTG
Organism: uncultured Flavobacteriaceae bacterium; assembly: GCA_964466435.1. Lineage (GTDB taxonomy): Bacteria > Pseudomonadota > Alphaproteobacteria > Micropepsales > Micropepsaceae > SZUA-430. The sequence goes on along the minus strand of CAYXQB010000038.1, from coordinate 5,779 downwards.
CCGGCCGCGAGCGCGCCGAGCGTGCGCGTCCTTCTTTCCCCGGTCTTGGGCGATTGGCTCGCGCGTGTGCTTGGTCCGACCGCGGCCGTGCGCAGTGTCGTGGCGCAGCTTGAGGGCTCGAAGGTCGAAGGCTTCGTCGACTGGATGATCGAGCAGACGACGTATCGCGGCTATTCGGAGGGCCAGCTGAACACGTTCCGCAACTACGATTTGCAGAACCGGCGTGCGTCCCACGAAGCGATCGCCCGCGCCGCGTTGCCGGTGCTCGCCATTTGGGGAACGGCGGATACGGTCGTGCCGTTTGCGCATGCGGCGGAGCTCGTGAAGCGCGTGCCGCAGACGAAGCTGGTGCCGGTCGACGGCGCGGAGCACGGCCTGCCGATGCGTGCGCCGCAAGCGATGGTGGCGATCGTGCTGCCGTTTTTGCAGGCCGCGCCTTAGCGGCCGCTCGCGCGTTGGGCTAGCGCCGGCGCGCATTTCTTGCGCTGCGCGAGCGCATTTACGCGTCGTGGGCGAGTGCGGATTCGCGAGCGTTCTTCGGAACGCGAAAGCACGCGCGATCTTGTTTCCGAAGTGCAACAACGCGATGCGAAAGCGACGGCGCGCGTATCGCCTGCGTGCGTCCGGCAGCGCGCTTTGGTAGCTGTCCCGTTCATTATGTGGGGGAAGCGATGCAGTTGTTTGGTGCCGTGGACATCGTCCAGTTTCAGTTTTTTGCCGTGGCCACTTTGGTTGCCGCCAGCCTGTTCTCGATGGGATTCCTGTTGGGCCGCGTGTCGCGGCGTGCGGGTTCGGTGAAGGTGCCGTTGGAGGTGATCCACGCGCTTGCGTCGGCGCGCGGCGGACTTAGCACCGCCAGGATGCCGGCGCACGCGAAAGGCGTCAGCGACGCGGTCGTGCACGAGGTGGAGGCCATTCTCGATCACGTGCGGCACGAGAAGGATTTCAAGAAGGCGCAAACGTACACGCTGCACGAGCTGGAGCGGGTCGAGCACGACCACGGCGCATCGGCGGAACTCACCGACCTTCACGGCAGGGTCGAGCACGCGCACGACAAGCACGAAATCGAAGTCGCGCTCGAAGAGTTCATCGCACACGCCAAGCACTAGAGCGGGCGGCGATCGCGCTGCGGTTTCTGAAAGGCTGCGCCTTGAGGCCTGGGAGCGCCGGCACCTTGCCGGCTCCCGACCATCTCGATCGCTTCAGGGTTTGCGACTGACAGCGTGCCGGCTGGAAGCCGGCGCTCCCAGCGCTAACGGCGTTCGCAGCACGCGGGCGACGCTTTGGCCTTCGACGGTGCAGCGCGCGCGGACGGCTAGTGCCTTCCGCCGCATCGGGGAGGGCGACCGGTCAAAATTGAACAGCGGGGCGCAGCACCTCGCCGTACAGTGACGTCGCGGTCCGTGGGTTGCGGCCTCAATTATCAAGTCTCGACGAACCGGTGCATCTAACGGCGGGGCCCCCGCACTGGAGAAGCACGGCGCCGTCAAGGCTCTCCAGGAGCGAGGAGCGCGGACTTCACCCACGGACAGCACTGCCACTTTCCCCGGCCTCATTCATCCTGCCACCGGGATGAACCCTTTCCCCAAACGCCATCCGGGAACTTTGTTGGCTTCGTGAAGTGGGACCGGGACGCAGGGTAAAAGCCCGCGCCGCCGGGGAAGCTCAGCGGCGGTTGCCGCAGCGGCGTTTGTAGGCTTTTTTGCCGCCGTTCTTTTTCCAGAACGGGTCGCCCAGTTGCAGTTTGCAGGGGTCGGAGACCGCGCCGACGACGGCGCCGCCGACGGCGCCGATCACGGCGCCCGTGCCCACGCTACCGCCCGTCACACCCGCGACCGCGGCGCCACCGGCCGCACCGAGCAGACCACCTGAAATCGCGCGGTCTTCGGTCGTGGTTCCGCATGCCGTCAACGCGACCGTGACCAGCAGTGCACTCAAGATTGTTCCACGCATCGCTTCGACCTTTCATCGTTCGAAGGCGGAGAGATCATACCGCCTCGCCTGGATATAACGCGGCGAAGGCGCGCCCGGTTCCCACTGTTGACGTGCGTTCATAAAGCTCTCGCTTTCTTGTGTCCGAGAAACGCTCGCGGCAAACGCAACTGGCGACGTGGTGCCCGCGTTACCACTAGACTTCACGAGACAAGGAACAAATCGTATGAAGAAATATGCATATCTCTTGGCGGCAGGTGCGCTCGTTGCGACCGGTACGCTGTCGACGGTCGCACCGGCGCAAGCCCGCGATCGCGTCGACTTCTCCATATCGCTCGGCAACGTCGTCCTCGGCTACGAAGACGGCTACTACGACCGCGAGCGCCGTTGGCACAGGTGGGAAAACCGCCAGCATCGGAACTGGTATAGCCAGAACCGCCGCGACGCTTACTTCCACATGCGCCGCGACCGCGACCGCGATCAGTACCGGCGCGGCTGGTGGCAAGGCCAGCGGTCCGATTGGCGCTATTACGGCGACAGCGGGTATGGCGGCTACAATAGCGGGTACAACGGCGGCGGCTCGGACTTTGCCATCGTGCTCGGCAACGTCCTGTTCGCCTACGACGATGGCTACTACGACCGCGATCGCCGGTGGCATGCGTGGCAGCACGACAGCCACCGCGACTGGTACCGCCGCAATCATTCGCGGACGTACTACAACCACCGCCGCGACCGTGACAACGATCGCCACCGCCGCGACCGGCGCGAAGACCGTAGCGACCGTTGGCAGTTCTAGATCGTTGAACCGTTGACGCGTGCGAACCCCGGTGGCCCAAAAGCCGCCGGGGTTTTTCATCGATAACGGAACCTTCCGGGCGTTCCGCAGGTTTGATTTGAACAGCGATGAGAGAACGGACGAGGACGCGCCCCGATGGCGTAACGCCGGTCTTTCAATTTCGCCTTAGCTCGTCAACGAGGTGACATCATGACAGTGAAACGCAAAACCGGTGCGACCCGCGCCAAAGCGGGCCGCAAGAAGACAAACAAGACGATGAATCAGTTTGCAACCGCGGCGCGACGCAAAACGAAAAGTCTCGGCCGCGACGCCCAAACTTCTGTCGCGAACGTCAGCGCCGCCGTGAGACCGCCGCCGGTGTTGACGGCGATGCTCGCCACGGCGATGGCCTGGCAGGCTCTTGGTTTGCGGGCCGGAGCGACGGTAACGAAGCGTTGGCTTACAGTTTCCGGTCTAGCGTTCTACCAGCCACGGGGATGGTGGATGGAAGCCGACCGAGTACGCGTTGGCCGTTAAGGTCCCGCTGAAACCGCCTCGGGCGCATGGATTTGTTGGCCGCGGAAAGTTTCTGTGGCAACCGCACCGAACGAGCCTCCCAATCGGCAGTCATACTCTGCCGGCGCGCGACGCCGCACGCGTGAAGGCAAAAGTCGCAGCTGTTGTGCAGGCCTTGCGCCCGACAACGTCAGTTTGGTGCTCGTTCGGAACGCGGGGTGCGATGCAACGTTCTGACGCGTGGCGCGTTGTGTTTGTATCCTACGTCCCATTTCCGTGTAGCGGTCGATTGAGAGTGATTTGTGCTCCTGGCCAAGCGTTGGAGCACTATTTGTCACGCCTGGATCAAAGCGCGGTCAAGAATCGCCTGCTCGCGGCATTGCCGCCGGGCGAATTCACGCAGATTGCAAAGCATCTGTCGCGGGTCGAGATGGAACTCGGTCAAACGCTGCATCGCACCGGCGAAAAGATCTCCGCCGTCCATTTCGTCGAGACCGGGTTCATTTCCGCGCTGACCGTGCTTTCGGACGGTGCGCCTTTGGAAATCGGATTGATCGGTGCCGAAGGGGCGGCGGGCGTAGCGGTCATGCTCGGGGCGACGACGTCGTTCAGCGAAACCATGTGTCAAACCGGTGGCGCCGCCTATCGCATCGCGCCCGATGCGTTGAAAGAGGTTGCGACGGACGCTCCACGCCTTCGAGACTTGTTGCTGCGCTATGTGCACGCGTTCCACGTTCAGGTCGCGCAAACCGCCGCCTGCAACGCGCATCACGAGCTGGGCCAACGCCTGGCGCGATGGCTGCTTGCCGCGCACGACCGGAGCGGCGTCGCGGAACTGTCGCTGACCCAAGACTTGATTGCCATCATGCTGGGCGTGCGCCGTTCAACCGTCAGCATCGCGGCGGGCACGCTGCAGAAGGCGGGTGTCATCCGCTATCAGCACGGACGCATCACGATCCTCGACCGTACCGGACTCGAGAACGCGGCCTGCGAGTGCTACGAGACCGTAACTGGCGAATATCGCAGCCTGTTCGGCGAGTACCGCCCCACCTTGATTCCCGGGGTTTAGGCCGCTTTCGCGCGAAACGCAGGCGCGGTTTGGCGCGCTGCAATGTTAGGTGCCGTACCGTATTCGTCTCCCCGCCGTGTTTCAGTGGTTCCAACAAGGTTGGTTGGGAGACTTCACATGATCGCTAGCGCCATAGAGACGTCTAATGTTTTCGCGTTCGAACCCGCCAAACAAACGGGTCGCCGCGTTCTCATCGTCGAGGACCAGATGCTCATCGCGTTGGACCTCGCCGATGCGGTTTCAGCGCTCGACGGCTCTTCGGTGGTTGCCTCGCGTGTGGGCAAGGCGCTGGGGTTTGCCGTCAGCGAGCCGTTCGACGCCGCCATCGTCGATATGAATTTGGCGGGAGAACCGGCCGACGCGGTTTTGGACGCGCTCAGCGCCCGCGATATACCGATCGTCATCACGACCGGGTATGGCGTGGAAGCGATCACCGAAAGGTATAGGGGCTTGCCGCTGCTCGCGAAGCCCTACTCGGCGGCGCAGATCGAGGCGGCCCTGCTCAGCCTTCTGGCGCCGCGCAAGCTTGCACGATCGGGTTGAGCCGAAAGAGCGGAGCAAATCCCGGCGAAAGCTGCGACGTTGGAGCTTGAGGGAGCCGTCGCTTTCACGTCTAATCGCTGCGCGCGATGGCATGTCGGTGGACGCGCAATAGGAACGGGCAGAACGCACGACGCCATGGCATCGAAGGAACTCACCGGACGTGCTCGCCTTCCCGGCGTTATGGAACGGGCGCTTGCGATTGCGGCGAAGGGCGATTGCCTTCAGTTTTCGGATGTATTGGCGCGGCTTGAGCGCGACGACGCCGTGACGCTGAAGCTGTGGGCCGGCGCGCAGGAAACCGATCGGATCAACACCGCGTGCCGCGCGGGTGCCGACAAGCGCTATCGCACATACGGCATCAAGACCGGCCGCACGAAAGTGAAGCGCTAACCAGCCGGTGCGTTAGAGCGTTTCCTGCGATACGGCCGCAGCGTTGAACGGCGTCGCGCTTCCGGTTTGGAAAAGCGGCGCTGAAAGCGGCCCCAACAACATCGCCGTTGGGGCTTGTTCCGGGCGTCGGCGATTTGATTTCGGCGCCAGCCAGTCTTTACGTCATCGAGCTTTTGAGCCCCGGGCTGCCGGCGTTCACGCGCTATCGCATGTTTTGGAACGTGTTCGTGGACTTGCTGATCGGCTCGGTGCCGGTCGTGGGCGACCTTTTCGAAGTTGGCGCGGCGCGCGCTTGGCCGGGAAATCGATGCGGCGCCCGCACTTGCGCAGGGAACGTAGTGGCGCCTTGCGCGTTTGTTCTGTTCAGGCGACGCCTTGAGGCTCGTCAATTCGCGAGGGCGCCATGAAATACATCTTAATGTGGCTTATCGGCATACCGTTACCAATCCTGCTCATCATTTGGCTTTTTCTGCGCTGAGGAGGCCCACATGGCCACGTCCAGATTCAAAACATTTTTAGACGGCGACGGCATCACCACCGGTGAGGTTCACTGG
>CAYXQB010000037.1:0-17003 GCA_964466435.1 uncultured Flavobacteriaceae bacterium | reverse complement strand
GGCTGGCGGCAAGGCTGCGGCTCCGGCTGCGGGTGCTGCGAAGGCTCCGGCTGCGAAGGCGCCGGCCGCGAAGAAGTAAGCGCGACTGCGTATTCCTGTTGCAGCGGCCGCCAAGTCTCATTGGCGGCCGTTTGCACATGACGGTATCAAGAGATGTTGCTCATCGTCGGTCTCGGCAATCCGGGCGAGACCTATCAAAACCACCGCCATAACGTCGGATTCATGGCGGCGGATGCGATTGCCGACGCGCACGGCTTTTCGCCGGCGCGCGTGAAGTTTCGCGGGCAGGTTCGCGAGGGCGTGCTCAAAGGCAAAGCGGGCGCGGTGAAGGCGTTGATGCTCAAACCTTCCACCTACATGAACGAGAGCGGGACGGCGGTGCAGGATGCGATCGCGTTTCACAAGATTCCGATCGAGCAGGTTTGGGTGCTGTACGACGAACTCGATCTTGCGGCCGGTAAGGTGCGCGTGAAGCTGGGCGGCGGAAACGCGGGGCACAACGGATTGCGTTCGATCTCGGCGCACGCGGGCAACGACTATTGGCGCGTTCGAATCGGAATCGGGCATCCGGGCGAGAAGGAACGCGTGACCGGCCACGTGCTCGGGAACTTCACAAAAGCGGACCGGACGTGGGTCGATCCGCTGCTGGATGCGATTGCACAAGCCGCTCGGTTCATCGCCGACGGCGATGGACCTGGGTTCATGAATAAGGTCACGTTGCTGACGCAGCCGCAGCGCGAGCCGAAACCGAAGCCGGATGACAAGAAGAAGCCGGACGAGAAAACGAAGGACTAACGTATCATGGGTTTCAAGTGCGGTATCGTCGGGTTGCCGAATGTGGGCAAGTCTACGCTGTTCAACGCGCTGACGCAGACGGCGGCGGCGCAGGCCGCGAACTATCCGTTCTGCACGATCGAGCCGAACGTGGGTGAGGTCGCGGTGCCGGATCCCAGGCTCGACACGTTGGCCAAAGTCGGGAAGTCGGCGCAGATCATTCCGACGCGGTTGACGTTCGTCGATATCGCGGGGCTGGTGCGCGGGGCGTCGAAGGGCGAGGGGCTTGGCAATCAGTTCCTGTCGCATATTCGCGAGGTAGACGCGGTCGCCTATGTGCTGCGCTGCTTCGACGACGGCGATGTCACGCATGTCGAGAACCGGATCGATCCGTTGGCGGATGCCGAGACGGTCGAGACCGAGTTGATGCTCGCGGACCTCGACAGCCTGGAGAAGCGGGCTCCTGCTGCCGAGAAGAAGGCGAAGCAGGGCGACAAAGAGGCAAAGGTTCAGTTCGACGTGATGTCGGCCGTGCTGCCGCTTCTACGCGAGGGTAAACCGGCGCGGCTTGCCAAGCTCAACGACGAGCAGCGGCCGGTGTTCGAGATGCTGCAGCTTTTGACCGCAAAACCCATCGTCTATGTGGCGAATGTGGATGAGGGATCTGCGGCGACGGGGAACGCGCATTCGAAGCGCGTCGAAGAGCGGGCGCAAGCTGAGGGTGCTGCGTTCGTCGTGATCTCGGCGAAGATCGAGTCCGAGATCGCTCAACTTGCCGCGGCAGAACGCGACGATTTTCTGGCGACGCTCGGGCTTGAGGAGCCGGGACTAAACCGGCTGATCCGTGCGGGCTACTCGCTGTTGCATTTGCTTACGTTCTTTACCGTCGGGCCGAAGGAGGCCCGCGCTTGGACCGTGCACGCGGGCGCGCGGGCGCCGCAGGCCGCCGGTGTCATTCACACGGACTTCGAGAAGGGCTTCATCCGCGCCGAAACCATCGCGTTCGCGGACTATGTGGCGAACAACGGCGAAGCGGGGGCCAAGGACGCGGGCAAATTCCGCTTGGAAGGCAAAGATTACGTCGTGCAGGACGGTGACGTGATGCACTTCCGCTTCAACACCTGAGCCGAATTTACGCTGTTCGCATCGAGATTTGCTCTCACCCGGACGCGCGTGGATAATGCGTAGTGGGGGGACTTGCCGAGATGGCCGTGATGCCGGAGTGCGCGAACTGCGGGACACCATTGCAGGGGCCGTATTGCTCGAACTGCGGGCAGAAGGCGTCCGACTATCACCGGCCGGTCTGGTGGATTCTTGGCGAGTTCCTCGATTCCGTCTTCAACTACGACTCGCGCACGTTCCGCACGATCTGGCTGTTGTTCGCCGAACCCGGCGAGTTCACGCGGCGCTACAATGACGGCAAGCGTGCATCGCTGTTGCCGCCGTTCCGGTTGTTCGTCGTCGCAACGGTCGTGTTCTTCCTGACGCTGCAGCTCACCGGGCTTGCGATGGTGGCGTTCAAGGTCAAGACCGTGTCGCTTGCCGGCTTGGCACCCGAGGCGCTCAAGGAACTGCAAGCCGAGACGAACGCCGAGATGGTGATCAAGGGCGACAAGACCATCGACGTGATCAGCATGGAGTTTTTCGTCCCCGCGAGCGCAGTGGAGCACGTCAAGCTCACCGACGAGCAGAAGCGCAATGTCCTGGGTGGCAGCGAGAGCATCAAGGTCGAAGCGCAGGGCGCGGATCCTAACGAGGCGGAATGGATTGCTTGGATCGGCGAGCGGGCCAAGCGAATCCAGCAGGGCTATGAGCGAGCATTGGCCGATCCGATCAAGCTGAACGGTCCGCTAAACACATGGCTGCCGCGCCTGATGTTGGTGCTTGTGCCGGTGTTCGCGCTGTTGATGGCTGTCATGCACTGGTGGCCGCGGGTGTATTTGATTGAGCACTTGGTGTTCTCGACCCACATCCACACTGTTGTGTTCGTGGCTTTCTCGCTTGTGGCGCTGGCGTCCGCCATTCTGGGTGACGCCGGGTTCATGTGGGCGGTTTGGTTGATTTTGGCCATTTATCTTTGGATGGCGATGTATCGTGTCTACGGGCGTAGCTGGTGGCTGACGACCATCAAGTTCATGGCGCTTTTGCTGGTTTATTCGACCGTTCTGACCGCTGGCTTCGGTTTGGTTTTCGCGTTGGCACTGTCGGAAGTCTGAGCCTTCCTTACGCGTTTTTCACCCTGTGGAAAGGGTGGTGCAAACTTCACTTTGCGATAGTGATCGTGCGCCGGGTGACCACACGGCGAGAAGTCCTCAGCACTCGAAGAAGCCATGTGCTCTTGCCTCGCACATGGTGACGAACCAGCCGGTATGCGCCGCTCCCCAGCCGCATACCGGCTTCTTTTTTGACCCGTCTATTTCTCGTCGTTGAGCCAGCGGTTGAAGAACCCTGCAGCAATGGCACCGACGAGCGGTGCAACCCAGAACAGCCAGAGCTGCTCCAGCGCCCAGCCGGCGGCAAAGATCGCGGGGCCTGTGCTGCGCGCAGGGTTCACCGACGTGTTCGTCACCGGAATGCTGATCAAGTGGATCAGCGTCAGCGCCAGGCCAATGGCGATCGGTGCAAAGCCCGGAGGCGCTTTCTTGCCGGTTACGCCTAGGATGATGAGCAGGAACATGGCCGTGAGAAGTGCCTCTGCGATTGCGCCGGAGGCCAGGCTGTAGCCGCCGGGCGAGTGCTCGCCGTAGCCGTTCGAGGCAAAGCCCGCCGCCGGGTCGAAACTCGCGGCGCTCGACGCGATCAGATAGAGCATGCCCGCGCCCGAAATCGCGCCCAGAACCTGCGAGGCCCAATAGGGTAGGATTTCGCTCAGCGGGAAGCGTCCGCCCGCCCACAGGCCCGCTGTGACGGCCGGGTTGAAGTGGCCGCCTGAGATGTGACCGAACGCGTAGGCGCCCGTCAGGACGGTCAGCCCGAAGGCGAAGGAGACGCCCAACAGGCCGATGCCGACTGCCGGGAAGGCTGCTGCGATGACGGCGCTGCCGCATCCGCCAAGGACAAGCCAAAACGTGCCGATAAATTCGGCGGCCATTCTGCGACCGATATCCATGTGTTTCCCCTCAAAAGCGGCGTCGATTCGCGCCGCAGGGGAAAGTGTCAGCCAAGTCACAGGGGTTGTCGATAACGGGCCTTTGAGGGGGCATTTCAGCCCGGATTTGTTATGGTGCGGCGGGGGACGGAATGGGGATCAGCGGCAACGTGCTTGGGCTATGGATGATTGTCGCGACGTCGGTGGCGGCGGCTGCGCCTGGCGTGCCGAAGGTCGCGACAGCGCCCGTGCCGGCCAACGTGCAGATTGCCGACACACGGTTGGAGCGGGCGGCCGGGGCGATCGATGACGGGCGCTATGCGTTTGCGCTCGGTCTGGTTTCGGGAGCGCTCAACGACGGCGGGTTGTCGTCGGCAGACAGCGATTGGGCCGCCTATCTAAAGGCGCGCGCCCTCACGGGGCTGAGCAAACCAAGCGACGCCGAGAAGGTCGTTCGCGAGCGTTATGCGATCAGCCCGAACGGGTACACGTGGGCATCGCTTGTCGCGATCCTGACGACCAACGGGCGTCACGACCAAGCGGCGGCCGCGATCCTCGACTTGAAGGAACAAGACTTCATCATGGTCAACCGCTTGCGCCCGGCGGTGATCGAGGCCATCGTGTCGTCGCTCGGCAAGGGCCCTGTGCGCGATAGGTTGATCGTGCGGCTGGTGGAGGGGCGCTACAGTGGACCGTCGGGGCAGCGCGTGCCCGACACATTGCGCTTGCACTACATCGCTATGCTGCTCGGCCAAGGGCGCGTCGAGAATGCGGCGCGTCAGACGGAGGCACTGGAGACGCCGTCGATCCTAAGCGTCGTCCTTACCGACAAGGCGTTCGAGCCGATTTGGGATCACGCGAGCGTGCGGGCTTTGATGGCGCCGGGCGCACTCGTCGCGCGCGTGGAGCGCGGGCTGCAGCTTCAACTGGAACAGGCGTCGCTGACATCAACCGACTGGCTGAACGTGATGCGGTCGCTGCGCGTGATCGGAAAGGCTGACGAGGCCGTGCGGCTGGGGCTTCATGCGGTCGAGCAGGCGCGGCGCGAGAAGAAGCCGGCGGGGCCTGCGCTTAGGCTTGAGATCGCCAATGCGTATGCCGACCTGGGCCAAGCCTGGGCGGCGCGGCGCACGGCGCGGGCGTTGTTGAAGGAAGAGAGTTCGCTGCCGATATCGCTGCGCGTTTCGATCGCGCGCGTGCTGGACGTGACCGGGGACGACGACGGGGCGTTGCAGTTGCTCGGCACGCTCGAAGGTGAGGCGCGTACGGCCATCGTGTTGAAGGCAACCGTTTGTGCTGCGCACGATATCGGCCGTGTCGAGAAGCGCGACGAGGCGCTGGCGATGCTTGAGTCGACGCAAGACGAAGCGCCGGCGGAGGCGTTCGATGCGTTCGTTTGCACAGGGCAAAAAGACAAAGCAGCAGCTGTGCTGGGCACGATGCTGCAAAAGCCGGAGCTGCGCGCTCAGGCGATCATGCTCGCGCAACTCTATGCCGATCCGGTCAAGCCGGTCGCCGACCATAGCGACATGCACTATCGCATGCGGGCCCTTGTCGCGACCGCTTCCGTTCAGGAGGCGATCGCGCCTTATGCGCGCTCGATCCCCCTGCCGTTCATGATCGCCAATTCGCGCGGGCTCTAACGGACGCCTGGCGCGAAGTTGACGCGGCGCGTCTCCTTGATGCCGTTCATCGTCAGGTCGCCTTCGACGAGTTCATAGCCCATCAAAGCAAGCGTACGGTCCCGCAAGAAGATCGGCCGGGCATTGCCATACCAATCGACGCACGAGGCCTGGCACTGGTCGTCGACCACGCGCTCGTCGTCCGCGAAGAGTTCACCCAGCGGGGCGAACTCGCGGTTTGTGCGGCGCAGGAAGGTGATCGCAGCCGACCCTTCGACAAGCTGGTTTGCGCCCGCCCGCCTGGCGCGGGCAACCGGCAAAGCCAAGAATCCGTCGTCCGCGGGATTGTAACCGGACGGCTTGAAGAAGAAGCCATGGCTGCGCGTTTCACCTTGGGACGCGCGTTCGAGCGTGTAGCGGTCTCCCACTACCGGCGACTGCGGGGCGGTCAATTCCACGGCCTGGAAATGCAGGTCGCTCGAGTCGGCGCCGACGACCACGGCATTGCGGCCGAGCGCTTCGATGCGGTCGACGCCGTGCTTCAATTCGAACTGGGCGGCCTCGCCGCCGCGCACAGGAGCGACGACGAGCGTCGACATCGCGTCGCGCGGGCGGCCCCAGCTGTTGCCGGCGCCGTAGAGGACGTAGTCGCCGACGAAGCGGTTCTGCATCGTGTAGTAGCTGTCGCGGCTTGGCGTGGGCAGTTTGCGGTAGTGACGCTGTCGCGCATCGTCGTTGCCGTCGCCGAAGGCGTAGAGCGGTAAGCGCAGCAAGGCCACAGCACCGCTGTTGAACTCTGGGTTCCACATCGCATCGCCGCCGCCGTTGCTGCGAACGAGGACGTTCAAGATGCCTTCGTTCCAGTCTTCGCGGAACGCAAATTGATCGACTGGTGCGCCGCGGGCGCCGATCGCCGACGGGCGGCCACCGTTCAGCGGGAGGCGATAAAGCATGGCGGACGGGCTTTTGCCGCTCTCTTCCGCATAGTAGCTGACGTTGTTCACCCACACATAGACCGCGCTCGCCGAAACGTAGAACGTGCGACCGGCCGGACCGAGTACGCTTTGCGCGCGGCAACGCAAGACCGGTGCCGCGAGATTGCACGATGTCACGGTGTGCAGCGCTTGAATGTCCGCGTTGTAGGGATCGCGCAAGTTTGCGGGTAGATAGATTTCGCGCGCGCGCGCAATGCGGTCGAAACGCCGTTTCGCGTCACCCGTCCAGCGGCGAACGCCGGGCAACCAGTCGAGGTTTTCGAAATTGTAAGGCAGATAGAGCGGCGAATAAACGATCAGCGTCGAGCCGATCAGGCGCGAGGCATAGTTGCGCGACGAGTAGTAGTCGTTCGAGCGCAGGTGATACGCATCTTCGAAGTCGAGGTTGCCATTGTCGTCGATACGGAAGCGATTGATCTCCGTGCCGCCGCGCGAATAGCTGTAGCCGATCACGATCACTCGGTTTCCGGCGACGAGCATCTCGTCGTACCAGGCACCGCGGCCGTCGGTGCCCGGCGGGAAGGCGTCGATCATGTCGATCGGCCTAAGGTCGCCACGGCGAGAGGAGACGGTGAAGAGCCGGCCGCGGCGGAGGATGACGATTGTGTCGCCATGCATCTTGACGATTCCGCCTTCATCGACGCCCGCTTCTTGCGTGTTCGTGATGCTTTCGCCGGCCGCGGATTTCGAGTCGGCGGCGGCAGGCGCCGCCGGTGCAGGCGGCGGCGGTGGGGGGGCTGGCACCGGCACGGGTCCCGACATCGAGGGTGAGGCGGTCGGGTGGCGTTGGCCGCGCTTCGTTCGCTTGAGGTAGCGCTTCAATTGCGCGTCGGATACGAACGGCGTCATCGTTTCGTGCGGTGCCGTTCGTACCCGCTCGGCGGAGGCCGGCGTCGCGAGCGACGTCGAGCCCAACGCGCTGGCCGCCGCAATGGCGACAGCAAACGTTACAGTGCGCAATCTTCCGCCGAGCCTTTTCATCGTCATCTCCGGTTATTTGCCCCAGCCGCAGCTTTGGCCTTGGTTTTGTTCTTTGAGATACCCCATCAGAGGCTGGAAGTACTCGATCAGCGCCGAGCCATCCATTTGCTTGCCACCAGTGAGTTTTTCGAGCGTCTCAGGCCACGGTTTGGATGCGCCGGCCTGCAACATTGCCATGAACTTCGCGCCTGCTTCCTTATTGCCGTAGATATCGCATTCGTGCAGCGGGCCTTTGTGGCCAGCCGTTTCGCACAACGCCTTCTGGAACTGGAACTGCAGAACGAACGCCAGGAAGTAGCGCGTGTAGGGCGTGTTCCCGGGGATGTGGTACTTCGCTCCGGGATCGAAGTCTTCTTCGGTGCGCGCGACAGGGGCCGAGACGCCTTGATACTGTTCGCGCAGCTTCCACCACGCGCCGTTGTAACCGTCAGGCTTCACTTCGCCCGAGAAGACCTGCCAGCGCCACTGATCGACGAGCTTGCCCCAAGGCAGGAAGACGATTTTGTCGAGCGCCCATTTCATCTGGGAATTGATGACCGCTTTCGGATCCGGATTCTGCGGCGGAACGAGGCCGATCTTGTTTAGGTGCATGGGCGTGAGCGAGAGCGTGACTGTGTCGCGGATCGCTTCGTGGAAGCCGTCATGCGCGCCGCCCTGGAACATGGGCGGCTGCGGGTTGTACATGAGGTCGTAGTAGATGTGGCCGAGTTCGTGGTGGATCGTGGACAGCTGATCCTCGGTCGGCACGATGCACTGTTTGATGCGCACGTCGCCTTCCATGTTCATGTCCCAGGCGCTGGCGTGGCAAACGACATCGCGGTCGCGCGGGCGGGTCAGTAGCGACTTCTGCCAGAAAGACTCGGGCAGTTTCGGCATGCCGAGCGAGACATAGAAATCTTCGGCAACCCTGGTCATCTTCACAGATATCGCCTTGTCGGCCTTGTGCTGGAGTTCCGCGAACTCGGTTGGCGTGGACGTCTTCTCGGTCTTACGCAGTTCGGCGACGAGTGCTTCGCGCTGTTTCTTCAAGGCCGAGGTCACATCGAGGCTGGCCACGCCCTTGTAGGGTTCGAGCAGCGGGTAGATGTTGCTCCACTGCTGGGCCCACATGTTTCCGAGCAAATGCGACGGAATCATGCCGGTCTTCGTTACAACGGCGTCACCATATTTCGCGTTCAACTTCGCGCGGACGTGACAGTGCAGTTCATTGTAGAGCGGCTTGACTTGGCCCCATAGACGTTCGACCTCTTCCGCGAACTGGGCTGGCGTCATGTCGTAGCCGCCGCGCCAGACCTCGCCAGCGTCGGCGAAGCCCATTTCCTTCGCGCCTTGGTTCACGATTTCGACGAAGCGCTGATAGTCCTTGCGGATGGGTCTTGCGGTTTCCTGCCAGCCTTTCCAAGCGGCGGCGCGCGCTTCCGGCGTCTGGTTCGGGTCGTCGATGATCTTCTCGATGTCGTCGAGGACGAGACAGTCGTTCGCCGTGCGGCACCATTTTCCTGAACCGTAGTTCGCTTCCATCTTCGAGAGGAGCTTGGAGAGCTCGCTCTGCAGTGCCGTGTCGGAAGGCGCGGGGGCGGATACATTCTTCAAGAGTGCGATGGCGCGCGCTGTGTCCGCGCTCATCCCTTCGGCGCCGTTGAAGCGTTTCGATTCCTCGACGCGGCGGGACTGCCAGTTCAGCAGTTCCTCGTTCGCTTTGGACGCGATCAACTGCGAGTCGTCGGTGATGTAGGTCGACTGCAGCCAGTTCGCAGAGTTGATGTAGGGTGTCATCTTGCGGATGTCGGCATTCAGCTCCGCGACGAACTTGTCGGCCTCGGCGGCCGTGCCTTTGCCGCTGGGGGCCTTCTGATCGGAATTGCCACAGCTTGCGAGTGCCATGGCGCAGCCCAGCATCAGCGCTGCGCGAAACGTCTTCATGTCGGATTCCCTTGCCAGTCGTTGCAGGCTCCGGGAATAGCACGGTCCTTGGGTTCAGCGCGAGGCGCCCATGGGCACGTATCCCTTGGTCTTTGCAACGCGTGACAACCAGGCTGTGACGGCCGGGTACTTCCTCAGGTCGAAGCCGCCGTCTTCGGCGCAGTGCGTGTAGGCATAGAGCGCAATATCGGCCAACGAGTATGTCTCGCCCGCGAACCAGTCGCGGTCCTTCAGGTGGCCCTCCATCACGGCTAGGGCGGCGTTGCCTTTGGCGTGCCACTCGGGGATCAGGCTCTCCTTCTGGCGCAGCTGTTCTTTGCTGGCAAAGACCATCCAGAAGCGGGCGACAGCGATATAGGGTTCGTGGCTGTATTGCTCGAAGAACATCCATTGCAACATTTGCGCCCGCTGGAATTTGTCGGCCGGGATTAGCGGGGAGCCTTCGGCCAGGTACCAGACGATTGCGTTCGATTCGGGTAGGTGACGGCCGTCTTCGAACTCGAGCGTCGGCACGCGGCCGTTCGGGTTCTTGGCAAGGAAGTCGGGTTTGCGGGTGGCGCCGGAGGTCACGTCGATATCGACCGTCTTCAATGGAATGCCGAGATGTGCGGCGGTGAGCACGGCCTTGTAGCAATTGCCGGAGCGGGGGTCTTGATAGAGCGTGAGCATTTGGCTGACCTCTGGTGGGTGGCGAGCGACGTTAAGCAGGATTCGCCGCGCTTTGGAAACTTGACGCGCGCCGGGCGCTGCGCAGAATCAGCGGTTCGTTTTTCGAGGCGGTCTATCGGTATGAGCACTCCTGCAATCGAGCACCTTCGCGCCGAAGCCGCGCGCGGGTCGGCGAAGGCGGCAACAGCGGCGGCTTTGCGTCTCCTGGTCGGACGTGATGCGCCTTTCGATCCCAAAGAAGGGGTCGAGCTTTTGTTCCGGGCGGCGGAGCAAGAAGATCCCGATGCGCTATGCCAGGTCGCGACAATCAGAGCCACGGGCGCGTTCATGCCGCCCAGTTGGAGCGATGCGCTGGACCTTCTGGTGCATGCGGCGGAGCGCGGTTCGGCCCAAGCGCAGGGGCAGCTGCGCATTCTCGCACGCGATCAGTCGTCGAGCGATTGGGGAGCATTGAAGGCGCGCATCGATCTGAAAGCCTGGCGGACGCCGCCCGAACGGCGATCGCTTTGCGAGGCGCCGCGCATACGGGCGGCCGACAAGTTTGTTCCTGTCGACGTGTGCAATTGGCTGATGGCGCGTGGGGCGGGGAAGTATCAGCCTTCAATGATGTTCGACGGGCAGAAGTCGAGCTTCCAGGCCTCGCGGACGTGTAGCGATTTCAAGTTCGATATCATCGCGGCGGATTGCGTGTTGCAGGTGGTGCGCGAGCGCATTTCGGCGATTACCGGATTGCCCACAGTCGCGTTCGAACCGCCGCAAATTTTTCACTACGCGTTGGGTCAGGAGATCAAGCCGCACTACGATGGGCTGCGCCTGGGCGATCAGGGTTACGGGCAGAGCGGCGACTATAAGGGCGACCGGATCGTGACATTTCTGCTGTATCTCAACGACGACTATGACGGCGGGGAGCTGGAGTTTCCGAAAGTCGGCGTGAAGCACCGCGGTAAAGCGGGTGACGGCGTGTTCTTTGCGCATATCGACGAAAAGGGCGTGCCGGATCGCAAGAGTCTGCACGCCGCGCTGCCGATCACACGGAACGAGAAGTTCATCTTGTCGCAATGGATTCACGACAGGCCGTTTGCGGCAAGCGCATAGTTCTTCGAAGAGGCGAGCGCTGCGGTAGCGGGTTCTCTCGAAGGGCGAGTGCGAGACATGACGCGCGCGTTGCGCTATGTTCCACGCTCATTCTGATCGAGGGTTCGCGATGTCCGGCAACGTGTTGAAGGCAGTAAAGAGCACGATCCAGGATTTCGCGCAGATGGAGCCGGGAGAACTCGTGAGCCGGCTGCGCGATCCGGAACTGATGCGGAAGATGAAGAAGTTCGGCGTGAACGACGCGCAAATACATCGCGTCATTCTGATCCTGAAAGAGCACAAGCCGAACTCGAAAGAGTTCGCAGCTTATCTGAATTCGAAGCTGGTTTAGGCCGCGCGGGAACGGCGGCCGGATCGCCCTTCGATCGCGGTGCGCACGTCTTCGATCTGATCGCGCAAATCTGCAATGAGCGCCGAGCCGGCAAGAACCGAAAGCGTGGCGTCGCGCGCGGTGAGGAAGTCGATCGCGTTGTCGGGTGCTTCGTTCGCCGCTCTCGAAAGGTCCGGATACTTCTCGATTCCGCGCTTGATAAGGTCGGATGTCGCGCGGAAGTCGTCTTGATTGATGCTCGGGCGGATGATCGCGTGGCAGCATTCGCGGAGCAGTTCTTGGTTCACGCGTAAGGCTTCACCCCATTGGCTGCCCTTTAGCCAGGCGTTCGCGGCTTCGTCGAGCATGTGCAAATGGGTCATCACGCTTGAGCGCGCGACCATGCCGGGATCTTTCGCTTGGCGCTCAAGGCTGAGCGCGGCGTTCGTCCAGTTCGTACTCTCTTTGCCGACGGTGTTTTCGAACAGTTCCGCTTCGACCTGCGCGTGGCGCTTGCGCAGGCGCCAATGGTCGAGACCGAGGCTCACAAGCGCCGCGAGCAACCCGGCGACGGTCGCGATCAGCAACGTCTCGTTCGACGCGAACGCCGAGATGATGGCGATGATGTCGCCCACGCAAACCCCTTTGCGTCCCGCTTTTCGATGGGGACGTCGGCGCCGATAGTAAATGGCAAGCGGCACCAACGCCAGCGTGCGCACGCGCCAAGATGCACGCAGAACGACGCTAGTCACGCATGTTGCTGCGTTGCACGCACAGCTTAGAACGGTTTCGTGATGTGCTCGCCAACAGTGGTACCACCATCGTATAAATTAACCATAGTGTCCGGCAGTATTCTTTGGGTTCTCACTGGAGGTTTGTGGCGATCATGACTCCGCATTCCGTAGCGATGACTCAACTCAAGGCTGCGATGACTCGCCGCGATTTGTCTCTTTACTTTTCTTTTCTCTGCATGTGATTGTCCGCCACCTTTTCTGCCCGCGAAAACCCTAACAAATCAAGCGGGTAGCCTTCCTTCGATCTTTCATCCCTGGGTAAATGGAGAATTCTGCATGAACTGGAAGTTGGCCGGTATGGCCGGAACGGCGCTGTCTGTGCTCGCGCTGTCGGGCGTCAGCATCGCCGGTGCGAACAAGTTCACCGGCAACGTGAGCCTCGCGGTCGGTCAGACGTTTCAAGACGAAGTCTTCGGCGTGTTCGACGACTCGTACACGTCGATCTCGGGCGACGCGAAGCTGAATGTCGCGTTCTCGAACAACATCAATTTGCAGCTCGACTTTGCCGGTACCGGCGGTTTCGCCGATAGCAACCCCGGCTTCTCGCTCGACCGCGATGCGGGCTTCCAGGGTGCGGCGCACGTCTACTACCGCAACGATCGCTATGCGGTCGGCCTGTTTGCGGGCGCCGGCGTATCGTCAGGCCCGGATGTGTTCGGCGCAGCGGCCGACGCCGAGTACTATTTCGTCGGTGCGCAAGGCCAGTATTACTGGAACAACTTCACGCTCGGCATCGATGGCGGCTATCTCGACTCGAGCTCGGATCTGCCGTTCTTCGGCGGCGATGAGATCTTCCTGAACGATGCATGGTTTGCGAACGCCGAAGTGCGTTGGTATGCGACGCCGAAGTTCGCGCTGTCCGCGAACCTTGGTTACATCTCGGGTGAAGCGCTCGCGCCGTTCGGCAACGGCGCGGACGTGGAGACGATCCACTGGGGTGCGAAGGCCGAATACTGGCCGGAAGAGAAAGAGCCGCTGAGCCTGTGGGTCGCCTATGAAGGCCGCTCGACGGAAGCCGACTTCACGCCGGGTCCGTCGTTCGACAAGGAATCGCACACGGTCAAGATCGGCGTGACGTTCCACTTCGGTACAGACGGCGGCAAGATCGAGAACGATCGCAGCGGTCCGGCGTTCAACACGATGGACTACGGCGCGATCGTGGTCGGCGGCTAAGCCACCTATCGCCTTGGACTTTGCAGCGGGCGCCGGAAACGGCGCCCGTTTCGTTTGGGCCCGTGTCGATTCCGGCGATTGTGATTCGTCTTATCCCAAGCGCCCCGCCAGAATGCGGTTACGGGGGCTTCGATAGAATGGAGATAGACTGATGGATACGAAAGCAGTCGCGAAGGCCTTCACCGACCTTTGCAAGAAGGGCGAACTCGCCCAAGCCGGCGACAAGTTTTGGGCCGACGACGTGATCAGCCGCGAAGCCATGCCCGGCGATATGGCGAAGATGCAGGGCCGCAAGGCCGTCGAGGGCAAGGGCCAGTGGTGGTACGCGAACCACACCGTCCACGACGTGAAGGTCGAAGGACCTTATGTCAGCGGCGATCAGTTCGTCGTCCGCTTCAAAATGGACGTAACGCCGAAGGGCCAAGCGCGCCAGAGTATGGACGAGGTCGGCGTCTATACGGTGAAGAACGGCAAGATCGTGGAAGAGAGCTTCTTCTACGGCGAATAGCGTAGTCCCGAGATCAATCCGGCCAGAGCACGCGGCCGGATTTGATCTCGTTCGTGAACCAGTCGTGGTAGCCGCGGGCGAGCATCCATTCGATGCGGTCGCCGCGCCAAAAAATCTTCGTGCGTTCGAAGCTTTTGTTTGTGGGGATCGCGCGCATGAAGTCGGCGGTACGTTTGCCGTCGTCCATGCAGACTTTTTCCTTGCGCATCGCTTGGAACCAGGCGGCGAGGCGCGGGAATTTTTGCGCGTCCATCGTGAAGCCGAGCGGGCGCAACGCCGCGAGATGCGGCCAGTACGTGAACTCCGCGATCGACAGATGGCCGAACGGCAAGGGTGTCGCGAAGCCGCTTAGCGCTTCTTCGATGCGGGCGAAGCATTTGTCGAGATCAGCCTGGCCGGCGTCCTTCAGGCCGGGCGGCGGCTGATCTTGGCGGTCGGCCCAGGTCCAGATCGAACAATCCAGAAGGATTGCGTCGATGCGCACATCGGCGAGGCGTTCGAGCGCGCGGGCTTCGACGCGGGCCTTTAGGGCGGCCGGATAGATCGGACGCTCGGGATAGCGGCGGTCGAGGTAGTCGCAGATGTCGGCGGAGTTCACGACCGTGACGTCGCCGTCGACGAGCACCGGCACCTCCGCGCGCGGGTTCACCGCCATCAAACGTTCGCGATTGGCTTGGGTGAGACCATCGACGGTCTCGTGGGGTAAGACCTTGTGGTCCAAGGCCATCGCGACTTTTCGCGCGAAAGGGGAAAAGCCGTTCGTGAAAAAGGTGATCATTGGGGTGCTCGTCGCGTGAGGTTTACCATCGGCCTGTGGCGGACAGTCGTTGGGATTTAGGCGTAGAATGCCTCAGCCGATCGGGGTGGGGCAAACGAATGGCGCTCGTTCGATCCGTAATCATGACAATTGCGGCTACCGTGCTCGCAGCGGGAGCCACTGGCGCACCGTTGCGCCTCGCGGCGCACACCGCGTGCTCCAAGGCCGACACAGGTTGCATCGAAATGCGGATGCACTGGGATTTTGCGCGCACCGACAAACCGCCGATCGGTGCGGACGGCACGCTCGCCGTGCGCGGGCGGCTCGGCAAAGGCGAGGTCGAGGCCTATCGGCTTGCGCTTTCGACGTTGCCGTCGGCGGGCCTCGATCTCGGCGAGGTCGCGTATTTCGGCCGCTCGCGTGAGGGACGACCGATCATCATGACCGACAAGGGGCCGCTCGCAATCGAGACGCGCGGCGTGCATGTGGGGCGCGGCGGTGCGGTCGTGGTCGTCAACACGAAAACGCGCAAGGTGTGGCGCAACTATATGGGCGGACTTGCGGGCGCGACATATGTCGTCGCCGGAGCCGGACGCATCGGTGTGCTAACCAAAACGGGCGTGTGTCTCTCGCCGCCGATGGCGCGGCCGGGGCCGCTCAAAGCGGTCGACGACTGCGGCGCCGGGATGCCGAAGCCGGCGCTGGGCTTGGCGTTCAGCGAACGCATTGGCGGTGCGATCTCAGTCGCGCCGGACGCAGATCTGGCGATGATCCGCAAGCTGCTGCCGCAGACGGTGGAGTTCGACGACGAGACGCTGCGCACGAAGATCGGGCGCATCGACAAGGATCACCTCGTCGTCACGCCGTGGTAGGCGTCAACGGGGCGCGAGCGCGAACTCCACACGGAAGAAGCGGTTCGGGCGGCGCAGTTCGTAGGCGAAGTGTTTGCCGGGGGCGGCCTCGACTGCCCAGACGTTGTCGACCGAGCGGTCGAGTTTGTTCGAGCGGAAGATCAGTTTCGAGAACTCGTCGGCCGGGAACTCTTGGCGCGTTTCGGTGCCGGCGGCCGCGGTGTCGCCGCCGTAGCGCGAGACCCTGTCTTCCGTGCCGTCGTCGTGGCGGTGGATGTGTTTCAGCCGCACGCCGACATTGGTGCGGGTGATCACCCAGGTGCGCGTGCGGTTGTCACCGACAGCGAACGGGATCTTGATTTCGTTGCCGTTGCAGGCGACCGGCCCCATGACGAGCTTCTTGCCCGCAAAGTCCGCGTCCGCCGGATCGGTGGTGACGAGGCGGCCTTCGTGTGTCTGGCCGCAGAGCCCGTTCAGGTTCGCCATGAATGCGTCGGCGGGTTCGGTTGGTGGTGTTGTTGCGCAGGCGGCGAGCGTTGCGGCGGCGACGAGAGTGAGTGTGCGGTTCATGGGTGCCCCTTGATGAGGGGGCACCCAATCCGTCGCGTTCGATTCTGTCAAGCAATGCGCGTGCGTTGCTCCGGCTTGGCGACGATTTGGATGTCGTCGCGGTAGAGAATCTGGCCGGGGTGGCGGGTCGATACCATGTCGGTCGGTCGGCCGGCTTCGGCGATGAGCGCCGCGAGGTCGCGGGCGCGCGCAATGTGTTCGCGCGCGGACGCGTGGAACCAGCAGATGCCGGCATAGACATGGCGGCGACGCGAGACGACCGTGAAGCGGCGCGGGCGTGCCAGGTTCTCGTTGAACCAGGCGTAGTGCTCTCGCGCCGCTTCGGCGAGCCAACCGGGTAGTGTGGGATCGTCGTCGGGGTCGAAGTCTGAGCGAAACAATCCCGGCGCCGGACGCGCGTGTGGCGTCAGGACAATAAAACGAACGTACATGATGCACGAACCTTCGGCCGCGCGCGTCGATGACGCGCGCGTTGGTGCTGTGGCGGAGTTGGGTGAGCCGCGCTTGGTGGCGGCGTCGGGCTTAAGCCCGGCCCGCCGGCGGCGGCGCGAAGAGTTTGCGCATAAACATTGGTCGGCCCGGTTGAGGTTCGTGTAGGGCGCCGTGCTTACACGAATTGGTAAGCGAAGATCAAGCGGCGACTATTTCCGACGATCTTTGGTGACAGCTTCGAATGTGACGGCAATCGCTTCGCTCACGGGAACGATGAAGTATCCACCGTTAGCCGACTTCCACTGTTCGTAGCCTTCCTCAAAGCTGGACTCGGTTCGTCCGTTGCTGCCAAGGAGACCTTCGATCGACACGTCGATTGCCGCACGAGCGAACGGCATATGGCCAATCGATATCGGCCCTTTCTTAAGCGGATAGTCGGGAGGGGTTGGTACACCGAAAAT
>CAYXQB010000036.1:0-17016 GCA_964466435.1 uncultured Flavobacteriaceae bacterium | reverse complement strand
ACCGCTGAAAGCATCTAAGCGGGAAATCCACCTCAAAACCAGGTCTCGCTTGAGAACCGTGGAAGACCACCACGTTGATAGGCGGCATGTGTAAGCGCAGCAATGCGTTGAGCTGAGCCGTACTAATCGTTCGATTGGCTTGACTGCCTTTAGTTTGAATTTTCTATCCATGCCTAGTGATGGCATCAGTTGTCAGTTGATTAGACCTTTGTCTGTCCCCGGCCGGTCTGGTGGCTCTGCGGAGCGCCTACACCCGATCCCATCCCGAACTCGGCCGTGAAACGCTCCAGCGCCCATGATACTCAGGCTTAAGCCTCGGGAAAGTAGGCCGCTGCCAGACCTGCCGGCGACAGACTTCAAAACCAGTGCGAAATCCTCTTACACAAACGAACCCGAAAAACGCCCCGACCTTAACGGTCGGGGCGTTTTCGTTTCACGCGCTCCGAAGAACGAGCGAGACAGGCGGCACCGCCACAAACAGAAACGAAATGACTCGGATGACGTAGACCAACAGCGTAACGCGCTTGTCTTGAAGTGCCAGATAGGTCCGGGAGGCGTACACGAAACGCGCCATCATCAACGAAGTGGCGATGGTCGGTCCGCCGTCGCCGGGTCTGCCGAGGCTGGACCAGGTAGCAAAATGATGCGTGCGCAAGCGATCCTCCAGCATCCGCCCGACGTTGAACAACATGAAGAGCAGAACGCAAAGTGCCGCGAACTCGGCGAAGCGATCCATCGTCCTTTCCTGCACAATGCGTATTGAACGATACTAAACCCGCGCCAGCCAAACCTAAAATCGTCATGGCCGGCCATGACGATTTTGCTTATCCCATCGCTTCAATGCCTTCTCCCGCGAAGCGGGAGAAGGTGGCGCGGCATGCCATCAGGCATGCCGTGACGGATGAGGGCAAGCAGCGGTGACGACGTCCCCCGACATCAACACAGCGCACGGGCTCATCGCGGCGCAGTTTCCTCACTGGGCACACCTGCCGATCGCGGCCGTCGCATCGGCCGGAACGGACAACGCGTTATTCCGTTTGGGAACAGACAAGCTGCTCCGCATGCCCAAAGCCGACTGGGCACGCCACTTCATAACGCGCGAAAACAAGATCCTCGCCCACCTTCGCGGACATCTACCGCTCGCCATCCCCGAGATCGTCGCCACCGGCGAACCAAACGACACGTTCCCGCATCCCTGGTCGATCCTGCGCTGGATCGAGGGCGAAAGCGCAGCACCCGGCGCCTTGGACAACATCGAAACCGCGACAACGCTCGCACGCTTCATCCGGACGCTTCAAACCATCGAACCGGCGAGCGACCTCCCCGCCGGTCCCGAAAACGGCTTCCGCGGCGCGCCGCTCGCCACGCGCGACAAACAAGCCCGCGAATCAATCGCAGCGCTCGCGCACGAGATCGACGCACCCGCCGCAACGCGTCTCTGGGACCAATCGCTCGCGGCAGCGCCGCACAAAGGCGCCCCCACGTGGGTCCACGGCGACATCCACCCCGGCAACGTGCTGACACGCGAGCGCAAACTCTCAGCCGTCATCGACTGGGGCTGCGCCGCAATCGGCGATCCCGCCGTCGACCTCATGCCCGCCTGGTCGATGTTCACCGGAGACGCGCGCGCCGCGTTCCGCAAAGAAATCGACGCAGACGCATCGACGTGGGCACGCGCCCGCGGCTGGACCCTCTCCGTCAGCGTGATCGCACTCGCTTACTACCGCGACAACAACCCAACCATCGCCGCCGCCACCCGCCGCGACATCGCCGAACTCCTCTCCGAAGTATGAGAAGAACAAAACCTGGGAGCGCGGGCATCCTTGCCCGCTCTTGATGGATGAGCCGCACAAAAGAGCGGGCAGGGATGCCCGCGCTCCCAGGTCAGGCAACTCACAAGCGTGTTTTACGTGTCACCAGATTTAGCGAATGCTCGTTTTATGAGGAAGTCCCCGCATCCAGTAACAAAGTATCGGCTAATGACTCTATCGGATTCCACTTTCACAACTACAACATGTTCCAGCGCTGAATAGCGCTCCAAGCCCCTAACAATTCGTCCGTCTGGATCCACTTCCTCAATGCCACCCTTCCAGTCTCTTCCAGTGGGATGCCTGCTTACGTGACAGCAATCCGGGTGAGAGCTGACGAACGCCCCTGCCGACTGGTATCGACCCAGCCACATTTCGGACTCCCATTTCTTAAGTACGAGCCCGATGAAATCAGAGTCACTCAAACGGCGCTTCAGTGGAACGCAGAATCCGTCTTGAAGTACTCGTGGCGCGTCGCAGGATGTGACGAGTAACAGTGCCAGAAAACCTGTAGACAATCGGGCCGCAGCTTTGGTCGATCGACGGTCTGTCATACTTCACCCAATCCCCTCCCCGAACATCAGCGCCCGTGCATACCGCATCGGCGGCGAGCCGTAGCTCAGCACCTTGTCGTGATACGCCTTGAGCTTGAACCCTGCGCCGCCATCCCGCTTCTCCGCCGCCGCCCGCGTTTCCAGGTGCTCGGCATACCCCACGAAATACGTCGACAGCTGCGTCACCGAAAGCTGTGCCCGGCGCCATTTGCCGGCGGCTTCGCGCTCTTCCTGGAATGTGTCTTCGGTCAGGAACTTCATCATCTCGGCCTCGGTCATGCCTTCGGCGTGGATCGCCTGGTCGATGATCGCGTTGCTGATCGCGCGCAGCAGGTTTTTCAGCTGCTGCAGCTTGTAGAGCGGGTCGTGGCCCATGAAGCCTTCCGCAACCATCATCTCCTGCGCGTACACCGCCCAGCCCTCGATGAACGAGCCCGACGACAAAATCGCCCGCAGCACCGACGGATACGAGTTCGAGTGGAAGAGCTGCACATAGTGCCCCGGCATCGCCTCGTGCACGCCGAGATCGATGATGCCGCGTCTGTTGTACTCGCGTAGAAGCGACGTCGTCTGCGCGTCGGTCCAATCGTCCGGGATCGGCGCGACCGCGTAGAACGTGTCTAGGTTCTTGTCGAGCGGCCCCGGCGAATCGCAATAGGCGACCGAGAACCCGCGCTGAAACTCCGGCATCAAGATCACCTTCACCGGGCCGTCGGGCAGGGTGATGAGATCGCGTTCGCGCACGAACACGCGCGCCTGCTCGACCGCCTCGGTCGCGACCTCAACCAGCCTTTCGCGCGGCGGCCGGTCGGCAGCCGAAAGCTCCAGCGCGGCTTTGATCGTCTTTTGCTGCTGCTCAGGAGAGGGATTGTCCGGCATCTCCGGCGCATCCGCGCGGCCCTTGAGCGCCAGCCGCGCCACCACATACATCTCCGTCCGGCACTTGGCGATTGCAGCTTCCGCCCGCGCCCGCACGTCGGCGCGCGTCAGCGTCGACTGAAGCGTGAAGCTCAATTGCTTGTCGAACCGCTCCGCACCCGCGCGATAATC
This sequence comes from uncultured Flavobacteriaceae bacterium, assembly GCA_964466435.1. Lineage (GTDB taxonomy): Bacteria > Pseudomonadota > Alphaproteobacteria > Micropepsales > Micropepsaceae > SZUA-430. The sequence continues at coordinate 13,604 of CAYXQB010000036.1, read as the reverse complement.
GGCCTTCGCCGCCGGCACCAGCGTGCCATCGATCCAAGCCTGATGCTCGTCGCACGCCGCGTTGTAGGTCGCGATCGCCGCATCGAGTCTCGCGCGCGCCGCGCCTGCGAGCTTGCCCTTATGCGGGTCAATCATCTCGCCGATGATGCTCTTCAGCCCCTTGTGCTGCGCCGAATAGGTCGCCGCATGCGGTACGGGCACGCGTGACGGCACAAGCTCGCGTCGCATTTGGCTCAAGAACGCCGGGATCAACTCCATGCGCCGCGTCGCGGCGGCGAGCCGGTGCTCCACCGGCGCAAACTCCCGCGCCATCAGCGTATAGACCGCGCCCCCTGCAATGCCCTGATAGCTAAGCGGATTCCACGCCCAGTCCTGTACGCTTTCCGTCGTCCAGATCTGCGACTTCAGCGCATTGGCCAACAGTGCCGCATCGACCTGGTTCGCCCGCGACAGCTTCGTGACCTCAATCGCCTCCAGGGCGCTGAGCGTCTGCTTCGCGAAGGCGAGCCCCGCATTGCGTCCGGCGGCGCTCGCGTCATCCAGCATCGCATCGAACCGGTGATCGCCGATCTGCGTCGCCGACACCGGCGAGAACTTCATCGACTGATCGAGCCATTTTGCAGCCAGTTTCGCGAATGCTTTGTCGGCGCCGCTCTGCGCCGCGCCGAAGGCCGCCCCCGCCACGATCGGCATCAGCATCGTGGACCCAAGTGCCGCCATCGCATGGCGCCGTGACATCAGCATTCGTGTTTCTCCGACAGGTTTTCTCTCGCCGAGTATGGTTGCCCCGCGGGCCGCGCGCAAACCAAGCAAAACGCCCCAGCCTTTCGGCCGGGGCGTTTGCACCTAAATCTGGTCGGGCGGCTCAGAACCCGTATTCGAGCCCGACGCTGACCACGTTCTTGTTGTAGTCCGCGCTGTCGAGGTTCGAGCCGCGGTCCTGGAAGCGGTAGTCCGTGAACAGTTTCAGATCCTCCGCGACCTCGACCTCGGCGAACGCGCGCAGCGTTTGCCGGTCGTCCTCGCGCGTCGGATCGCCCGGAACCGGCGGCAGCAGCGGGAACAGGCTCTCCGGGTTGTCGTAGTCGCGCATCTGGTACGAGTAGCTGAGCCTGATCCGGCCCGGCAGGCCGAACGGCTCGATCGGGAACTGCACCGCGGCGCGACCGACGAAACCCGAGTAGTCGTACTCGGGGCCGGACGTGTCTTCGTCCGTATAGCCCGCGCCGAAAGTCACGTAGCCCTTTTTGTCTTCGCTGAAATAAACATAAAGGTCCGCGTTCGGCTGATGCCCGACCGCGTCGCGGTTGTCGTCGAACGTGGTGTAGTCCTTGTCGTAGTACTTGTACGACAGGATCAACTGCATATCGTCTGACAAATAAGTGGAGAGCGACGGCGTCAGGGCATGCTGCGCGTAGTAAAACGAGCCGTCCAGCCGCGCGTTCGTATAGTCGTAAGCGATCCCAAGCTTCACCCCGCCGAACTTCTTCCACGCGGAGATTGAGGGATTGTGTTCCTGCCAGTTGAACGCGCTCAAGTCGGAATAGATCGACTGGTAGAACTCGTAGCCGATCTCGACCCGCGCATCGCTCTCGTTCACGACCTTGTAGGCCGCGTCGAGCTCCAACACGACGGCCACGTCGCTGGCGGCACTCGCATCCGCCTCGTCCACCGTCACCCGGTCGTCGAATTTCACGCCGGCGCTGAGGTCGAGCGACCAGTCGTTCGACTTTCCGTTGGCGACGGTCGCGGGCAAGACCCCCGCAACACCCGCCGCCACACACACCGCCGCTGCCCGTCCTACGTAACGCAGTTTCATTAGATCCCCAGATACAAAGCCGCCGAGCAGACGACTAAAGCCTGCCCGGCGGTCACATTTCAACCCTGACGCCAAAGACGGTTAACCGCCCTCGCCACCTTCACCACCTTCGCCGCCGCTTTCGCCGCCGTCATCTTCGTGGTCTGCCTCGTCGTCGCCTTCGCCGCCGTGCTCGCCACCGTCGTCGTGATCTTCATCGGTGTCAGGCTCGTCGTCGTCGCCCTCGCCGCCGTGCTCGCCGCCATCGTCGTGATCTTCGTCGGTGTCGGGCTCGTCGTCGTCGCCTTCGCCACCTTCGCCGCCGTGTTCGCCGCCGTCGTCGTCATCATCGGCGTCGTCATCGTCGCCTTCGCCACCCTCGCCGTGCTCGCCACCGTCTTCGTCATCGTCGCTGCCACGGCCGCTATTGGCCGATCCAGGGCCGCTGTTCGCGCTTGGTCCGCTGTTCGAGCTGCTGCTCGACGCGCTGGTGTCGTCGTCGCTGGCCGCGGCGGCAACGCTGATTTGCCCGGCCGTCAGCACGAGCGCGATTGCAAGGGCCGATGCGCCTGCAAGAAGTGTCGTCCGTTTCATCGATCTCTCCGATACTGAATCGTTTCCAAAAACCCTGGCCGTATCGCCGGCGAAGCTTCGCTGAAGCGGTTGGCGCGGGCGCACGGAATCACAAGCGATTTGACCGCAGTTCGGCGTCGCGCGGGAGATGTCATATTTTTTTTTGGTATGGGAATATGTTCGCCCGACGCTGCGGCGCCACAGCTGCAGAACCGCGTTCTCAACCCTAACGTTCCGTGCCGTTATCGCGCCCGGCGCAGACGGTCCACCGCCGCCGCCAGCAGCGCCAGCGTGGTGTACGCCGCCAAGGAAAGGGTCGCGAAATTCGCGGAATCCGTCGGGTGCTGGGTAAAAAACGTGTTCTGAACCTGAAGCGCCGCCATGGCCAACCCGAAAAGCCAAAGTGCCGCGGTTCCCGCCCGCCGGGGCGACGGCGCCGCCCGGTCGTAGAGCCAAAGCCCGAGGAACATGAGGCCAATCTCCAGGGGCACGCTCACGTAAGGATAACCCCACAGCCCCAACCCCACCTTCATCTCGTTGAAGATCAGCGGCAGGTCCGGCGCATGCACGATCCAGTCGAACAGCCAGTGCAAGAACGCCGTCGCCGCCACCGCAAGCACGATCGCGACCCGATCAGCCTTGAACGCAAGTCCCGCGACGCCGCCGATGAAGAGCGACAACAACACAGCGCTGGGCAGTCCATGCGTAAACGGCATGTAGTAGAGGTCGAGCGGGCTCAAGCCCAAGAAATTCTCAACGATGCGGGCCTTTTCGATGCCCGCGATCACGAAAGCCGCCCACAGGAAATCGACCCACTGTGCCGCGACAAAAAGCACCCAAAGCGGCACCGTTTTGACCACTGCCTTGGCCGCGAACGCCGGCCCGTAGTGCCCGATGAACATGCCCAGTTTTCCTCATAGACAGGGCCCGACTTTGCGTCTAAAACCCGCGGCCTCAGTTGACCGCGCCGATGGCACCCGGTCAACGCTGAAGGATGTGACGCAGGGTGGAGCAGCCCGGTAGCTCGTCAGGCTCATAACCTGAAGGTCATAGGTTCAAATCCTATCCCTGCACCCATCCTTGGCCCTCAAATCCGACACCACCCGCACGAAATCCTTATCGCTCGCCGAGGCGCGACGGCTTGCGATCGCAGCCCAAGGCTTCGGCAGCAAAGGCCCGCTGCTGCACACGATCAAGCAGATCGGCCTGCTGCAGCTCGATAGCGTCAACGTTCTCGTCCGCTCGCACTACCTGCCGCTGTTCTCGCGGATGGGTCCCTACGACACGGCGGCTCTCGACCGCCTCTCGCAAAAGGCCCCGCGCGCGCTGTTCGAGTACTGGGGACACGAAGCCTCGCTCATCCCCATGGAGTACCATCCGCTGTTCCGCTGGCGCATGGAGGAAGCGAAGGCCGGACGGGGAGGGTGGCAGGGCCCCGCGCGGCTCGCCCGCGAACGCCCCGACTTCATCAAAGCCGTCATGCAGGAAATCGCCGACCGCGGGCCGCTCGGCGCCGGTGAACTCTCCGGCGGCGGGAAGTCGACCGGCAACTGGTGGGGCTGGAGCGACGGCAAGCGCGCTGTTGAATACCTGTTCTGGACCGGGCAACTGACCTCAGCCGGCCGGCGCGGCTTTGAGCGCCTCTATGCACTCCCCGAGCGCGTCATCCCCGAAGCCATACGCAACGTACCTACGCCTTCGCCCGAAGACGCGCAGCGAGAGCTCCTCCGCATCGGCGCCCGAGCGCACGGCGTTGCCACCGAATTCGACCTGCGCGACTACTTCCGCTTGGGCGTCGCGGAAACGAAAGCACGCCTGCAGGAGTTGCTCGACGCCGGCGAGTTGACCGAAGTCGCGGTCGAAACGTGGAAGCACAAAGCCTACATCCCGCGTGACGCAAAGATTCCGCGCACCGTCGATGCCAGCGCGCTCCTCTCGCCGTTCGACTCGTTGATCTGGATGCGGCCGCGCACGGAGCGGCTATTCGATTTCCACTACCGGCTCGCGTTCTACACGCCCAAGCACAAGCGCACCCAAGGCTATTACGTCATGCCGTATCTCTTGGGCGACCGCCTCGTTGCTCGGGTGGACCTGAAGTCGGACCGCAAGAAGAGCCGTCTGCTCGTCCTCGGCGGTCACGCCGAGCCCGGCGTCGATCCGGCGTTCATCGCGCCCGCGCTGAACGATCAACTGAAATCGATGGCAACCTGGCTCAACCTCGATCGCGTCACCCTCAAAGGCCGAACCGAACTCGCGAACGCGCTGCGCCGCGCGTAGCAGAGATTCACGCCAAGGCGCCAAGAAGGAAGAAAATGCCCCACACAATGAAACAATGGGAGGCTACCCTTCGGCGCAAAGCTCCATTTCGCGCTTCGATTACGCCTACGGCGCGCGAGTGTGCCTCTCTCATTGTGTCGTTGTTTCATTGTGTGACGCATTGCTCTTTGCGGCTTAGCGTCTTGGCGTGAAACCCTTCACTCCCGCCCGTCGTCCGGCGTAACGCAGTCGACGTCCGCCGTCACGCGCTGCGGATCTTGCATGCCGCCGATCGTGCAGAACTGCCCTTTCCACGCAATGAGCCCGCGATGGTCCATGGTCGCGCGCGCCTTTCTCGGATAGACGCGCCATTGGCCGGTGAGCACATCGAGGGAGAACACGGCACTCGACGCGGCGCTGGGCACCTTATCGTAGCCGATGCCGTTGTAGTTATACGGGTTTGCGGCGCCGCCGCTGAACACCACCGCTTCGAGGGCCTTGCTCCCCACCGCGGCGATGCGGTAGCGCGGCTCCACCGGCGGTGCCCGCAACGGCAACCAGCGGATCACTTTCGGATCGCGCTCGTCGATCTCGCCGAACCAGCCTTCCTCCGACGCCGCGTACTTGTTCTTGCCCGTCGGCAGCTTCTCGGCCGTGACGCCGCCGATGATCACGATCGATCGGTCGACAAGCCCGCCCGCATGCCCGAACACCGGCGTACCGGGATAATCGCTCGCGCGCGACCAGGTGTCCGTTTTCGTGTCGTAAACCTGCACGGCCTTCGTGTTGCCCTCGTTGTGCCAACCGCTGACGAGATAGATGAGCGCGCCGTATGCGAACGCCACGCTGTCGTCGACCGGAATGGGCATTCGTGCACGACGTAGGTAGCTGCTCGTTGCCGGATCGAACAAGAACACGTCCGGCGTCGAGACCTCGCTGCCGTCGGCCGCCACCGAATAGCCGCCAAAGATGTAGACGCGCCCATCGACCGCAACGGCGACGCTGGCGAGCCGCCCCTTGCCGTCCGGCAGCGGCGGCATCTTCTGCCGTTCGCCTGTCGCAAGATTGACGGCAAACGCATCCGCTGTAACGTCCGCATGCGTCTTGCCGGACTTTAGCCCCGCAAAGCTGTAGGCCGTATCGCCCACGATCGCGATGGCGCTGTTCGATACCGGCTCGGGCAGGACCGGTCGCACGCGCGCCTTCTCGGGGCCGCATCCTGCGAGAGCAACGGCTAGGGTAACCGCCAACAGTCGCATCAGTGCGCCAGCAAGTCCTGCGTCAGCGCCTTCTCCGTGAACTTGAACACGATCGCGGGGTCGACCTTCAACAGCTTCTCGTCCTTACCCTTGTAGTCGAACTGGCTGAGCATATGACGGATGATGTTGAGCCGGGCGAGCTTCTTCTTGTTCGCCTTGGCGACATGCCAGGGAGCCGCGTCATGGCTTGTGTGCATGAACATCGCGTCCCGAGCCTCTGAATAGTCGCTCCATTTTTTGGTCGCCACCGCGTCGATCGGGCTGATCTTCCACTGCTTCAGCGGGTTGTTCCGCCGGTCGGCCAGCCGCTCTTTTTGCTCTTCCTTGGAGATGTCGAGGTAGTATTTGATCAGCCGCACGCCCGCCCGCGTCAGCATCGTCTCGAAGTGCGGCGCCTCGTCGAGGAAGCTCTTCGTCTGCTCAGGCGAGCAAAAACCCATGACCGGTTCGACGCCGGCGCGGTTGTACCAAGAGCGGTTGAAGAGGACGATCTCGCCGCCCGCCGGCAAATGCGGCACATAGCGCTGAAAGTACCACGACGCCCGGTCGCGATCGGTCGGCTTCGAGAGCGCGACGACACGCGTTTCGCGCGGGCTCATATGCTCGACGATCCGCTTGATTGTGCCGTCCTTGCCGGCGCCGTCGCGCCCCTCGATAACGATCGCAACTTTGGTCCCGTTCTCGATCACGTCGCGCTGCAACTTCACGAGCTGCACCTGAAGCGCGACGAGCTGCGACTCGTATTCTTTGTCCGAGAGCTTGCCTTCCGCCTTGGGCTTGTCGCTTGTCTTTGGCTTATCCTTCGCCATCGTTTCCCCATCTGGTGACACGAAGCGAGTTGACCCGATTTCCGGCCAAAGAAAAAGGGGCCGCAACCGCGGCCCCTCGCATTCTGGTGTCGTGCGGGCTAGGCCCGCACCAACAGCGCCTCGGCGATCTTGCCGTGAATGAAGCCGATCACCCGCGCAAGGTGCAGCGTGAACAAGATGCCGATCATGCCGACGACGACGAGCAGGACGAGCCCGTGCGGTTCGTTGAGCAGCGCGTCGATCTCCGGATACGTGTCGATGCGCACGACGTTCTTGCCGGTGCTGAGCTCGTAGAACGCGCCCGCGATCACCGAACCGGATGTAACGCCGAGCGTCACGGCCACCGTGAAATAGATGATGCCCAGCGGCAGCTGCAGGATCATGTAGATCAGCGAACCCCAAGTCCGGCCGTCACCAAGGACGCGCTTGAACCGCGTCCACCAGGTGCCGCCTTCGTCCTGGGCCGGCAGGCGGCGCGGCATGCGAACGCCAAGCAGAGCCTCGACGACGCGTCCTTCGACCCAACTGATAACACGTATCGAATAGACGAAGGCGATCGCGAACGGGATGCCGATGATGAGAATCGCCAGGCCGAGCGTCAGGCTCAATCCGGTGACGGCCCAGGTGAAATAGAAGATGCCCGTCGCGAGCGACAGAAGCATGTAGATCAGCGCGCCGTAGGCTTGCGGATCGACAAGTACCCCGAAGAGACCGGGGCCGCTGCGTACTGGCGCCTGTTCTTCTTCGCGTGGGAATGGGCTGATCGCTTGATCCATGGCGATATACTCCTCGGCCGTTTCTTGTGGTGTTCCATAGGTTTCGATGACGCGAGCAAGAAGCTGAGCCTCGGATTCCTCCGGGGTCTCGGCATGCTCGCCGCGCAGGTACTCTTCCGCATCGGCCAGCGCGTCTTGTATCAACGCAGGCGGCTGGCCCTTCAGACAAGCTTTGAGCTGATCGAGATAGGCTTTGATGCTCTCCGGCGGCATCGGCGCGGCCTTGTTGCCTTCAGCCATTGGCGCCTCCCGGTTCCACGAGTGCGTCGACGAAGCCGCGCAAGTCGGCCCACACTTCGCGCCACGTGACGAGCGCCTCGCGGCCCAAGTCGGAGATCGCATAGTAGCGCCGCGGCGGCCCCGACATCGAAACCTCGACGCGGCTGGAGAGCAACCCTGCCGCGTGCAGCGAGCGCAGAACGGGATAGATCGCGCCTTGTTTCAGGAATGACGCGCCGCCTGCTTTGGCGCCGATCTCCTTGGCGATCTGGTAGCCGTACATTTCTTCCCCCGTGCGCTCCAGCAACGCCAGAAGCACCATCGCGGCAATGCCGCTATGCAGTTCCTTCCGGAACTTCTTTACGTGTGCTTCGGCCGACGTCACTGCGCCCTCCCGCTGAGTCGCTTGGGCGCCGCGAACCTCGGCGACTTCGTATCGGTATCATGGACACACATATAGTACGAAGCTCATACTAGTCAAGCGATACTACTAGGTTAATCCGCGGAAACGAGCCAAGTCACGGAATCGTGGCCTGTTCGCACCGGATTGAGAGAATTGGCTGGGGAATAGACCCCTCGGTTGACCCGCCATGCTTGCCAGTTAGCTTTCATGGCAGTCTGTGCCGGGCATCTCGGGGGGAATGAGCGTGCGCCGTCGTCGCTGGAACCTGGCTTTGGCTGGGATGTCTGCCTTGTGCCTTCTTGGGGCCACGAATGGCGCTGCCGCGCAAGGGATGCCCGTCGCGGAACCGCCGACGGTTCCGCCTATCGCGCAGCCGCAGCCCGCTCAGCCCCAACCGGGCGCGCCCGCGACGCAACCCGCACCTGACGGACCTTCGCTGCTCGTCAACACAACATCGACCTATCAGATATTTCGCGATTCCTGGAGCGACGCCGACGAGCGCGGCTACTCCGAGTTTGTCGCCGCGATCGGCAACGCGAACTGCCGCACCGTCGATCAATGCATGAAAAACCCCGCGAACCCGTTTGCGCGCACCGACCGCGCCGGCGTGTACTTCAAAGCCGACTGCGCCGACCTGCCGTACTTCCTGCGCGCCTACTACGCTTGGAAGCGCGGTCTGCCGTTTTCTTACATTTCGGCGGTAAGTCCCCGCGGCAGCACGCGCGACATCCGTTACACCGCGAGCGGCAACAGCATCTCCGGCCGCCGCGATGTGCTGACGGGTTCGACCAACGGCCTCGACCTGCTTGTCAATTTACGCAACGGCATCTCGTCCGCCATGTACCGGCTGCATCCGGACATGGAAGACACGGATCTCTATCCCGTCCGCATCGACCGCAGAGCGTTGCGCGCGGGCTCCGTGCTCTACGATCCCAACGGTCACCTCGCCGTAGTCTACAAGGTCGAAGACGACGGGCGCATCCTCTACATCGACGCTCACCCCGACAACTCGCTGACGCGCGGCACGTATGGCCGCAAGTTCGTGCGCTCTTCGCCCGGCATGGGTTCGGGGTTCAAGAATTGGCGCCCCGCACGCCTGGTCAACGCAACGAAAACAGCTCAGGGCGTTCTGCTCGGCGGGACGATCGTCTTCGCAAAGAACGCGGAGATTCCGGACTATTCGACCGAACAGTATTTCGGCAATGTCGCGCGTCCCGAAAGCGATCGCCAATGGGCGTCGGGCGCCTTCTTGTTGGAAGGCCAGCAAACCGACTACTACGACTATCTGCGCGCCAAGATGGGCGGCGGCTCGCTTGCCTACGAGCCCGTGCAGGAGCTGCGCAACATGATGCGCGCGAACTGCGAAGACATCAAATACCGTGCCGAGGCCGTCGATATCGCGATTGCCCGCGGCATTCATCTCAAGGGTCAGCCGTCACGCTTGCCCCCGAACATTTACGGCACGGAAGGCGAGTGGGAGGACTTCTCTTCGCCGTCGCGCGATGCACGCCTTAAGACCTCGTTCAAAGAGTTGCGCGATCAGGTGCAACGCTTCGTCGAATGGCACGGCGCCGCCGACCGGCGCATCCAATACGCGGGCGGCAACTTGCTTGGCGACTTGCTTGGCGCCTATGACCAAGAAGCAAACGCTTGCACGATCACGTACATGCGCTCGAACGGCACGCCGATGGCGCTCGGTTACGAAGAAATCCGCCGCCGCATGTTCCTGCTCTCGTTCGATCCTTACCATTGCGTCGAACGTCGCTGGGGCGCGAGCGATCCGGCCGAACTCAGCAGCTGCCGCGACGACAACTACAAAGCCGAGTGGTACGCAGCCGAGCAATACTTGCGCAATCAGATCGACCGCACCTACGACGCACGTATGGACTTTGGCCTTGCCGAATTGAAACAGGGCCCGGGGCCCGGTAAGGGAGTCGCCCAGCCTCCCGACATCGACGCCCGCGGCTACATCATGAACTTGCTCGCGGCCCGTCCCGCTCAACCAGCGCCGACCGGATACCCCGGCGTGCCGGCAACAGGGGCACGGTAGTTCGATACTAAGGCGCCAAATCGCCCAGGAACGTGAACGCGATGCCTCTGCCTTTCACGGCCAAGGTCCACCGCGCGAAATTCGGCGCCGCCGAGCAAGAGTTGCCGTCGCCGTGGAGAATCAGCGTCGCGCCCGCCGCGTTGCCCGCGCCTGCCGCTATGCCACTAAGCTGCGCAGTGCCGCTCAAGCGCCACTCCTTGTACAGATTGGGGCCGTTCGGCGGCGTGGGGCCTGCATTCGTACGCGGATCAACCTCGAACCGCGACATCGTGCGCGGTAGCAGGAACTGCACGCGGCCCGGCCTGCCGGCCGGATCGACGAAATCGAACCTCACGACGCCGCGAATCGCCGCGCGCACCCGATAGGGGCTCGCGGACGGGTTGACGATCCCCGTGATGTCGTCCGGGAAACCCGGGCCGCTATAGAGCATGGCCGAAGACGTAAACCGCATGAGCGCGAGTTCGCCTCGCACATACGTGTCCATCGGCCCGGTCGTTTCCATCCGCTGTCCGGGCTCGGTGCAGCAAGCACAAGCGTGCGCAGTCTCGGTCTGCGCAAACAGCGCAGTCGCCATCATCAACGCCGAAATCGTAGCGCGCCGCATCGCGAGAACTCCTATTGCAGGTAAATCCTACCGCGCCGTAGCGCCGAAGGGCCACAAGCCTTCGTTCGCCGCGACCGGCGTATCGTCCGGTGCGACCGGCGCTTTGTATTGATCGTACGCGCGAACCTCGTCGAGGGTCACGAACTTGTATCCCTCGGCGACGAGTTGCGGCAGCATCGCGTTGACCATCCACAGCGACCGCTCGCGAATGTCGTGCATCAAGACGACGCCGCCCTGCTTGCGCCGGATTTCGCGCATGTAGCCGCGACCGCATTCGTCGGCCGAAAGATCGTGCGCCCAGCAATCCCAATCTGCGGCCGCCCGAAGTGTGCCGTTGTCGTCGTAGGAAATGTTGCCGCCGATGTCCCAATAGATCGGGCCGACATAGTGCTTCAACACGGCGTCCTGGTTCAGAATCTCGGCATGCAGCCGGCGCCACACGCCGTAGGGCGCGCGGAAGTAGAGCCCTTGACCCGGCCGTACATAAGGCGCGATCGCTGCATTCGTGTTGCCGACCTGCGAAATCAAAAGGTTCGGGTTGGCGGCGTAACGCTGGCCCAGCTGCGCGTGCGAGAACGAGTGGTTCGCGATGACGTGGCCTTCGCGCATCAACCGCTCCATCGCGCCCGGATGTTTGCGCACGCGCGTGCCTACGACGAAGAACGTCGCCTTGATGTCGTACTTCGCAAGAGTATCGAGCAGCGCTCCCGTGAATGCCGAGGGTCCGTCATCGAACGTGAGCGCAAGCGTCTTGGTGCCCACAAGGCCCGACCGGTGGATATTCTGCGGTTGGAAATACGCATTCGCCGGCGCGATCTGCGAGGGCGGAAGCGTCACGAAAACAAGCACGAGAACGACCGTGGCAACGGCCGTTGCGACGAACGACAATGCCCTCAGCAGCATTTCGTTTCCTTCCCCAGTCCCAGCCGTTTGAGTTCGCCAGAACCTGCCGCCACACACAAGCGGAAGTTAACGTCGCTCAGTGTGTGCTTGCGGAACCTGCGAAAATTGGCGAAAAACGGTCAAGGTAAATCCCGCTCACAAGCCAAAGGGTTGCGCTATGAAGACCGAAGGTCGCCGCCAAAGCGAAAACGTCGAAGACCGTCGCGGACAGGGCGGCGGCATGCCGATGGGACGCGCCGGCGTCGGCGGCTTGGGCCTCGTCATCATCGTCGTCCTGGCGCTCGTCTTCGGCGTCGACCCGCGGCAGTTCCTGGGTGAGATGGAACAGCAGCAGGGCGGCACGCAAACGGCACCCGGTCAGCCGTATCAGGAGAGCGCCGAGGAAGCCAAACGCAGCGCCTTCATCAAAGTCGTTCTCGCCGAGACCGAGGACGTTTGGTCCGCGATCTTCAAGAACTCCGGCGCCGACTATCAGGAGCCGAAGCTTGTGCTGTTCAGCGGGACCGTGCAATCCGCTTGCGGCATGGCGCAAAGCGCAGCGGGACCATTCTATTGTCCGCGCGATCAGAATGTTTTCCTCGACCTGTCGTTCTACGATGAGATGGTAAGCAAGCTCGGTGCGCAAGGCGACTTCGCGTTCGCCTACGTCATCGCCCACGAGGTCGGTCACCACATCCAAACCCTGCTCGGCACTTCGCAAAAAGTGCTGGCCAAACGCCAGCGCGTGAGCGAGGAGGCGGGCAACGGCTTGTCCGTGAAGCTGGAACTCCAGGCCGACTGCTATGCCGGCGTTTGGGCGCACCACACCGCAAAGAAGGATCTCCTCGAGCAAGGCGATGTAGAAGAGGCGATGAACGCCGCTGCCGCCGTTGGCGACGACCGGCTCCAGAAGTCGGCCCAAGGCTACGTGGTGCCCGAAAGCTTTACGCACGGTTCGTCGGCGCAACGTGCGCAGTGGTTCCGCACCGGCCTGCAATCGGGCAATCCGAACCAGTGCACCACATTTGAGGCTGGGGACCTTTAGTCCCCGCCCGTGTGCGGAACCCGAGGTCGCACAATTGTGAGGGGAATTGCCAGTCTTTCTGCGCCAAAACGCCCGCGAAAACTTGATGTGCCCTTAAGCGGCGGCCTTGTAAGGTGACGGCTCCTCGCACCATGTATTGGTGCTCGTGCGTTCACCGTCTTTTCCTTGAGGGGCATCGCTCATGTGGTCTTGGTTCTTGGCGCGCCTTGCGGGCATTTTTAACCGCATCGCCTCGATCATCATTTTCTTGGTCCTTCTCGCCGTCGTCTTTGGCGTCGTAGGCGTCTTCACGCAGCCGAAGCTGCCGAGCGAGATGGTCTTGACGCTCGATATGCGCAACGGCCTGCCGGACTCGCGACCGAACAATCCGTTCGCCGACCCCAAACGCATCGCCTCCGTCATCGACGCTGTGACCGCGCTCGCCAAGGCCGAAACCGACGACCGCGTGAAGGGTCTCTACATGCGCGTAGGCGGTAACGGCATCTCCGGCGCTCAAGCGCAGGAAATGCGCGCCGCCCTGAAGTCGTTCAAGGCAAAAGGCAAATTCGTCATCGCGCATGCGCAAGCCTTCTACGCCAGCGGCATGGGCGATTATTTCCTCGCCAGCGCCGCCGACGAAATTTGGCTGCAGCCGGTGAGCGGCATGAACACGACTGGCGTCTCCACGACGTCCGCGTTCTTGCGCAATATGCTCGACAAGATCGAGGCCAAGCCCGAGTTCGCGCAGCGCTATGAGTACAAGAACGCCGCGAACATGTTCATGGAGAAGGACTTCACGGCAGCCCATCGCGAAGCAAGCTACCGCTTGATCGAGTCGATTTTCGAAACGGCGACCACGGGCATCGCGGGCGACCGCAAGAAGACGCGCGAAGAAGACGTCGCGCTGATCGACAGCGCGCCCTACCTCACGCAAGAAGCGATCGACAAGAA
>CAYXQB010000035.1:0-17376 GCA_964466435.1 uncultured Flavobacteriaceae bacterium | reverse complement strand
CAATGGCCGCACCCCGAAATTCCGCGCATTCCCGACTGTTTCGGACCGTTGCCGTCACAAAAGGTTCATACGCGCATGGTTCACGTCACCCCGCGATGGCGGACCTCCGCAACGTGACGGTTCGGCCCATCGGTGAAGTCCACATAGGGGTTCTCATGCTCAAGAAAACTTTGGTAGCGCTGCTGGCGACAGTGTCGATCGGCGCGGTTGCCACGGCGAACGATTTGGATCCGCGGTATCCCGCGTATCAGTCGAAGTCCGGCGTATCCGGCACTGTGAAGTCGATCGGATCGGACACTCTCAACAACCTCATGACGCTCTGGGCCGAGGGCTTTAACAAAGCCTATCCGGGCGTCAAGATCGAAATCGAAGGCAAGGGCTCGTCCACCGCTCCGCCGGCACTGATCGCCGGTACGGCCGGGTTCGGCCCGATGTCGCGTCCGATGCGTTCGACCGAGATCGACGCGTTCGAAAAGAAGTATGGCTACAAACCGACGGAAGTGCGCGTGGCAGTCGACGCCCTTGCGGTGTTCGTCCACAAGGACAATCCGATCAAGTGCCTGTCGCTGTCCCAAGTCGATGGCATCTTCTCCTCGTCGCGGACGCTGGGCGGCGCGGACATCACCAAGTGGGACCAACTCGGCCTCGGTGGCGAATACGCGGGCAAGCCGATTTCGCTTTTCGGCCGCAACTCGGCCTCGGGCACCTATGGCTACTTCAAAGAAGTCGCGATGGGTAACGGCGACTACAAGGCGACCGTGAAGGAACAGCCGGGTTCGTCGACCGTGGTTCAGGGTGTCGCTTCCGACAAGTTCGCGATCGGCTATTCGGGCATCGGCTATAAGACCGCGGACGTGCGTGCGGTTGCGATCTCCGGCCGTGACGGTCAGTGCCAAGAGCCTACTCAGAACAACGCTTATCAGGGAAAGTACCCGATCTCGCGCTTCCTCTACGTCTACGTGAACAAGAACCCGTCGGCGGCGCTCGATCCGCTGCGCGGCGAGTTCTTGAAGTACGTGCTGTCGAAGGAAGGCCAGCAGGTCGTGCTCAAGGACGGCTACTTTCCGATGCCGTTCGTGTTCGCGAACCAGGATCGCGCGAAGCTTGGCCTGAACTGAGCTGATAGTTGTTGAGTGCCGGCGGCGTTGCGCCGCCGGCACTATCTGCGCAGCGGGGGCGCAGGTTAAGTTCCGGGGGCACCGGCCGTAAGGGTCCGGTTTGGGATAAGTGGTTCGATAGATGTCGCAGGCAAAGCAAGCGGCGCCCGAGCGGCGCCCCTCGTCGGTCATTTATCAACGAGAGAAGAAGACCAAAGCGTCGGTTCTGTTCACCGACGCTTTTGCGCGTTACGGCATTTCGATCGGCGGCATGCTCGTCATCATCGCCGTCTTCACGATTATGGCGTTCCTCCTCTACGTCAGCTTACCCCTGCTTGACGGCGGGAGCGTCACGGGCACGAAGTCGTATCAACTGCAGTCCACCGAGACGCCGTTCGTCGAGACCCAGATGGACGAGCAGCAGACGATCGCCGTGGATGTGGAACTCACCGGTCATGTCGAAGCGTTCCACGTGGGCACCGGCACGACGCTCCAGGCTCCGAGCTTCGACCTCGCCGGGGCTACGGCAACGACGTTCGCGAGCACGCTTCGCGGCGACGACGTGCTGTTTGCCTTCGCGGACGGCACGGTTCGGACCGGGCGCCTGGTGATCAAGCCCGAGGTCGTGACCGCCGAGCAGATACCTTCGAACCTGAAGAAGCTCGACACGCGCGACCTGACTGACGGCACCGTGGTCTATTCGCGCATTCCCGGACAGTTCCGCCGCAAGATCGTGGAGCTCTCGCTTGAACCGGCGGTGCAGGTCGCCGACGCAGGCGTTGCGATTTTGAAGGCCGATTATCGTTCCGGCGGTACGGCGGAGCGGCCCCTCAAGACGTTTGTGACGCTGGATGCGACGGGCAAGCTTCGGCTGAGCCAGGCCTACAGCGAAATGAACATGATGACCGGCGAGTCGACGACGCAACTCTCGAACGCCGTGATCCCCTTGAGCGTTCCCGCCGAGAGCGTCATCAAGCTGCTGCTCAACACGCCGGGCGACCGCGTTCTGGTCGCGCTCCGCGACGGGACGCTCTACCGCTACAACACACGCGACTTCGCCAATCCGAAGCTTGCGGAGACGATTAAGACACTCAGCGGAAGCTCCCAACTCTCTGCCGTCACCTACTTGAACGGCGAGAACTCCGTCGTCATCGGCGGGTCGGACGGGTCGGTTGCGATTTGGTTCGGCGTCGACCGCAAGTCGAAGGGCACGAGCGACGGCATAGTCTGGACGAAGGTGCACGCCGACTTCGAGCGGCAAGCAGCCGCCATCACCGATATCCGTGTCAGCCAGCGTACGCGCATGTTCACGACATCGGATGCCAAGGGGAGCGTCTGGATCCGCCACGGGACGACCGAGCGCACGCTGATGCAGCTGCCCGGATCGAGCGACGCGAACGGACTGCAGGCGACAATCCTCGCGCCCAAGGACGACGGCGTGCTCGCGATCGGCAAAAACGGCGCCGTGCGGCTTTGGACGGTGAACATCCCGCATCCGGAAACGACGTTGCAGTCGCTGTTCGGCAAAGTCTGGTACGAAGGGTATGCCGAGCCCGACTATGTGTGGCAGTCGACGGCCAGCACCGACGCGCCTGAACCGAAGCTTTCGCTCGTGCCGCTGATCTTCGGCACGTTCAAGGCCGCGATCTACTCGCTCATGCTTGCCATTCCGATCGCGCTGCTTGCCGCGATCTACACGTCCGAGTTCGTGCAACCGCGTACGCGCGCGGTCGTGAAACCCGTGATGGAGCTGATGGCAACGCTGCCGTCGGTCGTCGTCGGGTTCGTTGCGGCGCTGGTACTGTCGCCTATTGTCGAAAACTGGATCGCGGCCGTCATCATAGCGTTCGGCGTCGTGCCGCTTACGTTGATCACGATGTCCTTCTTCTGGCAGCTGCTGCCGCAGCCCGTGGCAAACGTGCTCGACGGATTTCCGAAATTGCTCGCCTATCTCGCGGCGATCGTGCTGGCGATCTGGGTCAGCAGCAAGGCCGGCCCGCTGATCGAAGCTGTGTTTTTCGAGGGCGATTTCAAGCGCTGGACCGGCGGCGAAGGATCGGGGCAACCGTTCCTATTCCTCCTGTTGCTGCCGGCCTCGTTCCTGTTCGTGATCATCGGAACGCGCCCGGTCTTCAATGCAGCCTATCGCCTGAATCTGCGCGAGATGCCCAAGATTGCGGCGGCATCACGGGAACTCGTCGGCTGGTTTGCCATTCTGGTGCTTTCGCTCGGGCTCGCGTGGGTGCTCTCGCTCGCGTTAAGCGAGTACGGCTATGACGTTCGCGGCGGCCTCGTGGACACCTATGTCCAGCGCAACGCGCTTGTGGTCGCGTTCGCCATCGCATTCGCCGAGATCCCGATCATCTACACGATCTCGGAGGACGCGCTGAATGCGGTGCCGCAGTATTTGCGATCGGGATCGCTTGCCTGCGGCGCGTCGCGCTGGCAGACGACCAGCTGGATCGTGCTGCCGACGGCCGCGTCAGGCATTTTTTCGGCGATCATGATCGGGCTCGGTCGTGCGGTTGGCGAGACCATGATCGTCGTTATGGCGACCGGCAACACGCCGATCTTGGACGTGAACATCTTCAACGGCCTGCGGACGCTATCGGCCAATATCAACGTCGAACTGCCAGAGGCCGTTCGAGACTCGACGCTCTATCGAACGCTGTTCCTGTGCGCGCTCGTGCTCTTTGCGATGACGTTCGTCATCAATACGGTCGCCGAGCTCGTGCGGCAGCGCTATCGCAAACGCGCGGCGCAGCTCTAGGCGGGAATGCAAACCATGACCGAAACAACAGCCGCCGCGGCCGCCGCTCCCCCGAAGATCGCCAATGTGCGCCGGCAGGCGCGCAGCGATCTGTCCGCCCGGGGTGAGCCGTTCGTCTGGTTGATGGGTGCTGCCCTGGTGGCGGGCCTTGCCATGATCACGGGCTTTCTTGCCTTCGTGATCTATGTCGGCGCGCTGACGTTTTGGCCGGCCCCGATCGAGGTCGTGACGCGCCAGGACGGCAGGATCGTCGCCGGTGAGGTCTTCCGCGCCGAAACCTATCGCGTACCGGAGGAGGTCGTGAAGGCCGCGACCGGCGACGTGAAGGAGAAGATCGAGGCCGATCTGGGTTTCGCGGATCGCACGCTCTATCGCGTCGGCAACTACGACATCTTCGGCGAGGATTTCGTTTGGGTGCCGGAGTTCGAGAAGAAGTCGGTCGCATTCCCGCGCGACATCTACATGATCGAGCGCGTCGAGTGGGGCCCGTTCATCGGGCGCATCAAGGAAATCGATCTCACAGGCACGAAGACGGCTGCTCCGACCGCAGCCCAAATCGCGGCTGCGCACAAGGCAGCGGAGGCGCGGCGCAAGGAGATCGAGCTGATCGACAAGATCGAGATCGCCGGCGTCAACCACGAGATCGAAGCGCTGAGGCTCAAGGTGAGGCGCGCCGAACTCGACTACGGCGCTGGCAGCGCCGAGACCGCTGCGATCAAGGCCGATGTCGCCAAAGAGACGGCGGAACTGCAAGCGCGGTATCAGACGCTAGGCGAGAAGGTCGCCGCGCTGCGTCAGGCGGATGAAGCCAATACCGCGTTGCTTGAGGCCGTGGACGGCCAGACGAAGACCTTGCCCTTGTCGCGCTTCATTCGCCTGTACCGCGCAAACGACCTATCGTCGGAAGAAAAGTGGCGCATCTATGGATCGCGCTGGGCGGAGTTCATCACCGGGCCGCCGCGCGAAGCGAACACCGAAGGCGGCGTATTCCCTGCCCTCGTCGGCACGCTCACGATGATGGTGTTGCTGAGCCTCGCTGTTGCGCCGTTCGGCGTCATAACCGCGCTTTACCTGCGCGAGTATGCGAGGCAAGGCATTCTGGTCTCCTTCATTCGCATTTGCGTCAACAATCTGGCCGGCGTGCCGTCAATCGTCTACGGCGTCTTCGGGCTTGGTTTCTTCTGCTACATCGTTGGCGGATCGGTCGATCAGATCTTCTTCCCGGAAAAACTGCCGACGCCGACGTTCGGCACGGGCGGCATGCTGTGGGCCTCGCTCACGCTGGCGCTGCTGACGGTGCCCGTCGTGATCGTGGCGACCGAGGAGGCTCTTGCGGCCGTGCCGCGGTCGATGCGCGAAGGCTCGCTCGCCTGCGGTGCGTCGAAGTGGCAGACGATCTGGCGGATCGTGCTGCCGCGCGCGGCTCCCGGCATCATGACGGGGTTGATCCTTGCCATGGCGCGGGGCGCGGGCGAAGTCGCGCCGCTCATGATCGTGGGCGTGGTGAAGCTTGCGCCGGAACTGCCGGTCGACTTCACCTTCCCGTACGCGCATTTGGAGCGCAGCTTTATGCACCTTGGATTCCACATCTATGACGTGGGCTTCCAATCGCGCAATTCGGAAGCCGGGCGGCCGATGGTGTTCGTGACGACGTTGTTGTTGATCTCGCTCGTCTTGGTGTTGAACGCGTTTGCGATCTACGTTCGCAACAACCTGAAGCGCGCGTACCAAGTGGGGCAATTCTGATGTTTTGGGGACTCTGATGGCGGACACAAACTTCGGCCCGACCGCGTACCACACAAGAGAAGGCGGCCAGGGGCTCTCACTGAAGGTAGAGAGCTTCAACCTTTGGTACACCCAGGCGCAGGCGCTCTGGAACGTCGACATGGACATCGAGAAGGGTCTGTGCACGGCGCTGATCGGACCGTCAGGCTGCGGCAAGTCGACCTTGTTGCGTTGTATGAATCGGATGAACGACCTCATCGACGGTTTGCGTACGCAAGGACAGATGCTGATCGAGGGTGAGCCGATCTATGGTTCGCGGATCGACGTCATAGCGCTCAGAAAGCGCATGGGCATGGTGTTCCAAAAACCAAATCCGTTCCCGATGTCTATCACCGAGAACGTGATCTATCCATTGCGCGTCGACGGGGTCACGAACCGCAAGCTTCTGGCTGAGGCCGCCGAGGCCGCGTTACGCGGCGCGGCGCTTTGGGACGAGGTCAAGGGCCGCTTGAACGAAAGTGCGCTCGGGCTATCCGGCGGCCAACAGCAGCGTCTTTGCATTGCGCGCGCGATCGCGGGCAATCCCGAGGTGCTGTTGATGGACGAGCCGTGCTCGGCGCTCGACCCGATCGCGACGGCCAAGATCGAAGAGCTCATCAACGAGCTGAAGGGCCGCTACACGATCGTCATCGTGACGCACAACATGCAGCAGGCGGCGCGCGTCGCCGACAACACGGCGTTCATGTATCTCGGGCGGCTGATCGAGTACGGCGATACGAAGACGATGTTCGTCACGCCGAAGGTGAAGCGCACGGAAGACTATCTGACGGGACGGTTCGGCTAGTCCGCTGCTCGTTCAGGGCAGCACGGAACACCTTGATGATTATCGTCATCTTTGGCCCGCCTGCCGTGGGCAAAGGCACACAAGCCGCCTACCTCTGCCGGACCTTCAACGTCCCTCACCTTTCCACGGGCGCTATGTTGCGTGCCGAGGTCGACGCCGGCTCGCGGCTTGGCCGGCGCGTCGGGTCGCTGATGGCTAAGGGCGGCCTTGTACCGGACCGGCTCATACTCCAGATCGTCACAAGCCGCGTCGGCAAGCCGGATTGCGTCGCGGGCTTCGTTTTGGATGGGGTCCCGCGGACCGTGGGTCAAGCCAAGGCACTGGATCGGATGCTGCGTAGCAAGAAGCGCACGATCGACGCTGTGGTGATCTTGGACGCGGATGAGGCCGAACTCACCAAGCGCGTCGAGAAACGGGCCGCCGATGCGCGCGCCAAGGGAGAGCCGGTCCGCAGCGACGACAATGTCGACGTCTTCAAGCGTCGGCTCGCCGCGTACAAGACAGAAACGGCGCCGGTGGTTCCCTACTACGCGCGCCAGAAGAAGGTGGTTCGCATCGACGCGATGAAGCCAGCTGACGAGGTTTCAGCATCCATCGTCGAGGCCTTGGCGGCAATGCGTGAGCGGCGCCCGTGGTACCAACGTTGGTTCGGATTCATGTTCCGGTCGGGTTAGGAAGCTACAACGCGGCAAAAGTAAGATCGGCCGATTGCGCGGGAGGTGAAGCAGTCGGTAGGCGAATCGGCTGGCGGCTCGGCTAGCGTTATTTGTCTTTTTCCTTTTCTTTCTCTTTGTCCTTCTTCTTTTTCTTCTCGCCCTTTTCAGCTTTGACGGCTTCAGCGGCCTTTGCCTTCTCAGGCTTCTTGTCCTTTTCCTGACCGTGGTAGTCGGTGACGCCTGCCAAAATCGCGTAGCAAGCCAAGCGGACCGTGCGCGGGATCTTCACCGGCTTGCCGCCGCTGCGCTCACCTTTTTCGTAGTACTGCACGACGCGGCGCTTGAGGCCGAGGGCATCGGCCGCCTCTTTTTGATTGAAATTCAGGCTCTTACGCCAGCGCTTAAACTCGTGGCCTTTCATGACTTCCCCTTTCGAACCGTTGCGCTCAGTAACACGTGGCGTAGGCCCGCCGCCACCGTTCACGCATCGCCCATGACATAAAGCGCACAAAGTGCGGTTTCACATACTTGTCACAAAGCGCACAATGTGCATATTATGCCTAACTGTGGATGTTCCGCAGCCTTTTGAAGTCCTTCGCCCAAGCTTCCGAGCGCCCGTCGCTTCGATGTCTCGGCGTCAAATTTGGAGGAGTAGCCATGCGATCCCACCTGTTCGTGCTAGCCCCGCTTTGGCCCTTGTTCACGCTGTTCGTGCTCGTCGCAGCGGTTTGGGCGGTCACCTAGCTCCGATCGACAATGTCGTCATCCAAGCGGCGCCCAAACGGGCGCCGTTTTTTTTGCGGCCAAATCGCAACAGGTACGCACAACCTTGGGTAGTCAGGTTGCTAGGGATTTCTGGCTTTCGGGCGAATCGATGTCTCTATTACGCAACGGTGCGTGCTTCAAAGCCTTCCCGTCATAGGACTGTCATTTGAGTGTCATCGACCGCCTGCATGAACGGCGCGGATCAACGAGGGGTGTCAATCCAATGAAAACGAAGTCAATTCTGCTGGGGACCGTAGCGCTGGTGGCTGCCGCGCTCGTCGCCTCGCCCGCTTATGCCGGCAAGTCGACGAAAGACGACCGGCGCGATCAAGAAATTCAGGACCTTAAGGCGCGCTTGGAGCGCCTGGAGCGCGAGGCCGAAGACGACAAGATCGCCAACGGCGCGCGGCTCAGCGCGGTCGAGCAGAAGCAGGACGCGGTGCAGTGGTCGTTTACCGACCTGCGCCCCAGCGTGCGTTCGGGCGACGGGCGGTTCGAGCTCGCCTTCCGCGGCCGGTTCATGCTGGACTTCGCATCGTTCGAGCAAGACCCCAGCGACTTCGGCATAGGCTACGGCGCTGCGAACAATTGCGACGCGACGAACGTGCTTTGCGATCAGGGCTCGGGCGCCGTGTTCCGCCGCGTGCGTTTCGGTGTGGAAGGCAAGTTCTTCCGCGACTTCATCTATGAAATGCGCTTCGATTTCGGCGGTTCGGGTGCGGAAGCTGCCGGCACGGTCAACATCATGCGCGTGGGTTACACGGGTATCCCGAACACGCGCATCCACCTCGGCGCCATCCAACCGATCATCAGCATGTACGACGCGACGTCGTCCGCGGACCTCACGACGATGGAACGTTCGGCCGTCATCACGACGCTGGTCGGCAACTTCGGCGGCGACAACTCACGGCGCGGTGTTGAGGTCACGTGGCAGAAGGAAAACGCGCTCTATCAGGGTGACAATTTCGTGTTGTCCGCCGCTTATACGGGCGAGCGTATCGGTGGCACGCACAGTGGCCTGCCTGCTGCCGGCAACGACGAAGACACGCACCTGTTGGGCCGCGCTGTCTGGCGTCTGTGGAGCGACGGGGTGAGCAACGTCCAAGTCGGCGCCAGCGGGTCCATGATCCTGAACAAAGACGACAAGGTGATGCGCCTCAACGAACGCCCGGAAATTCGCGTCACGGGCGACCGCTTCATCGACACCGGCAACATCACCGTTGAGAAAGACGGCAATCACGCCTACGGCTTCGAGTTCGGGGCAAACTTCCAGAACCTCTATGTGGCCGCCGAATGGTATGAGATGAACCTCGACCGCGTGGGCGCCGCAAAGGATCCGAGCTTCTCGGGCTGGTACGTCGAAGGCGAGTGGATCATCACCGGCGAAAACAAGCGCTATGCGGCAGGTGCGACGAACAACAACGTCGCCGTGTTCCGCGGTCCGTCGGTCACTTCGCCTTGGTCGATGGGCGGTTCGTTGGGTGCGTGGTCAGTGCACGCGCGCCATAGCGTGCTCGACTTGAACGCATTCGAACTTGATGCAGTCGCGGGGAACCGTATCCGCGGCGGCGAGCAGACGATCACCAACGTCGGCTTGACCTGGTACCTGAACTCGAACTTCAAGCTGATGGGCGAGTACGCGATGGTCGACATCGACCGCCTGAGCGCGGGCGGTACGAGCCTGGATGCGGACTTCGACATCATCCAAACCCGGGCCATGTTCACGTTCTAATGCCGTCCTACCGCAGCTAGTCTGATGGCCCCACGGCGTTTCGTGGGGCCATTTTCTTTTGCGTTGGGTCAAGCCTTCGGCGGCGTCAGCAGTAGGGCAAGCCATCCCAACATCATCGTCAACCCGCCTGCGGGGACGACGAGGTCCATTGGGTGCTGTCCGGTGAAGGCGATGATGTAGACCATCGCTGCCCAAGCCGCGGTACCGCCGGCGATCAGGGCGGCGGCGATCTGGCCCCGGCCGGCGTGCGCCAACGCCAAGAGCGTGACGCCCTGAATGGCTTGCACGGCCGAGCCGATGCGTACGAGTTCGAGCGCATGCGCGTCGAGCGCGTCGCGCAACGGATGAAGGGTCAAAAACAAGATTGCACTTCCCGCAAGACCGTGGAGTACGCCCAAGAACCAAGCCCACCGCATTCGTCGATCTTTCCCCTGTCCGCCTGCATTTTCGCCCTGCCCGCTCCCCGGTCAAGGCTTCACGCTTGTGTGAGCAAAAAGGGCTAGGCACTCTCCCGCAGAGGGAGATCATGATGCACCTGTTCGGCGACCCTTCGCGCGTCGACCTGAGCCTCGACAGCCGGTCGATCAGTTTCGAGAATCCGACCGGCGCGCGCGGGGCTGGCGGAACGATTGCGTCCGGACGCAAGGGCGCGCCGAACCGGCGGATATTATCCGGCGAGACGGTGGTGCTCGCCGAACTCGACGGACCGGGGCGCGTTCGCCACATCTGGATGACGTTCATGGCCGCGCCTCCTGAGGCGATGCGCGCGGTCGTGCTCGAGGCGTTCTACGACGGCCGCGCCGAGCCCGGCATCGCTGTCCCGGCGCTCGACTTCTTCGGGCAGCCGCATGGGCGAACCGTTGCATGCACCACGGCGCTGACCGCAGTGCAGGAAGGGCGCGGCTTCAACGCCTATTACCCGATGCCGTTCCGGCGGCACCTGAAGCTGGTTCTCACGAACCACGGTACGCGGCCGATTAATTTCTACTATCAGGTCGACTACACGCTAGAGCCGGTCGCGGACGACGCCGGGTATCTGCATGTGATGTTCCGGCGCGAGAACCCGACCGTGCTCAAACGCGATTTCACGATCGCGGAGGGGATCAAGGGTCCCGGGCGCTTTCTCGGCTGCGTCGTCGGCGTGCGCGTTCTGCCGGACGATATGGTTTGGTACGGCGAGGGCGAGTTCAAGCTCTTTCGCGATGGGGACACGACGCATCCGACCTACTGCGGCACGGGGCTCGAAGACTATGTCGGTAGCGCGTGGGGCATGGGCGCGCACGCGACGCCCTATCAAGGCGCGCCACTGATCGTCACGCCGCCCGCCGATCCTGCATCGCCGATCCCGCCGAAGCCCGACTTTGTCGGCTTCTATCGCTGGCACGTTCCCGACCCCTTGATATTCGAGCATGAAATGCGCGCGACCATCCAACAGATCGGCGCGCTGATGGTGCCGAAGGGGGCAGAACATCTGATGGAGGATTGGGGCAATCGCTATACGCTCGCCGGCAACGGTTGGGTTACGGGTGAGGCGCTCGCGAATTCGCCGTTGCATGCGTTCGCCATTGCCGAGCGCGTGGACGACTACTGCGCCGCGGCGTTCGTCTATGCGCGCGAACCGCAGAGCGTGCCCCGGCTCGACGTGGCCGCCGCGCTCGCCGACATCGGCCGTCGCGATTACGAGCGCAAACCCCGCGGGTTTGTGGCGGGCGCTTGAGATGATCGTCGCGTTTGGGTCCATCACGATCGACTTGATCACACCGGTGCCGCAGTTGCCGAAGCGGGGCGAGACGGTTCTGGGGCGCGACTACGCCGTCGTGCCGGGCGGCAAGGGCGCGAACCAGGCGCTGGCGGCTCAGCGCGGTGCGCAACCCGGGCAGCGTGTCGCGCTGGTGGGCACGATCGGCGGCGATGCATGGGGCGAGGCCGCACTGGAGCAGGTGCGTGCCGCCGGGGTCGATCTCTCCGCCGTCGCGCGCGGGCGCTTGCGAACGGCGTGCGGGTTCATCTCGGTCGATCCGCAAGGGCAGACCATCATCACCGCAGCCCCCGGCGCCAGCATGGAGACGCGCGCGACGCAGCTCGACGGCTTGAGCCCGCGTCTCGGGCCCGGCGATTGGCTGGTCATGCAAATGGAAATTGGTCTCGAGGAGAATTGGCGCGCGCTTCGCGCGGCGAAGGCCGCGGGCGCGCGTACGCTTTTGAACCTGGCACCGGCGATGCCAGTCGACAGCGCGGTGCTCAGCGATCTCGACATGCTTGTCGTCAACGAGCACGAGGCGCGGACGCTTGGCGATCTGTTCGCCATTGCGGCCCCGGAGCTTGAGGACATCGCGCGCGCGTTGGCGTCGTGCTTCGCCCTCACCTGCGTCGTGACATTGGGCGAGGCGGGGTCGCTTGCCGTGGAACCCTCGGGCACGATGTGGCGCGTCGGAGCGCTGCCGGTAGCGGTGGTCGACACGACCGGCGCGGGCGATGCCTATGCCGGTTACCTGACCGCGGCGCTCGACGGCGGCGCAGCACTCGGCGAGGCAATGCGGTTCGCGAGCGCGGGGGCGAGCCTCTCCTGCACTGTTACCGGTGCGCAGACCGGGTATCTGGCGCGGGCGGACGTGATGGCGCGGATGGCCGATCTTGCACCACCGCAAAAAAGCTGACATCGAGAGGGTTATGAGCCAATCCGCGCCCGAGCCGAAAATGCAGCTGCGCATCGTCCCGGTGACGCCGTTGCAGCAGAACTGTTCCCTGATCTGGGACACGGCGACGAAGCATGCCGCTTTCGTCGATCCGGGCGGTGACGTTGACACGTTGCTCGGCGCGCTGAAGCATTTCGGGCTGACGTTGAAGCGCATTTGGTTGACGCACGGACATCTCGATCATGCGGGTGCGGCTGCGGAGCTGCGCGAGCGCACGGGTGTCGCCGTCGAAGGACCGCACAAGGACGATCAGTTCTGGCTCGACCAGATCGAGGACAGTTCCCGCCGTTACGGCCTTGCGGGCGCGCGCAACGTGACGCCGGACCGCTACCTGGACGACGGCGACGTGCTGGAGCTTGAGGGCGTGAAGTTCGACGTCTCGCACACGCCGGGGCATACGCCCGGCCACGTGGTCATTCACAACAAGCGTGCCAAGATCGCTTTCGTCGGCGACGTTTTGTTCGCGGGCTCGATCGGCCGAACGGACTTTCCGCGCGGCAATCACGAGCAGCTGATCCACTCGATCTGCGAGAAGCTTTGGCCCTTGGGCGACGACGTGACGTTCATCCCCGGCCACGGGCCGACGTCGACGTTCGGCGCCGAGCGGCGAACGAACCCGTTCGTGGCGGACCGGCTGACGGGCTATGGCGGCGCGGCGAAAGAAGCGGCCGACGAGGGCGAGCAGCGGACGTCGAAGCGGTATACGTAGCCGACATCCTGGCCGGTGAGCCGCGTCGAGCTCAATCAAGTTTGTGGCGCGTCGCGCTGGTTACCCGACGCATTCGGGTGGCTTGGCCCGACCGTCTCCATCGACCCAGCTACCACCACTCAAATTGCAGCAACTTGCGGGCGCGATCGCTCGTGGTCAGATCAATCCAGCTGTTGTGCGGACACTACTCGAGAGTCTCGCAGAGACGCTCTGTATACCCATCAGCAAGGCCGTCTGAGGTTTCTAACGAGTTGTCGGGGGGACACGTGACTATCTCGGCCCCTCGCACCTGAGTTTGCTACGTGCCCCCCGATCCTTCGGACGACAGCGTGTTGCGCAGTTCGCCGGCTGACCACAGACGCTTGTTGATGAGCAAGCTCTGGTCGTCTCCGACGTTCGCGAGATCTTCCAAGGCGGCTTTGCGATCGTCGAGCGCGACATGAACCAGGGCGCGGCCGAGCAGAGCCACGCTGACGAATGCTTCGGACTCCAGCAGCCGCTCCTTGTCGATCAGGCGCGTCCAGTCGCGCTTGGACGTCTTCAGGTCGCCCAACTCCAGTGTCAGCCGGGCGCGCGTGTGCAAATGGCTCCTGTCGTCAAGGGATAACTCGATGGCCTTGGAGATGGCTTCAACCGCTTCGGCCTTCCGGTCGCAGCGCCAATACACCTTCGCCAAATTGGCCCAGGCGGCTTCGTGATAGCTTTCGTCCCAGGTTTTCAGGCACTCCTGGCAGAGGCGCACGGCTTCATCGAATTGGCGCGCCCGCAAGAGCGTGAAGACACGCTCGTGCACTCTGTCGGCATCGGCCTCGTTCATCGCGGACCCAAGATCGCAGGTTTCACCGGGCGCGCGAGACTGAGGCGCACCGACTCGACTCTTTAATGTTCCGCGACAGCAAATACCATGGCGCCAATCGTCGTGTGCCAGCGGACATTGTACGTGCCCTCAAGCCGCTTTCTTCAACCCTAGATTCGCCACATCAGATTGGCGAGGGCGATCCGTGCGACGCGGGTCCAGGGCGTGAGCGGCCTAGGCGTGAACGGGTCGGCGGGCACGCGGGCGAGCGTGGCGGGACTCAAGACCGGCAGGGCGCCCAGGCGGAAGCGGGCGGCGTTGGCGGCGGCGCGTGCCGCTTTCGTGCGCGCGGCGGCGCGGGCCGCGATGCGCGTTAGTGCGGGCGTCATCGCGGTCGCGGCGAATACGTCTTCTTGATTGATGCGCTCGTCGGTAAGCCACGTCAGCGGCAGGCGGCAGCGGCGCAGCTTGGCGAAGGCGGGAAAGTCGCGGGCGTGGATTGCGTAGGCTATGGCGATTGCGGCGTGGCGGGCGGCTTCGTCGGCGCGGTCGCCCAAGCCCAGTACGCGCAGGCCTAAGCGCATGATGTTGCCGGTCGTCGCGTCGGCGTGTGCTTCGAGTGCAGCTTCGTCGGCGAACGGGGCTTCGTCGAGGTCGTGCGCACGGGCGTCGACCGCCGCGTCGAACAGCGCGCGGGGCAGCGCGTCGTCTTCGATGGTGTGCTTCAGGGCGCGGCCGGTGGGCGATGCGGGCGGGCGGCCTTCGTAGATCGAGGCCAGTTGCTCGCGCCACCAGGCGAGACGGACGTGGCCGGCCATCGGCTCGCGCACAACCTCGCCGACATGGGCGAGTTCGCGGTCGAAGGCGTAGAGCGCGGTCAGGGCGCGTCGCTTGGGCGCCGGAGCAAAGAACGTGGCGACGTGGCGGTCGGGGTCGTGGGTCGCCACGGTCTCCTCAAGGTCGCGCCAGTCGGCTTCGGTCACCGGGATGCTCCTCAACGACAAAGGGCTGCGCCAGCGGCACAGCCCCCTGCCCGCGTCGCGTTTCGCGAGGCCTAGCCCAGGTTCGCGTTCGTGCCGCCGCCGACCATGCAGAACAGCATCGGGATCGAGAGCATGAAGTTCGTGCGCGAGAACAGCATTGCGGTGCGCGCGTGGGCGGCCTTTTGATCCTTACTCAGATCGGGGAACTTGTTGTCGATGTTGAGCGCGCGTTGCTGGTTCGGCCAAATGACGAACCAGACGTTGAACCACATGATCAAGCCCAGCCACATGCCGATGCCGATCAGCGTCGTCTGCGGCGAGACGAAGCCCTGGGTCGCGCCCAGCGTCATCGCCTCCAGGAAGTAGTGGTTGATGAGGGCCAGGAAAACGCCGAGCACCATCGTGCCCATCGCGGACCAGCGGAAATACCAGAGCGCTTCGGGGGCGATGAACTTCGAGACCGCCGGTTTTTGGTCGTCCGGGATCTTGGGCATCATCGGCATCTGCACGAAGTTGAAGTAGTAGAGCAGCCCGATCCAGACGATGCCGAATACCACGTGCAGCCAACGCAGGACGAAGCCCCAGAACTGCTCGCCGCCCACGATCGAGGCGACGTTGTATCCGCTGACCAGCAAGAAGACGACGAAGACGACGAGCGCGAGCACGAAGCCCGCGATGATCGTGTTTCTGAGATTCGATAAGATTGCAGCCACGGCCAATTCTCCCCTCAAGGCGACTCAACGCGAACACTAAGAGTACAACGCGGACGGCCGTCAATCGACCATTGCCGCGCAAAACCCCGATCGCGGAGGGGTTTTGCCGCGATCAGACCGGGATTTCGGTGCGCCGCTTGGCCTTCAACCACCAAAACACCTGGAGCCGCGTGACGAAAATTGCGGTGAAGACCGAGGTCACGATGCCGAGCGAAAGCGCGACGGCAAAGCCGCGCACGGGGCCCGTGCCCATGACGAGCAGGATGAGGCCCGCCAGCAGCGTCGTCAGCTGCGAGTCGATGATCGTCGTCATCGCACGCTCGAAGCCCGCATCGATGGCCGACATGATCGGCCGGCCGTTTCGCTGCTCCTCTCGGATGCGTTCATAGATGAGCACGTTCGCGTCGACCGCCATGCCCATGGTGAGCACGAAAGCCGCGATGCCGGGCAGCGTCAGCGTCGCGCCGACGAACGTCATCAGACCGAGCAGTAAGACGAGGTTGGCGACGAGCGCGACGTTGGCGAAAAGACCGAACAAGCGGTACTGCAGCAGCATGAACAACACGACTAGGATCAGTCCGCTGAGCGCCGCGTACTGACCGGCCTCAATCGAGTCCTCGCCGAGTTCGGCGCCGACGGTGCGCTGCTCCTCGGCCTTCAGCGGCACGAAGAGCGCGCCTGAGTTTAATAGAACCGCCGTCTCGTTCGCTTCGGTTATCGTGAAATCGCCTTCGATCTGACCCTGGCCGCCCAAGATCGGCGAGCGGATGACGGGTGCCGTGATGACTTTGTCGTCGAGCACGGCGGCAAAGCGCTTGCCCACGCTGTTCTTGGTCACGTCGGCGAAGCGGCGGGCGCCTTGCGCGTTGAACTTGAACGAGATGATCGGTTGCTGAGTCTGCGCGTCGAACGTGCCTTGGGCCTTTTCCAGCATGTCGCCGGTGATGATGGCGCGTTCTTTTACTACAATCGGAACCGTTTGCTTGTTCGGGCCTTGGCCCCGCGTTTCGGACATCAGCTTGGAGCCCGGCGGGATGCGCTTGGCCTCGATGTCGGCCAAGCTGACGCTCTCGTCGACCATGTGGAACGTGAGCTTGGCGGCGGTGCTGCCCTTGCGGATGATTTCTTCCGGGTTCGACTCGCCCGGTACCTGGACGATGATGCGGTTTGCGCCTTGCGGCTGGATCGTGACTTCCTTCGTGCCTTCGGGGTCGATGCGCTTGCGCAGGATTTCGACCGACTGGGCCATCGCGTTGGCGCGGATTTGTTCGCGGCCCGAATCCGTCATCGTGACGGTCGCGTTGCCTTCGGGATCGAGCATCACGTCGAACTCGCTCGCCGTGATGCCCATGATCGCGTTGCCGGTCGGGCTCGCCAAGCCGCGCAGGAACGTGCGCGCTTCTTCGATCTTCGCAGGATCGCCGATCTTGACGGTTAGACCGTCTTTGCCGACCGCGAGGCTGTTGTAGAGGATCTTCTCCTTGCGGAAGCCGCGGCGGATGTCTTCCAGCAAAGACTGCAGACGGTCGCGGACGGCGACGTCGATTTCCGCCTCGAACAAGACGTAAGAGCCGCCCTGCAGGTCGAGGCCCAGCACGACCGGCTTGTGCGGCAGGAAGCTTGCGTTGCGGGCGATCCAGCCGGACCAGGAGGCCGGCATGATATTGGGCGCCGCGGTCAGAAGGCCGATCAGGCACACGCCGAGTATGGCTAGGATTTTCCAGGATTGAAACTGAAGCATCGGAACTTGTCTTTCGGGTACCGGCGGGGCGGCGTTCGTCTAGTCGTTGGCGGGCTTGGCGTCCGAGGGTTCGGTCTTGGAGCGGATGTCGGCGATCGTCGACTTCACAACTTTGATGCGCACTTCCTTGGCGATTTCGACCTCGACCT
>CAYXQB010000034.1:0-17432 GCA_964466435.1 uncultured Flavobacteriaceae bacterium | reverse complement strand
GATCGGGTACACGGACGGCAAACCAAAAGTGGTCACGTTCGTGGCGTTCAAGTGCTTTCGGCCCGCGGATGGCTCTCCCGCAGGTCATTACTCATTCAGTCACAAACAAGACACCCATCCCACTCGTCACTTTGACGACATAAAGCAGTACGCTCAACGGTGCCTCGGAAACGAGTATGCAGTCGGCCTGGATGTACGCTGGGGTAGCCATGTCAATGCCGTCGGGCTGATTTGCAGCACGTTGAGGCCGCCGAAGGTGGCGGTGCCTCCTATTCTGTTTCCCAACAATCCCGCCTCGCCGCCGAAGCCCCCCATGGCGGAGCCACCCAGAAGCTACGTGCCGGCGCCCACGACCGAGCCGCTACTGCCGGGCATGCTGGACGGGACCACCCGCCCCGGCCCGAGCTATCGTAGCTTCAAACTGCTCGCACGCGCGCCGGAAACTTGCCAGCAAGAATGCAGAAACGATCCGGCGCGTTGTCGCTCCTGGGTCTATGTGCGCCCCGGATTCCAAGGGTCTGCACCTCTCTGCTTTCTGAAAAGTACAGCGCCGCAGGCACAGCCGAACGCGTGCTGCATTTCAGGCGTCGAGACCACGGACATTCCGCCACCGGGCGGCGGTGGGCCTGGCATTCCACCGTGCGGCGGGGCGTCGGGTAATCCTTGCAATTTCCCAAATGTTCCCTGTCCGCCGGAATACCCGCAAGCGGGCACCTGCAAACAGGGTTTCGTCTGGCGCGAGGCAAGACCAAGCGATCAGGTCTGCGTGACGCCGGAATCCCGCTCGATGGTGGCCCAAGAGAATGCGGTCGCATCCTCGCGCTGGGATCCGAACGGCGCTTATGGGCCGAACACGTGCATCGCGGGCTTCGTCTGGCGCGAAGCGTTCGACGGCGACGTCACGTGCGTGACGCCCGAACGGCGCGCCGCGGTGAAAGAAGAGAACAGACTTGGACCTTCCAGGACGCAATAGCGAAGCAAGGCGGCAAAATGGACAGGCTCAAGCTTCCGCCGCGTGCCGAGCATGCGGCGGTTCGGGAGGCGTGGGACGTCAATCGCCGAATGAGAGCGGTGTAAGGTTTAGGGAGTGAAACATATGAAGTGGTTTGCAAACCTGTTGATTGCTGCGACCGTATTCGCGATCGCTTGTGCGACCATGTTCACCCTGCCCTCGCATGCGACTGTCTTTCCTGCGCCGGGCGGGTCAGGCGATCGCGCTGAAGAATACCGTTGCCCAGCCGGATATGCGCTATCCGGCTTCCATGGGCGGAGTGGGTTGTGGATCGACCAAATCGGCCTCATTTGTTCGGAACTGCTGCCGGACTTTCGGCTTGGGCGTCTCATGCGGCTGCAGGTCAAAGGCGGGATCGGCGGCAGCCCTGTCGAACAGTATTGCGAGCGAGACTCCGCCATTAGGAGCATCACCGTTCGACTCTACGGTCGTCCTCGCACGGTTTATTCTATCCAATTCTCTTGCTTCCGCCCGCGCGACGGCGCGCAAACCGCCGGAGGAATCGTGACCGGCGATCCAAATTACACTGACCGCGTTTTTAACGCCGAACCCCCAAACCAATGTCCCGGGAACGAGTATGCGACGGGCTTGAGCATTCGCTACGGGGGGCACGTCAATGCGGTCGGATTGATTTGCGCGGTGCTCGCACCGGCTGCCCCGCCGATTACCATGACTGGCGGGGGCGACTTGATCGAGCCCGGTATGGAAGACAACATCGATCGCGCGGGAGCGGACTATACGCGCTTTGAGCTCGACAATCCCAAAGCCTGCCAAATCCAGTGCAAGAACGATAGCGATCGCTGCCGCGCGTGGACCTACGTGCGCCCCGGCGTGCAGGGACCGAGAGCCGTTTGCTATCTGAAGACGGCGGAAGGCGATGCACGGGCAAATTCCTGCTGCATTTCCGGCGTCAACCGCAAAGTCACCGGCCTCGGTAAGAAGCCTGGGAGCACAGCGCCGATCGTGCCCAGCACAACCTCTCCCGGCGCAATGCAAGAGCCGGGCGGGTTTGCTAACGCCACGGCACGACGCTGCAAGCCAGGCTTTGTTTGGCGTGAGGCGCGACCGGCCGACGTCGTCTGTGTGACACCGGAGTCCCGCTCCATGGTGACCCAAGAGAACGCGGTTGCACCGTCGCGCTGGGATCCGAACGGTGCCTACGGGCCGAACACGTGCATCGCGGGCTTTGTCTGGCGAGAAGCGTTCGACGGCGACGTCACGTGCGTCACCCCGGAACGGCGTGCGGCGGTGAAGGAAGAAAACAGCGTGGGGCCGAGCCGGACGGAGTGAACAAAGCGTTGGCGCGGTCGTCAACACGGCAAAGGTAGAGCCGGGGTCGAACTGCGTCGTGTTCGGGCTGGGCGGGATCGGGCTCAATGTGATCCAGGGTCTTCGCATGGTCGGTGCCGACAACATCGTGGGCGTCGACATCAATCCGGAGAAGAAAGCGTGGGGCGAACGCTTCGGGATGACCCATTTCGTCAACCCGATCGACCCCATGATCACGCACACGCTGCCGCTCGCCCGCATCAACGAGGCGTTCGCGTTCGAGTTGATGCGCGGGGGTCGTGGTATTCTGAATGCTTACTGAGCATCCCCCAATTGGGGTATGCCGGTGGGCGCTGTTTCCGCGCTAAGGTTTGGGGCTTGTATCTGGAGATTTCGATGCGCCGTTGCGTTGCCGGGTTTGCGCTTTCGTGTTTCGCCTTGGCCGGCGCCGCTTTGGCCGAGAGCCCGCCGCAGTACCGGCCGAGCCCGGGCAGCCAGCCGCCTGTGCCCGTCATTCGCAAGGCGCCGCAACAGACTACGTGCGATTCATACAACGAGTTGCTGACGATGGCGCGAATGGGGCGCGAGGCAGCGAACGCGCCGGCGTTTACGGATGCGATCGCGCCGATCTCGCGGGCCTATTTCGGCGGGCCGAAATGCAAGGCGTGGACTTCTTCCGTGGGCGGCAACACCGTCAACTGCGCGGCTAAGGGAAAGGACGAGGCTTGGGCAACGCGGACGTTCGCCCAGCATGTGACGGCGGCGAAGGCTTGCCTTCCGGTATGGCGCGCACGTGTCGGGACGCGCTATGCCCTTTTCACGATTGCCGACGGCACGCTGGACCTCACGATTAGCCGTCCCGATCCAGCATATGGCCCCATGGTCGAGACCTCAGCCCATTATGATCCGTGCCGGCCGTTGGACGAGATGCTTGGCCTAGCAAGAAACGGGCGGGAACGGATGAACGAGGCGCAGTACACGTCGGCGCCCACGCGTCTGGCGATGCAGTACTACGGGGCGGATGCGTGCACCGCGCGCGCGTTGCCGAAGGAAGGCAGTTTTGCGGTCAGCTGCGTTTTCGCTGAAACCGACCCGGCAACCACCCGACAGTTCGCGGACTTGATTACGAACACGGTCGCGGCCTGCCGGCCTAAGTGGTCCCGTAAAGCGCTCACTGACGCGGTGACGTTCGACAATGGCGACGGCGCGACGTTTCTCGTCGAAACGCGGGCCGAACGGCCGCTGGGCTTGATGATGACGTTCGAGCCGAAGGCGAAATAGCCTCAACTCTACACAATACGGGGCATCCGCTTGCGGTGGTGGACGCGCACTCCCCGCCCGGTTGTTGTGGATATGCCCTGATTTCGGGAGGCACCTGCACGCCTGCACCCTGTGCTTGAACCTCGCCACTGCTTGCGTTGGCAGGCGGCGTCGCGCGCAACTGTGGGGGGAGGCGTTCGCTGAATTCACGATTTCGGTGACATGTTCTCGCGCAAAAAAAATTTCCAACTAGCCGTATCATGCTGTCCCTCAAACTCGCACCACATGCACTTGGCACGCGCCCCGCGGTTGCCAATTCACAGGTGATGCTCCCCTAACGATCAGCGCGCGAAAGTTGCAGAGCGAATCGCTGCGCTGCTAGCGTGTCCGTCTGGGATTTTTGGGGGACACTATGAAAGCGTATTTGCGCGGCACCGCGGCCGCCACTGCCTTACTTGTCGGCGCGGCCACGGCGGATGCCGGCCAACTTTACCTGTCCGTTTTCGGGGGCGCCCATTTGGGCAACGACCTCGACCCGGTGACGGGCGGCGGCGGCGTGGTCAATTCCGCGCGCACCGAACAGGTAACCCATCAGGTGCCGGCGCCGCATCCGCACACACTGGCCTTCGTGTTCACGGCGGTGACGAACTTCAACATGACCGGTGCGGACGCCGACACGGGGTTCGTGGTGGGCGCGTCGGTCGGACGCGAGTATGACAACATCATCCCGGGATTGCGCTTGGAGTTCGAGCTTTCGCTCCGCCACAACAATTTCGGGCTCGCCACGCTTGCCGGCGGAAGTGCCGACACCGATACGGCGTCCAGCGTCTTCGCGCCCGGCGGCATCATCAATCATCCCGCGAGCCTGACGCCGGTTGCGCCGCTCGTTGCGCTCGGACCCAACACGGCGTCCGCGCCGGGCACCGGCACGTACGCGTTCTCGGCCGGATTCGCGTCGAACTTCACCGTTGCCGACGAAGGCCAGGTGCAGACCTGGGCTCTGATGGCGAACGCGTGGTTCGACCTGGGCAACTCAAGTCAATTCACGCCCTACATCGGCGGCGGCATCGGTTATGCGATCTCGAAATTCGACGGCGGTGCGGTTTATGACGGGGTGGACGGAAACTTTGCTTGGCAGCTGGGCGCGGGCTTGAACGTCGCAGTATCGGACACGACTGCATTGGGCCTCGGCTACCGGTACTTCGATGCAGGGGACGTGGAGCTAACACTGCCCACACCCTCGGGCACGCCGACAATGGCCGAGCAAGACGTGAACGGCAGCGCCGTTCTGCTGCAACTCACGCACAAGCTGAACTAACACCAAGGACGCTGGGGGGACATTATGATCAAGGTACTGATGACGCGTCTGCGGCGCTCGACCGTGTTGCCTGTTTTCGCAGCAGGGCTTGTGGCCTCGTTGGGGCCGGTTAGTTCGGCGTTTGCGACGGCGTCGACGCCTGCCGCACCGACAGGCTTCTTCTTCAACGCGACCGACAGCTTGAACGGCGCAGACACCGCGACGGTGCAGGCCTACCTCGAGGCGCTAGCGGAAGATCCGTTGTACAAAGTGGTGGATGGGGACAGCGAGGCGGAGGCGAGAGCGAAAGCCCTAGCGCTGCAAACCGCTACAGCGAACTATCTGCAGGCCCTCGGCTTGCAGGGTCCGTGCGCCGAGCAACTTGATGACGTCGCGTTTGGCCTCAATGTAGCCAGCGCCGCGACCGACACGGCAGGCCTCATCGCCGAAGCGATCGGCGCGATCATTATCGTTGCCGAGATCCCAGGCATCGTCATCCAAGCGGTTGGTACGGGCCTCACCATCGCCAGCGTTGCCGTCGAGGGCGTGCAGAACGGCCAACCGAACTGCAACGCCGAATTCACCGGCACTGTCGTCGCGCACTCAAATATCGCTGCAAACATGGGTATCACCGCGCACAACGGACGCATCAATCTCGGCGACGCGTCGGGCGTGAACTACACCGACGGCATCACGCTGGGCGGCGGGTCGCTGCTGGGTGCGGGCTTCGGCGGTGCGCAGGCGTCGACGGGCGATGCCAGCGCCATGGCGATCGGTAACGGCGCGAACGCCTCGCAGGCGGGTAGCATGGCGCTGGGGCTCGGCGCGCAGGCGACCGGTCTGAACGCCAGCGCGGCAGGCAACGGCGCATCGGCGGCGGGCGCGAGCGCAAGCGCGTTCGGCCACAACGCCAACGCTTCCGGTGCCAACTCCAGCGCGTTCGGCAGCGGTGCACAAGCCACCAACACGAACGCAAGCGCGTTCGGCAATGGCGCCAACGCGGGTGGTGCAAATTCGACGGCAGTGGGCAACGCTGCGAACGCGGGCGGCACCAACTCGACCGCAGTCGGCACGGGCTCAAGCGCCTCTCAACTGAACGGTTCCGCCTTCGGCAACGGCGCGAATGCCGCGAACACAAATGCGACGGCGTTAGGCAGCCTGGCCTCGGCAGCGGGGGCTTCCAGCACCGCCACCGGCCACAGTGCGAGCGCAAGCAACACAAACACGTCGGCGTACGGGCGCATCTCGATCGCATCGGGCATCAACGCTTCGGCGTTCGGCAACGATAGCCAAGCGACTGGCGGATCGTCGACGGCATCGGGCGACGGCAGCCGTGCGAGCAATACCAACACGTCGGCCTATGGCCGCGTCGCGCTGGCATCGGGCATCAACGCTTCGGCGTTCGGCAACGATAGCCAGGCGTCCGGCGACTCGAGCACGGCGTCGGGCGACGGCAGCCGCGCGAGCAATATCAACACCTCGGCGTATGGACGCGCAGCGAATGCGTCGGGCATCAACGCCTCCGCGTTCGGTAATTCGAGCACGGCGAGCGGCGCTTCGAGCACGGCAGGCGGCGACGGCAGCCTTGCCAACAACACGTTCACCTCGGCATTCGGACGGCTTGCATGGGCGACCGGCGTGAACGCCTCGGCCTACGGCAACTTCAGCACGGCATCGGGGCAGAGCAGCACGGCGGTCGGCGACACAAGCCTCGCGAATGCGACGAACGCGTCGGCCGTGGGCAATCAGAGCCGCGCAACCGCCGCGAACGCGTCTGCCTTCGGCAATCTCGCCGCGGCGACAGCCGTCAATGCGGTTGCAGGCGGCAACCAGGCTTTGGCGTCGGCGACGAACAGCTCGGCCTACGGCAACCAGAGCTTCGCGGGCGGAACGTCGTCGGTCGCGGTCGGCGACACGGCGCGCGCGCAAGCGGCGAGTTCCGTTGCTGTCGGCCATGACTCGCTGGCGGCGGGTCCGAGCGCGATTGCGGTCGGGCATGGTTCGCAAGCGATCAACTCGGTCGCGGTCGGCGCGTTCGCCTATGCCGCTAACGGCGGCGCCGCGTTCGGCGACGGCGCACGGGCGTTCGGCACGAACGCGACGGCGCTGGGGCCTAACGCTGTCGCCTCGCACAGCAGCTCGGTTGCGATCGGCGAGAACTCGTTCACGACCAATCCGAACACGGTGTCGTTCGGCTCCGCCGGCAACGAGCGGCGGCTGATGAACGTGGCGATGGGCGTCTTGGGTACGGACGCGGTCAACTTGGACCAGCTGAATCGCGCCGTGACGGGCCTCAATCGCGGGATCGCGGCGACGACAGCCTTGGCAACGCCGATGCTGGCGCTGGAGCGCGGCGAGACGGGCTTTGCGACGGGCGCCGGCTACTTCGAAGGCGAGACGGGTGTGGCGTTCCGCGTCGCGCACCAGATGGACACGGAAATGCCGATCTTGCTGAGCGCGGGCTACAGCACGGCCGGCGGTCAGACGGGGGCGGCACAGGCCGGTATCGCGTTCAAGTTCTAAATCCGACGCCTACTGGTACTGGCGAAATCCTTAACCGGGGCCACCGTTGACGGTTGGCCCCGGTTCACGTTTGATCCGCCGCGCTTGAACTTCCGGGGGCAAAGACAATGCGGGCGTTGTGCGTCGCCTTTTTCCTAGCGGCACTGATCGCACCTTCTGCAAATGCGGCGCCGCCGGCCAAACCGCCGATGACCGTACTGCAGCCGAAGGTGCCGACGGTGCCCTCTTCACCTGCGGTTCTGGCGCTCGTTCGCACGACGTTGACCGCGGTCGATCACGGCAACAAGACCGGCAACTACTCGGTGCTGCGCGACTTGGCTGGACCGGACTTTCACGATGCGAACACGGCGGCAAAGCTCAGCGCGGTGTTCGCGAACCTGGTGCAGCAGCGCGTGGACATGCTGCCCGTGCTTGTGGTCGAGCCGACCTACCGCGAGCCGCCGCGGCTAACGGCGCGACGAATGCTTTACGTCGCGGGACGATTCGACATTCAACCCAAGCCGGTTTCCTTCGAACTTCTGTTCGACGTGTGGCGCGGCGAGTGGCGTCTCTACGGCGTATCGATCGTGCCGGGCTAGGCGTCGGGGCTTGGGCCGCTGGGGCGGCTCAGGACAAACGTTGCGGCACCCGCCATCACGACGGCCTGCACGATCAGGATCGTGTCGCTGACGCCCCAATACCAGCTGCCGGCTAGGGTCACGATCATCACGAAAGCGGCCGTTGCCTTGGCCTTCAGGCTGATCGCTCCGTAGCGGTGCCAGTTGTCGATCAGCGGACCGAACTGCTTGTGCTCCGTCAGCCTGCGGTGCAGGCGCGGCGAAGAGCGCGCGAAGGCGTAGGCGGCGACGAGCAGGAACGGCGTCGTCGGGAGCAGCGGCAGAACTGCGCCGGCGATCGCCAACCCGACGGCCGCGTAGCCGAGCAACAGCCAGAGCGTGCGCTTCATAGCGCGCACTCTAGTGCGATGCTCCGTCCGGCTCCAGCCTTAAGGGAGGAACGCGATCCGCTTGATAAAAGCCTGCGACGGGCTCTTGGAGGACGACGTGTCGACGGCAACGGTGAATCCGGTCACCGCATCGCGCAGATCGGTACCGAAAGCGGCGCGAAAGCCTTGACGAAGGTCGTAGCGCGAGACGAGCGAACGCTGCGGCTCGGCGCGATCGACGCAGACGTAACGGCCTGCTTCGCGGTAGTAGCGGCCGACATAGGGGAATCCAACGCGGTCGCTGGCGCAGAGGAAGAGGCCGATGAACGCTGGCAGGTTCGGCGCGAACATCGAGCCCGACGCGCGCTTCGTTGCGCCGAAGAAGACGTGCACCATGATCGCTTCGTTGTTGACGCGGCGCTCGTAGCTTGCACCGGCGGGGTGCTGGGCGACGCCCCACTCGATCTCGACCGCCGTGTAGGCGTTCGGGTTCATGCGCGTGTTCGTGAGCAGGCCGAGTGCCGGGCGCAACGTCTGCAGGCTCAGACCGCGCTGGTCGGCAAGGAAGGCGATCTTCTGCGGGTTCTTCGCATCTTGTTCCATGCGAAAGCCCTTCGACTGCAGCCACTCATAAACGGAGCCGCCACGGAAGTCGGTGAGGTCGACGACGAGCGGGGCTGCCGGTGCATTAGCATCGGCGGCGCTGACAGCCGCAAACGATGCAACGGTGATCGCGATCAGTCCCAGTAGAGCCGCGCACGCGAGGCGCGCAGTCGTCGTCATCATGTCTTAAGCTTCCACGGTGCTTCAGGGGGCGGCGGATATCGCGCTTTTCATATGAACGCGCTATGAACTGCGCATCTGCCGTCAGCGACAGTGACTGCCGGTATCCACAGGCGTGCGAGCCTTCTATTCTCTCGAGTGGAGGATGATTTGGACACTGACCGGGTTAAGGCGATTTGCGCCGCGCATGCGGAGCTTGAGGGGCCGCTGCTGCCGATTCTGCACGCCGTTCAGGCGGCGTTCGGGTGCGTGCCAAAGGAGGCGCTTCCTGTTGTCGCATATGAGCTGAATCTCTCGCGCGCGGAGGTGTATGGCGTCGCGACGTTCTATCACGACTTTCGCGAGCGGCCGACGGGCAAGCGGGTCGTGAAAATCTGCCGCGCCGAGGCCTGCCAGGCGATGGGCGGGCGCGAGCTTGCCGAGCGTGTGTTGCAGCACTTCAGCATCGACTGGAAAGAGACGTCGGCGGACGGGCGCGTGACGGTCGAGCCCGTTTACTGCCTGGGTTTGTGCTCGGTGGCGCCGGCAGCGCTCGTCGATGGCGAGCCGCATGGACGTGCCGAGGCCCTGCAGCTGATCGCAACCGCGGAGCGCAAGGCGTGACGCGCGTCTTCGTCCCCAGCGATGCGGCAGCTTTGGCGGTTGGTGCCGAGGGCATCGTTCGCGTTCTACTGGCGACAGCTCATACGCGCGGGCTCAAGCTTGAGGTTGTACGCACCGGGTCGCGCGGGATGCACTGGCTCGAGCCGCTGATCGAGGTCGAGACCGCGAACGGCCGCGTAGGCTACGGGCCGGTGACGGCGACGGAGGTTCCGGCGCTTGTCGAGGCGGGGATGCTTGAGGGCAAGGCGCATCCGCTTTGCATCGGCGTGGTCGAGCAACATCCTTGGATGAAGCGGCAGACGCGGATCACGTTCGTGCGCTGCGGTATCGTGGATCCGTTGTCGGCGGACGACTATGCCAAGCATGGCGGGTTTGAGGGGTTGAAGCGGGCGCGGGAGATTGGCGCGACGGCGACGATCGAGGCGATCACGAAGTCGGGCTTGCGCGGGCGCGGCGGGGCTGGGTTTCCGGCGGGGATCAAGTGGAAGACTGCGGCAGATGCGAAGGCCGACCGGCGCTACGTCGTTTGCAACGCGGATGAGGGCGATAGCGGCACGTTTGCGGATCGCATGATCATGGAAGGCGATCCGCTTTCGCTGATCGAGGGGATGGCGATTGCGGCGTTCGCAATTGGGGCGTCGAAGGGCTTCGTCTATGCGCGCTCGGAGTACCCGCAAGCGAATGCGACGTTTGCGAAGGCGCTCGACGTCGCGCGTGCGGCGAAGCTGATCGGCAACGGGTTCGACATCGAGTTGCGCATAGGCGCGGGCGCCTATGTCTGCGGGGAAGAGACGGCACTGCTGGAGAGTCTCGAAGGCAAGCGCGGCCAGGTGCGGGCGAAGCCTCCCCTGCCCGCTCATGAGGGATTGTTCGGCAAGCCCACGATCGTGAACAACGTGCTGACGCTCGCCACCGCGCCCTGGATCATGGCGCATGGAGCGGAGATGTACGCCGGGATCGGCTATGGCCGTTCGCGCGGGACGATGCCACTCCAGCTTGCGGGTAATGTTCGCCACGCGGGCCTGTTCGAGGCGCCGTTCGGCATGACTTTGGGCCAAATCGTCGACGAGATCGGCGGCGGCACGGCGTCAGGCCGCCCTGTGCGCGCGGTGCAGTGCGGTGGACCGCTCGGCGCCTACTTTCCGCGGGCGCTGTTCGACACGGTATACGACTACGAGGCGTTTGCGGCGCGCGACGGGTTGATTGGGCACGGCGGCATCGTTGTGTTCGATGACACCGTCGACATGGCGGCGCAGGCACGCTTCGCGATGGAGTTCTGCGCGATCGAAAGCT
The DNA here is from genome assembly GCA_964466435.1 of uncultured Flavobacteriaceae bacterium. GTDB lineage: Bacteria > Pseudomonadota > Alphaproteobacteria > Micropepsales > Micropepsaceae > SZUA-430. The sequence goes on along the minus strand of CAYXQB010000034.1, from coordinate 6,467 downwards.
GCGGCAAGTGCACGCCGTGCCGGATCGGCTCCACGCGCGGCGTCGAGGTGATCGACCGGATCGTCTCCGGCGAGAAGCGCGAGATGAACGTCGCACTGCTCGAAGATCTGTGCCGGACGCTGAAGCTCGGATCGCTGTGCGCGCTCGGCGGGTTCACGCCCTACCCCGTGATGAGTGCGGTCAAGCACTTTCCGGAGGATTTCAGGGCGCGAAGCTCGAGCGCGCCTTGACGCCCCAGCTGCCGTTTTCGCAGGTCACCACGTAAACGGAGTCGAACGAGCCGATTTTTGTCCCGTCGGCGCGGTAGCGCGTGAAGCGGGTGTCGAGGTGCACCTTGTCGGCGCCGGCGTGGATCACGTTGCGGCGCTCCCAGGCCGAGTGGTGCCAATCCTTCAGCGCGCCGGTCGCCAGCATCTCTGGCGTATGATAGCCGCGCTCGATGATCGCGAGCTTGTTCGAAGCCAAGCGCACGCTCGGGAAGTTGAACGTCGCTTCGAACGCGGCGATGTCGCGGGCGTTGAACGCCGTCATGAAGTCGTCGAGGCATTTCATGGCCGCAGCGATCGATGCGGCGTGATTGTTCGGCATAAACGACCTCCTCAGCCCGCTGCGGGCAGTTTGGGGCACGGTTTTAGCGAATTCCCACTTCAGCTGGGGGTGAATTTTAACCGCCCAAAAAGGCCGGGGCAGCGTAAAATGCGCCCATGACCCTGGTTCGCGAAGATGATCTTGGGACGCCGGCCTCGACCGCCGAGCAGTTCGTTCGACTGACGATCGACGGGCGCGAGGTTTCGGTGCCCACCGGCACGTCGATCATGCGCGCGGCGCGCGAGGCTGGAATCGGCGTGCCTAAACTCTGCGCGACGGACAGCGTGAAGGCGTTCGGGTCTTGCCGGCTTTGCGTGGTCGAGATCGAGGGGCGGGCCGGAACGCCTGCGTCCTGCACGACACCGGTCGCGGCGGGGATGAAGGTGAAGACGCAGACGCCGCTGCTCAAGGATCTGAGACGCGGGGTGATGGAGCTCTACATCTCCGACCATCCGCTCGACTGCTTGACGTGTGCTGCGAACGGCGATTGCGAGCTGCAGGATATGGCGGGCGCTGTCGGCTTGCGCGACGTGCGCTATGGGTATGCGGGCGAGAACCACCTCGAGCAGCCCAAGGACGAGTCCAATCCGTACTTCACGTTCGATCCTTCAAAGTGCATCGTTTGCTCACGCTGTGTTCGGGCGTGCGAAGAGACGCAGGGCACGTTTGCGCTGACGATCGATGGGCGCGGGTTCGCGTCGCACGTTTCCGCCGGGATGGCTGAGGACTTCTTCGAGTCCGAGTGCGTGTCGTGCGGGGCGTGCGTGCAGGCTTGCCCGACGGCGACGCTTTCCGAGAAGTCGGTGATCGAGATCGGGGTGCCGGAGCATTCGGTCGTGACAACCTGCGCCTATTGCGGCGTCGGCTGCGCGTTCAAGGCGGAGATGCGGGGCGAGGAACTCGTGCGCATGGTGCCGTTCAAGGACGGAAAAGCGAACCACGGCCATTCTTGCGTGAAGGGGCGTTTCGCGTGGGGTTATGCGACGCATCGCGAGCGCATGTTGAAGCCGATGATCCGCGCGCGGATCGACGAGCCGTGGCGCGAGGTTTCGTGGGACGAGGCGCTCGCGCACACGGCGTCCGAGTTCAAGCGTATTCAAGCGAAGTATGGGCGCCTTGCCGTCGGCGGCGTGACATCGTCGCGCTGCACGAACGAAGAGACGTTTTTGGTGCAGAAGCTCGTACGGGCCGCGTTCGGGAACAACAACGTCGATACTTGCGCTCGGGTTTGCCACTCGCCCACCGGCTACGGACTTAAGACCACGTTCGGGACATCGGCGGGCACGCAGGATTTCGACAGCGTCGAGCATTCGGACGTTGTCATCGTGATCGGCGCCAACCCGACGGATGGTCATCCTGTCTTCGCCTCTCGGATGAAGAAGCGGCTGCGCGAGGGCGCGAAGCTGATCGTGATCGATCCGCGGCGCATCGATCTCGTACGCACGCCGCATGTGGAGGCGGCCTTTCATCTGCCGTTGAAGCCCGGCACGAACGTCGCCGTCTTGACGGCACTGGCGCATGTCATCGTGACCGAGGGGCTTGTGAACGAGGCGTTCGTGCGCGAGCGGTGCGAGAGCGATGCGTTCGGCGCGTGGGCCGATTTCGTGGCGCTGCCTCAGAACAGTCCCGAGGCGATCGAGACTGTGTCCGGCGTTCCGGCTGAGGCGATACGCGGGGCTGCGCGGCTTTATGCGACCGGCGGCAACGGCGCGATCTACTACGGGCTCGGCGTCACCGAGCACAGCCAGGGGACAACCGCCGTCATGGCGATCGCTAACCTTGCCATGGCGACCGGCAATATCGGGCGGCCGGGCGTCGGCGTGAACCCTCTGCGCGGGCAGAACAACGTGCAGGGCTCCTGCGACATGGGCTCGTTCCCGCACGAACTTCCGGGCTATCGGCACGTGTCGGACGAGCCGACGCGCGCGATGTTCGAGGCTCTTTGGCACGTACCGCTCGACAACGAACCGGGCTTGCGCATACCGAATATGCTCGATGCCGCGATCGAGGGGCGGTTCAAGGGGATCTACATTCAGGGCGAAGACATTCTGCAGTCCGATCCGAACACGAAGCACGTGGCGGCGGCGTTTGCGGCGATGGAGTGCGTGGTCGTGCACGACCTGTTCCTCACCGAAACGGCGAACTATGCGCATGTGTTCCTGCCCGGCTCGACGTTCCTCGAGAAGAACGGGACGTTCACGAACGCCGAGCGGCGCATTCAGCCCGTACGCAAGGTTATGGCGCCGCGCAACGGCTATGAAGACTGGGAGATTACGCAAAAGCTCTCTCAGGCAATGGGATTTGGGATGAACTACACGCACCCGCGCGAGATCATGGACGAGATCGCGCGACTGACGCCGACGTTTGCGGGCGTGTCGTTCGAAAAGCTGGATGCGGTGGGATCGATCCAGTGGCCGTGCAACACCAACGCGCCCGAAGGTACGCCCGTCATGCATATGGACGGCTTCGTGCGCGGCAAAGGCCGCTTTATGATCACGGAATACGTGCCGACCGAGGAGAAAGTCGGGCCGAGGTTCCCGCTGCTGCTCACCACCGGGCGCATCCTGAGCCAGTACAACGTCGGCATTCAGACGCGGCGCACGGCAAATGTCGTTTGGCACGACGAGGATGTTCTCGAAATCCACCCGCACGATGCGGAGGTGCGCGGGATCAAGGATGGCGACTTCGTGAAGCTCGCCAGCCGCGAGGGCGACACGACATTGCGGGCGCAGGTGACGGACCGCGTGGCGCCCGGCGTCGTCTACACGACGTTCCATCACCCGGGAACGCAGACCAATGTGGTGACGACGGAGTTCTCGGACTGGGCCACGAACTGTCCGGAATACAAGGTGACAGCGGTGCAGGTTTCGCCGTCGAACGGACCCACTGCGTGGCAGCGGGACTATGCGGAGCTTACGCGCAGCGCCCGACGCATCGCGGAACCGGTGGCGGGCGAATGATCGTGAAGCCTTCGCTTCCCAGAGAGAATTTGGTGTGGCGTTGCGAGGAGGCGGCTCGGGGGACGCGCGTCCTTGCGGCGGAGGTGCCGATTGCGTTCGTCTATGACGGGGGCACCGAAGCGGTGATGATGGCGACGCCCGCCGACTTTGAGGATTTCGCGCTGGGGTTTTCGCTGAACGAAGGGATTGTCGCTTCGCATGTGGAGATCGTTGAACTGGCGATCGTCGAGGTGAAGGACGGAATCGAACTTCGCGCGACGCTGAGCCAGCGCAATCGCGAGGCGTTGGTGGCGCGGCGGCGACACCGGGCGGGGCCCGTCGGATGCGGACTGTGCGGCGTCGAGAGCATCGATGCCGCAGTTCCCGCCCTGCCCCGGGTTGCGTCGCGTGTCGTCGTGGCCCCCGGCGATATCGTTGCAGCCATGAAGGCGCTGGCACCTTTGCAGACGATCAACCGCGCGACGCATGCGGTACACGCGGCGGCGCTGTTCATTCCAGGCGAGGGGGTCGTTGCCGTGCGCGAGGACGTCGGCCGGCACAATGCCTTGGACAAGCTCGCGGGCGCGCTCGTGCGCGGCGGCCGTAGCGCTGCCGATGGGGTCATTCTGATGACGAGCCGCGTGTCCGTCGAACTGGTGCAAAAGGCCGCGCGGATGGGTGCGCCGGTATTGGCTGCGATTTCGGCGCCGACATCGCTTGCCTTGCGCGAGGCCGAGGCTGCCGGCATCACGCTTGTGGGTGTCGTGCGGGACGACGGGCTTGAAGTGTTCACCCATACAGAGCGCGTGCGCGCGGAGACTCATGCGCGCTGAGAAGTTGACTATGATGGCGAACCAGATCGCCGCCTTCTTCAAGGCGCAAGGCGAGGCTCAGGCGCCCGCCGCGATCGCCGATCATCTGAAGAAGTTTTGGGACCCGGGCATGCGGGCCGACATCGTGGCGCACTTGGATAAGGGTGGTGCAGGACTCGACCCGACGGTGCGCAGCGCGATCGAACTGTTGAAGCAATGATCACCGGGGTGGTTCTGGCCGGAGGCGCCAGCTTGCGGTTCGGCGGCGAACCGAAGGGGTTGCAGCCGTTTCTCGGGCGGGCGATGGCACTTTGCGTGGCGGATGTTCTGGCGCGCGTGTGCGCGCGGGTCGCGATCGAGGCGCCGGGCGGCGCCGGGTACGAGGCGCTTGGGCTGCCGGTGATCCATGCGGCGGCGGAGCATGCGGGCAAAGGACCGCTGGCAGGGATTGCGGCTGGACTTGGCGCCACGCCCGAGGCTGATCGCGTCGCGTTCGCGCCGTGCGACATGCCGTTGATCGACGAGGACATCTATCGTGTGCTGATGCGCGAGGCCGGGAGCGTTTACGTCGTTTCGCCCAGCGGCGCGGAGCCGCTTGTTGCCGTGCTTGAACCCGCGTTGCTTCCGGCGCTGCTGCGCACGCTTGCGGCCGACGTATTGCCGCGCACGCCGGTTGCGTTAAATGCGGCGGGTGCGCGGGGCGTTCGGTTCACCGACGTGGCGCCGTTTGCGAACGTCAATACGCCGGACGATCTCGCCCGGTTAGCGCGGCGCGAGTAGGAACTGTGGCACCTGGATCGTTGAGATCCTGTCGGTCGCGAGGCTGCCTAGAAAGAGCATGCCGTCCTTCTCGTTCACGCTCGTAATCGTGTTGATCGTGCGGCCGCCCGGGTCTTGCAGCGTGGCGACGACCTGACCTTGGGTGTTGATCGCGACAATGCAGCCGTAGGGCTCTGGCGTCGTGGGGAGTGCGGCGAGGCCGATCGAATAGAGGCGGAACATCACCTTGCGCGTGAACGTGCTTTTGTACTGGTCCTCCAGCATCTTGATACGCGGGCCTGCAAGCGCCACCCAGAACACATCGCGGCCGTTGAACGAAAGATTATCCGGGTAGCCGGGCAAGTTCTCGGCGAAGCGGTCGGATTGGGTTTGCTTCGGCCCTTTGAGCCAGTAGCGCGAGATGCGATGGGCGGCCGTCTCGTTGACGAGCACGTATTCCTCATCGGGCCCAAGAGCGACACCGTTCGCGAACGCGAGCCCCGACAGGAGCTGCTGAATCTGGCCAGTGCGCGGGTTAAACGAGAACAAGCGGCCGGTCGCCTGGCCCTCGTAGAAGTCGAGGGGGAAGTTGTCGATGTCGTGGCGCGTGGACGCGTCCGAGAAATAGATCGTCCCGTCTTTCGCGATGTCGAGATCGTCGACGAAGAGGAGCGGACGGTTCTCATAACGCTGGGCGACCGGGATGACCTGCCCCGTCGGCGTAATCGCGAGCAGCCCTTTTTTGGCATCGGCGACAACGAGGTTACCGAACGGGTCGTGCTGCAGCCCGAGCGGCCGGCCGCCGGTGTTGGCTATCCTCTCGACGCCAAGTCCGGGCGTGGCCGGCGCCGGCGTTCCCGGTATCACCGGCACAGGTGCCGGCCCCGTTGGCGTTAAGCCATCGATCCGCACACGGACGATACTACCGTCGGCGAGGCCGGAGTAGGCGTAGCCGTCTTTGACAGCAACATCTTCGGGCCCTGTCCCCATCGCCTCGCCAAGAAAGCGGATCGAGCGCAGCGCCGTGTTGGGAGCATATGGACCAGTGAAGCCCTGGTTCTGGCCGACCGTCACCTCAACGGGTTCAAGAGACGTGGGCCAGGCAAGCACGTAGCCTGCGGCAAGCACGATCAGAGCCAAGATACCGATCAATACGAAGCGCATCGCGTTCCGTCCCCCTACCCTTGTTCATTAAGGCCGTTCTTGGCCGTATCTTGCCGCCTTGCCGGACCACTGACCAGCCTGTATAAGTCCGCCCCTTCCGCGTCTCGGGCCCGGCTGCGACAATCAGTCTGGTGCCCCTCGCGGTTGGGTTCGGAGAGTAGCTCAGCCTGGTAGAGCACTGCTTTCGGGAGGCAGGGGCCGGAGG
>CAYXQB010000033.1:0-18473 GCA_964466435.1 uncultured Flavobacteriaceae bacterium | reverse complement strand
CGGCCCCGCCCCAATAATCACCACATCCGTTTTGTGCTGCCCGCCCGGCTGAGCGACGTTTGCTGACATTCTACAGTCCAATCATGATATTTACTGTTTCACACGAACGTACATGTATAAATCGGATCACGCCAGAGAATTTCAATCACGCCTCGAACACTTTCCAGCGTCCGCTTGCCGCGTTGCTGGCGCCAAGTGAAGCGGCCATATCCACCGGCGGTCGGCCACCAAATCGAGGAAGCATCACATGCCAGCCCCCTGGCCTGACCTGCAAGGCGTACCCGCCGAAGACTGCCAAAACATGGCCGACGTCCGCCGCGAGATCGACCGCATCGACCGCGTGCTCGTGCGCATCTTGGCCGAGCGTCTGACCTATATCGAGCGCGCCGGTCACATCAAGCAAGAGCGCGGCGCGGTGCGCGACGAAGCGCGCATCAACGACGTGCTCGCGAAAGTTCAGGCGTCCTGCGCCCGCGAGAACTTCCCCTTCGCCATAGCCGAACCCGTCTGGCGCCGCCTCATGGACGGCTGCATCGCGCACGAGTTCGAGGTGTTTGACGAGGTGAAAGGCGACCGTCCGCGAGCTAAGCTCGCGGCGCAATGAAGCCCAGAAACATCCTTTTCATCACCGCCGATCAATGGCGCGGTGAATGTCTTTCGGCACTGAACCATCCCGTGGTGAAGACCCCGAACCTCGACGCGCTCGCCCGCGAAGGCACGTTGTTCGCGCGCCATTACTCGAACACCTCGCCGTGCTCGCCGTCGCGCGCGACGCTGCACACCGGTCTCTACCAGCACAATCACCGCGTGACGATGAACGGCACGCCGCTCGACCGGCGGCACGCGAACTGGGCACTGGAGGCGCGCAAGTGCGGCTACGACCCCGCGCTCATCGGCTACACCGATCAAACCGCCGACCCGCGCGATCTCGAACCGAACGATCCGCGCCGCAACACCTACGAGGGCATCCTACCCGGTCTGACCGCGATCGCCGACACCGGCATGGATCATCCGGGGCCTTGGGCCGAGTTCCTGCGCGCCCGTGACTACGAACTCCCGCACGAGGAACGCTTCATCATCTGGATGCGCGAGAGCGGCCCCGACTACGAAGACGGCGCCGAGCACCCGAAACCGTGGATCGTGAAAGCGGAGCACAACGACACGACCTGGCACGTCGACCAAGCGATCGACTATGTCAGCGAACGCCGCGACGATCCCTGGATCCTTCACCTCTCGCTGCTGCGTCCGCACCCGCCATGGGTCGCGTCCGAACCGTGGAACCGGCTCTACGACCCTGAAAGTTTGCCGCCGCCCCAACGCCGCCCCACACCGGACGACGAAGCGAACCAGCACCCCTGGCTCGCTTACCAACTGAAGCACCCGCTCTATCAAGCGCCGGACGACATCCGCAAACTGAACCGCATGCGCGCCGTGTATTTCGCAATGATGAGCGAGGTCGACGAAAATCTGGGCCGCCTGTTCGCGCACCTGAAACTCGAGGGGCTCTGGGACGACACGCTGATCGTCTTCACCAGCGATCACGGCGAACAGCTTGGCGACCATTGGCTGCTGGGCAAGTCGAGCTACTTCAACGAGTCGTTCGCCGTGCCGCTGATCGTGCGCGACCCGCGCCCGGCCGCCGACCTGACGCGCGGCGCAAGGGTGCGCGAGTTCACCGAGCACGTCGACATCATGCCGACGCTGCTCGACTTCATCGGCACGGACATCCCGCCGCAATGCGACGGTCGCTCGCTCATGCCGCTGATCGAGAAGGGCGCGGCCCCGTCCTGGCGCAAGCACGCGCACTTCCAGTTCGACTTCCGCGACGCGAGCTTCGACGGCGCCGAACAAGCGCTCGGCCTCAAACTGCACCAGTGCAACTTCAGCGCCATCCAGGACGAACGCTTTAAATACGTGCACTTCGCGAACCTGGCGCCGCTGTTGTTCGATCTTCAGCGCGACCCGTACGAGTTCACGAATCTCGCGGGTGCCGCCGACTACGCCAAAGTCACGCTCGCCTATGCGCAGAAGTTGATCTCCTGGCGCCTCACACACGAAGACCAGACGCTGACCCACCTGATGGCGACCGACAAAGGCACGATCGCCCGCCCAAGCCCGCGCTTCTGATGGACCTCGAAGCCGCCATCGCCGACCACGAGCGCCGCGGTTTCCGCCTCGACATGATCATGCCGGCCGACAACCCGCGCATCGCCATCGTCTCGAAGGGCGGCGAGATGCTGCGCCTCACCGCTACCGAAAGCGGCGTACAAGCCGAACCGTTCACCGGCCTCGGCCATCCCGTCCTTCCACCGAGCACGCAAGACTTCGTCATCACCCGCGCCGACGACGGCGCATGGCAAGCCGGCCGCGCCGGCATGCAGTACCGCGATCTGATCCCCGGGCGTCTCGGCGGGCGCTACATCGCCTCGCACATCCGCATTCCCGACGGCGGCACGGTGAACGACTACGTCCACCACCACCGCGTCCGCTTCCAGATGATCTTCGTGCGCAAAGGCTGGGTACGCGTCGTCTACGAAGATCAAGGCGAGCCGTTCGTCATGCACGAAGGCGACTGCGTCCTGCAGCCACCCGGCATCCGCCACCGCGTACTCGAAGCATCAACCGGTCTCGAAGTCATCGAAATCGGCAGCCCCTCCGAACACGAAACCTTCCGCGATCACGACCTCACATTGCCGACGCCAACGATGAACGTAGATCGTGGTTTCAGCGGCCAACGTTTCGTGCATCACAAGGCTGCGGCCGCACCGTTGCGCACGACCGAGGGCGTCACAAGCGAGGAAACCGACATTGCGGCAGCGACACGCGGGCTCGCGAGCGTGCGCGTCTTGCGCATCACCGGAGCCCTACAACGACCGCACAAGGGCGACTTCCTGTTCCTCTATGTGCTGCAGGGCCAAGTGCATCTGACCTGCGCGAACCGCAGCCCACAAACCCTCGAAGCCGACGATTGTTGCACGCTGCCAGATGGCGCCAACTATGAGCTCAGGGGCGATGTTGGATGCGAAGTCCTGGAAGTCGCGCTGCCGGCGCTTAGATCAAATTGATCCGCATGTTGTCGCGCGCCACGAAGCAGCCCGGCCACGCGGCCAACGCAGACGCCTCGACCTCTTCCATAAAGTGATCCTCATGATCCGGATCGTGATGGAAGATCGCGAGCCGCTTCACCTTCGCCGCCCGCGCCAGCCGCATGCCTTCCTGCCAAGTCGAATGCCCCCAGCCGCGCTTCGACGGGAACTCGTGATCCGTGTAGGTGCAGTCGTAGATCATCAGGTCCGCGCCTTCGACGAGACCTAAGATGTTTTGATCGGGCTTGCCCGGCGTATGCTCGGTGTCCGTAATGTAGCAGAGCGACCGGCCTTGATAGTCGAGCCTGTAGCCCGTCGCACCGTCAGGATGATTCAAAGGCGCCGTTCGCACCTTGATGTCGTTCTCAAGCACAAACGCGTCGCCGGCGCGAAAATCCGAAAACTCGATCTTCGCCTTCATAATGTCGATGGGCACCGGAAAGAACGGATGCGTCATCTGACCGGCAAGGACGGTTTGGATCGGCAGCCCTGTGTCCAAGTGCCCGGCCATGATCCGGAAGTGATTGCCCTCTGCGAACGCCGGCTGAAAGAACGGAAAGCCCTGAATGTGATCCCAGTGCGTATGCGACATCAGCACGGTCGCCTCATGCAGCTGCTTGCGCATGAACCACTTGCCGAGATTGCGCACGCCCGTGCCGAGATCGAAGATCACGCGACGGCCGCCCATCGCGACCTCGACACAACTTGTATTGCCGCCGAACGCAAGATGATTGGGGCCGGGGCAGGCAACTGTTCCCCGCGTCCCCCAAAACTTGACCTTGAACGCCATCTCTTTATTCGACCCTCAGCCCACCCAAGAGTTTATCTGCGGCACACGGCGCGTGAAGCAAAGCCTGTCGCTCTTGGGCGTGACAGTCATCACAACGGGTGTTTTCCGATAAAAGTCCGCACCTCGGCGAAAGCTGTCCGGATCGGCGCGAGTTTGCTTTTATCCATCGAATGCCGCTCCGCTTCGGCCGCCGCGTCCGCCACGGCGAACGCGCCAATCCCTCGTGCGGAGCCTTTAAGCGTATGGGTCCACTGTTTCCAAGCTTTTGCGTCCTGCGCACCCTCAAGCTCGGTCAAAACCTGTTCGCAGTGGGTGACAAACAGCTCAAGAACCTCGCGCATCACCCCGACGTTTCCGGCAGCCTGATTGCGCAGGTGGTCGTAATCGACTGGTCTGGCCGCCGTCATATGGCTCCCCGTCTCTTCGAAACCGCGAGTTTAAAACCGAAGAGACAACCAGACGGTTAACGCCTGTTAGCGCACGGCTAGAACGGCACCCAGCCGCCCGGAAAGGGCGAGGCCGAAAACAGCCAGGCGTGAACAAACAGGAGCGCCAGAAACACGGCGGCGGCCGCCGCCTGGCGATAGGTCAGAAGCTCGCCGAGCTTCAACGAGTTCCGCCCGGCCAGCACTGCCACGAACGGCACGTTAGAGGTGCGCCCCGCAAAGCCTATCCAACCGTCCGGCATCTTGCGCGCACGCTTTGCATCGATCGAAAACGTACCGGCGACGGCCAGCACCAGAAACGTCCCGAAGAACACGACCGACGCCGCATCGCCGTTGGCCAAGACATGAAACGCCGCCCAAAGTGCAACGCCCCATAGAAAGGGATGCCGCGTAATGCGCACGATGCCTGTCGCCTCGCGCACAGCGGCCGCTTCCATACCCACGCTCGTCGGATTTGGCGTGAGCAATCCCGTCACCACGAAAAACGCTGAGATCGCCATGACGATCACACCCGAGTGGCGAACGCCGGGCCCGAGATCCCAGAGCAGTTCGCTGCCCGCCGCGGATGCTTGATTGTAACTGATCGCCAGCCAGACAATTCCGGCCGCGCTCGCGACCGAAAACGTTCCAAGATAGGCCTGCTCACCGATCGCTTTGACCACCACGTCGCGCAACCGTGTGCCCGCAACGATCAGGTGAATGCAAAGGAAGAACAGAGCGGACGCGATAAGCATCGTCATAGGGGCTCTCCGCGAGAAGCGAATCAAAGCGGCGCACGCCGCAGTCGTCAGGTGTGAGCTTAGCGCAGCGGCCACGTCCATTTCGATGCGAACGGGCAACACTTATTTGCACACGCTGTGAACACAAATCCTGCAAAGCGAGAGGGAACCTCAACTCTCGCGTTAACGCATGCCGATCCACAGCCCCCTTGTGGTGTTGCGAATCTTCGCCAGTGCGGGCCGTCACAAGAAATGGTAGAAATATAGTAAATGTAAGCTCGGAACGCATGCAGCGCGTCGAACCCTCCAAGATTCACGACTTCGCCGAGGCCACCTTCACGGGTGACCTTCGCAAACACGCGCAAGCGCCGCTTGAGCTCGTGGACGAGCTACCGCCGGTTGAGGCAAAGCGCGTCCACATACCTGAAGAGTCTGGAAGTGCACTCGGATGGGGGACATTCTTCTTCTGCGTCTTCTGGCTGGGTGGAATCAGTGCATACCTAGTCGGCCTCATCGGTTGGGCGAAAATCTTCGAATTACCGCTGGCGTGGTACGGTTTGCTCATTGCAGTTCTCATAGTTCCGGTCGCTTTGGCGATCTTCATCGCGATCCTCGCACGCGAAGCGAAGATCCTGCGCGGCCAATCGGCGGCCTTGGCAATGGCCGCCGCCGAACTCACCGAACCTGAAGATCACGCCGCGCGCGGCATGGCAAAGCTCGGCCGGGCGATCCGGCGCGAACTCGACACGTTCAACGCGGCGGTCGAAACTGCAACGGCGCGCATGGCAACGCTTGAAACGACGACGAACGAACGCCTGCAGCTGATCGAGCGCACTGCAATTGCAGCCCAAGAACGCGTCGAACGGGCAACCGGTAAGCTTGGTTCCGAACGCGAAAAGCTCGCGCACTTCACGCAAGCGCTCGACACCGCAGTGCTTGCAGCGTCCGACACATTGACCGCACGCCTGCAGGAGGCGCGTACGGCCGCCCGCAACGCAAGCGAGAGCCTGCACACAGAGCATGGCGCGATCGCGGGCCTGATCTCGACGCTGCAAAGCGCGTCGGCGACCGTCTCCAATCGCGCAGCGGAATCGGCAAAGGAAATCGAGCGTCAAGCCCAGCGCCTCGACGCCGCATCCGAAGCCGCCGCCGCGCGCTCCGAGCAAGTCGTCGCCCGCCACGAACGCCAACGTGCGGCGCTTGCCGAAACGATCGAACGCCTGAAACAAGAAAACGACCACATGGCCCGCGCACTCGACTTCCAACGCGAAGGCCTGACGAAACTTGTTGGCGTCATGGTCGAAGAGACCAAGAAGATCGGCACGTTCACCATCGAAGGCTCGCGCCGCCTCGACGAAACCGCGGCCATCATGGCCCAACGCATCGTCGAGACGACGCAACTCTTCACCCGCGAATCCGAAAAACTACGCACGTCGACCGAACTCACGACCTCCGGGCTCGAACAGGCGATGCAAACGATCCGCTCGGCTGGCGACTCTTCGTTCGATGCCGCAGGCCGCCTTGGTTCCGTGCTTATCACATTGCGCGAAACCGCCGCCAACGCTTCGCAGCACATCGAAGGCACTGTCGACCGCCTCGGCAAGCTTGCCCAACAGATGCCGGCCGCCTCGCCGCAAACGCACCAACTGCGCGCAGCCCTCGACCAGCAAGCTGAAGCTGCGCGGGATCTCTCTTCGCGGGTAACGTCGGCGTTCGATCGCGTACGCCAAGTCGAGCCGGAGAAACAGCAAGCGCCGCCGCCCCGCCAGCAACCGCCGCAACAACCGCCGGTGCCGAATTTCAACGTACCGCCACAAGCGAACCTCGCCCCGCCGCCGCGCAATCAAGTGCCGCCCGCCCCGCCGTCAGCGTCCGAAGCTTCCGCCGACCCGCAACGCGGCTGGTTCGGCCGCGCCAAGCGCTTCGTGCGCCCACCCGACAATATTGCGGAACCGCCCGACGATCGCAGCAGCTGGGATATGAAGTCCCTGTTGGCCGCCGCGGAAAGCGAAGCAACAAAGCCTCCAATTCAGCATCAACCGCTTCCGCCGCACCGCTCGTCACCGCAACCGCAACAGCCGCGCGTCGTCGAACTGCGGGCCGATCAGGTGGTGCCGGAGTCGACCGTCAAGCGCCCGCCTCACCCCGCAGCCCCGTCGAACGCCAAAGGCGGCGAGCATGCCGCAACTTCATCGCGTCACATGATCGAAACGCTGCAGGCCATGGCGATCGATCTCGACCGCTTCCTCGAGGACGATCCGCCGCTCGATCTGCTGCGCCGCTACCGCAACGGAGAGCGCAACGTTTTTGCCCGTCGCTTGGTGTCGATCTTAGGGCGCGAGCAAGCCGAAGCCATCGGCCGCAAATACGCCGAAGACGGCGAGTTCCGCGAGACCGTCGATCGCTACATCCTTCAGTTCGAAGCACTGATGGAACAAACCGCCAGAAGCGACCGCGAAAACGTCCTCGTCGAGACGTACCTCACGTCGCAAACCGGCAAGGTTTACGTCGCTCTCGCCTCGGCGATCGGCCGCCTGTCGTAAGCCCTACTTCCAGTCCCGCGGCTTCTTGTCCTTCGCCTCTTCGCCCGACTTCAAAGTCCACGCGACGGCGCGCTTCAACACGGCCCCCACGCCGTCGTCGAACGCCTGTACGATGTCCGTGACGTTCTCGCTGTTCGCCGGCTTGACTGACTCGAAGCTCTGCGACGCAACGATCTGGCCCATCGCGATACGCACGAGCTTCAAATTCAAGCGCACGCGCACGACCGTGCCGCTTTCCGGCGTTTTCTCGGCCTGAAACTCGCGAAGTTCCACCTTCAGCACGAAGTCGGAGCGCAACCCGATCGACTGCCGGCCGACAGACACGATTTTCTTTGTGTTCTCGAACGACTGTATCAGGAGCTGCTGGACCATCCGGGGCGCCCGATCCGCCCAGCGCGAGCCCGCCAAGTACTTCACCTCGAGCGACGACGGCGCAATCGCGATACGGTCGGTATCGATGCCTTTCGCCGTCGACGGCTCCTCCACGACGAGTTGCCAGTCGACCGTCGGCAGATCCTCCGGGAACGTACTCTTCGGAGAGAGGACATATAGGTCGGGCGGCGGCCCGCTGCCCAAATCCGGCAGACTGCAAGCAGACAGCGAAGTCGCAGCAAGCGCTGCGATCGCAAGAACCCTAAACCGTGCGCGCATCAGCGCCCTCCCCCGGACTTGTATTCAACCGCCTTGTCGCCAAAGAGCAGCGACGACGGACTGCTCTCGAGCCGCTGAGCCGCCCGATCGATCGACGCAATCATCTGCCGCGCGTCGCCGATCGCAAGCAGCAACTCGGGCAAACCTTGTCGCGCAAAATCTCGCAGCGGGCCCCGCGCCTCGTTCATCACCACCCGAATGTCGCTGGCGACGCCACGAATATCGGCAAGCGTCGCCTTCGCGTCGCCCGCAACGATCTTGTCGAGGTTGGCCGCGATCGAATCGAACTTGTCCGACGCCTTGGAGAGGTTCGCCGTCAACTTCTCCAGATGCCCCATCGTCTCGCTGAACTTGCGCTCGTTGTCTGTGCTCAGAAACGCAGCCACGCGCGCGAGCACGACATTGCTCTTGTCGACAAGCTGCGGCGCACTCGTGAACAGCTCCGAGATGACGGACGCTTTCGTCTTGATGACCGGATAGCGTTGTCCCTCTTCGGCCACGAGCGGGTTCGACTTCGTATCGCCACCCGCGATCTGAATGGCCGCAACACCCGTCAGACCCTGCGTCTCAAGCCGGGCATAGGAATCCTCTTTCACCGGCGTCGCACGTCCGACTTGAATGCGCACGAGGACGTTTTTCGGGTTGTCCTCGTCGATCTCGATCATGATCACCTCGCCGACCTTGATCCCGTTGTAGAGCACGTCGCCGGCCTTGCTGAGACCCGAGATCGACCCTTCGAACTTCAGATCGTAAATCTGATACTGCCGGTCGAACTCGAACCGTCCGATCCAAAACAGAAAGATGATCGTGAGCAGCGTGATGCCGATCGCGAAAACCCCGATCAGAAAGTGGTGTGCGCGCGTTTCCATAACTGACGTTCCCTACCTCAAGACCGCGGCGGTGCGTTCTTGGCGGCCATCGCCGCCCGCCCGCGCGGTCCGTGAAAATACTCTCTGATCCAAGGGTGGTCCTGGCTCATCATTTCCCCGATTGTACCCGTG
Organism: uncultured Flavobacteriaceae bacterium; assembly: GCA_964466435.1. Taxonomy (GTDB): domain Bacteria; phylum Pseudomonadota; class Alphaproteobacteria; order Micropepsales; family Micropepsaceae; genus SZUA-430. Next base: position 9,237 of record CAYXQB010000033.1, on the reverse strand, counting down.
ACCAGCACTTTTTTCTCGGCCAGCACGGCAATCCGGTCGCAAATCGCATAAAGGCTGTCGAGGTCGTGCGTCACCATGAAGACGGTAAGACCCAGCGTCGCCTGCAAATTCTTGATCAATTCGTCGAAAGCCGAGGCACCGATCGGGTCCAAACCCGCCGTCGGCTCGTCCAAAAATACGATCTCCGGATCGAGCGCGAGCGCCCGCGCCAACCCCGCACGCTTGCGCATGCCCCCCGACAATTCCGAAGGGTACTTAGGTCCCGCCTCGGGCGGCAACCCGACAAGCCCGATCTTCAAAGCCGCGATCTCGTCCATCAACTTCTGCGGCATGTGCAGATGCTCTTTGAGCGCGACCTGGATGTTCTGCGCGACGGTGAGCGATGAGAACAGCGCACCGTCCTGGAAGAGAACGCCCCACCGCCGTTCTATCGATTGCTCTTCGGCGCGCGTCATCTCGCCCCGCACCTTGCCGAAAATCTCGACCCGTCCGGCCGCCGATCGATTGATGCCGAGGATTGTGCGCAACAGAACCGACTTGCCGGTACCCGACCCGCCGACGATGCCGAGCACCTCGCCGCGGTAGATATCGATATCCAAGTGATCGTGGATCACCTGGGTTCCGAACTGATTGCGCAAGCCGCGCACGGAGATGATGGCTTCGCGCGTCATATGCCGAGCTTCACGAACATGATGGAGAAGAATGCATCGACCACGATCACCGTGAAGATGCCCTCGACGACCGACACCGTGGTACGCTGACCGACCGACTCGGCGCTGCCCTCGACCTTGAGCCCCTCGTAGCAGCCGATCATCGCGATCAGAAGGCCGAACACCGGCGCCTTGATGAAGGCGACGCTCGCATCCCAAACATCCACCGCTTCCTTGACGCGCTCGATATACATGGCGGGCGACATGCCGAGCTCGATCCAAACCACAAGCCCGCCGCCCAAGAGCCCCATCATCGCCGAGATAAAGCCCAAGATGGGCATCATGATGAGGAGGGCAATCACGCGCGGCAGAACCAAGACTTCCATCGGATCGAGTCCGAGCGTACGCATGGCGTCGATTTCTTCGCGCAGCTTCATCGATCCGATCTGTGCCGTGAATGCGCTGCCCGAGCGGCCCGCGACCAAGATTGCCGTCAGCAGAATGCCGATCTCGCGCAGAAACGACACGGCCACGAGGTTGACCGTGAATATCTCGCCGCCGAACCGGCGCAACTGCTCCGCGCCCTGATAGGCGAGCACCGCACCGATCAGGAACGAGATCAAACTCACGATCGGAACCGCATTCAGGCCCGTCTGCTCCATGTGATAGACGGTCGACGTCGCACGCATCCGGAACGGATTGACGGCGGTCTTGCCAAGCGTCTCAAGCACGAGCCCGAAAAAGCCAACCAACTCCTTTCCCGTCCGCGCCCCCTCCTCCAGCGCTGACCCCATGCGCACGACGAGATTAGAGAGGATGTTGCCGACATGCGGCTCCACCTTGACCGGCCGATCGCTCTTGGCAACCGCATTGAGCAACGTAGATTGAGCCGCCGTCGCCCCCGCATAAGTGACTTTTGCACCCGCGCGCTCAAGCGAACGCCCCGTGCGGTAGATGAGCCACGCCCCCGCCGTATCGAGCCGCGTCAAGTGAGACAGATCGAATGTCGCCGTCCCTCGATCATAGGTGTGAATCGCGGCCAGAACCCGATCGAGTGTCTCGGCATGGCGCACGACCCAGTCGCCCTGGGGCCGAAGCATCAGGGACGACGCATCTTCGGACACGTCAAGCCAAGCCCGAGCTTCCCCAGTCATTAACTAGGCCCCGCAAACGCTCTACAACCGCGCACCCGCTTTGCGCCCGAATCAGAGTGTGCCCGGGCGATCAAAACGCAGCAAGTTCGTGTGCAAGTTGCGAGCCACAGCGTTCCGCTGAATTAACCGGCGGGTGACCGCCGCCACAGCGCCCCGCTTGCCTTGGGCCCGGGTTCGGCCAAAAATCGATTCGACAATGGGACTTAGCCCGCACTTTTCCGCCATCGGATGCATGGGCTTGAGAGGCGCTGCCAAGATGACTGCCGAAAGCCACACCGCGGAGAATTCGCCCGCGCCGCCCCATTCCAAAACGCACTTCATCCCGATCTTGCGTGCCGACCTCATCGCGGCGGCCCTCGAACAAGGCTTGGCAAACGATCAGGTCCACGACTTCAAGACGCTCACGACGTTCCTCGGCGCCTACTTTCACCATGACTTCTATGATGAATTGACCGAACTGAAAGACATCTACGCGTGGTTCTCGCCGGCCGGCCCGCACCCAATCCGCCGCGAAGCGCGCGATGCGGACGGCGCGTTCGCCAAACTGATGTCGACGTTCGAAAGCGTCATGGCCCGTGCGAACTTCATCGAACTCTCGCAAGCCGAAGTTGCGGCCCTGGGTGGCGATCACCCGCAGTTCGAAGTGAAGACGCGTACGCCGCTCGAATCCTACGAGGCGATCCGCATCTTTTATCGCGGTTGCCGAACGCAAACGGTCAAGCAAGCAACCGCGTTGGGGTTGAGATCGAAGGAACTGCCGCTCGACACATTCGACGACGTCGTCGTCTTCGTGCGCTTCAAGCAACCGACGGGCAAGCCGCGCCGCCGCTTCCTACGCGGGAACAACGGCAAGCTTCCAGGCGGCGCACAGCCCGGCAGCGTCATGGTCAAATCGTTCCGCAACATCGCGCGCGTCGAACTGCCGATGCTGCTCCCGGACGTGCAGATCGTCATGAGCCGCAAGGACGCCGTCCTGCTCGGCGGGCCGGCCCTTCTGGGCGGCATCCCGATCATGCTGAACCTCTTGCCGGCTCTCTCTGTTATTCTGATCGTAGTCGGCGCTTACCTTGGCTTCTCCGGTCAGGTCAGCCAGGACCAACTGATGAAAGCCGTCGGCGCACTTTCGGTCTTGATCGGCGCCGGCGCTTTCATGTGGCGCCAGTTCTCGAACTACTCGTACCGCAAACTGAAGTACCAACGGAAGGTCGCTGACAACATCTACTTTAAGAACGTCACCAACGACGCGGGCGTCTTCGAGACGTTGATCAGCGCAGCCGAAGACCAAGAGGTGAAGGAGGTCATCCTCGCCTACCACTCGCTTCTGACCGCAGGCCCGGCCGCCCACGCCGGCGAACTCGACCGCAGGATCGAGAACTGGTTGAAGGCGACGTTCCAGATCGATGCGGACTTCGAGGTCGGCGACGCCCTCTCGAAGCTCGAAGGCTTGGGCTTCTTAACCCAAAAGGACGAAAAAATCGCCGCGGTCCCCCTGCCCGAGGCGCTTGCGCGTCTCGACTCGCTGTGGGATCGGCTCTACGACTTCACCCGGGCGCCGCACGTCAACGCGGCGGCATGACGAGCTGATTGGGGGACATGGCTCAACGCGACTCCACAACACGCGAAAGCGCGCTCGCGATGTCCGGCATCGCGGGGATCTTGCGCTGGCTTGGGCTTGTGCCGTGGACGGTGTTGGTCGGAGCGACTTTGTTCCAGGTGTTTGACCCGGGCAGCATTCTCGGAGGGTTGCAAAACCAACTTTTTGACTTCTACCAGCGCAGCGCTCCACGCCCTTACACCGACGCCTCCGTTCGATATGTGGACATTGACGAAGAGAGCCTCAAACGCATTGGCCAGTGGCCCTGGCCACGCACGACGATGGCGCAACTCACCGACAAGCTACAATCGGCCGGCGCCGCAGTCATCGCTTTCGACATGGCATTCCCGGAGCCTGATCGCACCTCGCCCGACGTCGTCGCGAAGACACTGCCGCCGGACCCCGCTTGGGAGGCAACCCGGTCGCAACTAAGCGCTCTGCCGAACAACGACGTAGCGTTTGCGGATGTGTTGAAGCGATCGCGCGCGGTACTAGGCTTCGTCCTAACAGACGTCGACACGGGTCGCGCGCCCCTTCTAAAGGCGGGCCTCGCCGTCGTCGGTGAGGGAAAGCCGGAACAAACAGTTACGCCGTATGCTGGCGCGACCGTTTCCCTCGATGCATTGCAACAGGCGGCGCCGGGTTCGGGTTCCTTTAACACGGTGCCCGACGCCGACGGCATTGTCCGCCGGATTCCACTGTTCGTCGCCTACCGCGGCAAGATCTACCCGGGCTTGGCGCTTGAAGCGTTGCGAATTGCACAGATGGACGAGAACGGCCGCACCCCGTCGTTTCTCATCAAGACTGCAGGCGCATCGGACGAAGCGGCGGCTGGCGTCGACCCCAACCGGATGGTTGGCGTGAAGATCGGCGCATTTGAAATTCCGTCTACGAAGGACGGTCAAGTGTGGGTGCACTACACGACCGGCCGGAACAAGCGAAGCATTCCTGCGTGGAAAATTCTCGACGGCTCGGCCGACATGGCGGCACTCGAGGGCGCAGCCGTTTTTGTTGGCACGAGCGCCGCCGGCCTGCTCGACCTTCGTTCAACGCCTATGAAAATTGCCGGACCCGGCGTCGAAGTTCATATCGAAGCCCTTGAGCAAATGCTCCTGCGCGAGTTTCTTGAACGTCCAGACTGGGCTGCCGGCGTCGAGTGGGCGTTCGCGACGCTGCTGGGCCTGATCGTGCTTCTGGCAATCGCCCGCGTGCCTGTTTTCTGGATCGCAGCGGTCGCGATTGTTGCGGTCGTCACGGCATTGGGCGTGTCCTGGTACGCCTTTACGCAGTGGAAGTGGCTGCTTGATCCCGTCGGACCATCCCTCAACATCGCCCTCGTCTTCGCCGCGGCGAGCCTCGTCAAATTTATGCGCACAGAGGCCGAGCGACGCACCGTACGCAGCGCCTTCGCGCAATACCTGCCGCCTGACGTCGTCGAAAGTATCGCGAACGACCCGTCGAAGCTGAAGCTCGGCGGCGACACGCGCGAACTCTCGATCATGTTCTGCGACATCAAGGGTTTCACGCCGATCGCCGAAAGCTTCCGCTCCGACCCGCAAGGCTTGACCCGCCTCATCAACCGGGCGCTGACGCCCTTGTCGCGAGAAGTGCTGAACCACCACGGCACAATCGACAAGTACATTGGCGACTGCGTGATGGCCTTTTGGAACGCCCCGCTCGACGACGCCGAACACGCGACGCATGCCTGCGAATGTTCGCTCGCGATGATGGACTCGCTCGTCGTGCTCAATCAGGAACTGACCGCCGAAGGCTTCTACAAATCCCACAAGGTGAACCCGATCGACGTTTCGATCGGCCTTAACACCGGCGTTTGCGTCGTGGGCAACATGGGCTCCGAACTGCGCTTCGACTATTCGGCGCTTGGCGACGCCGTGAACGTCTCTGCCCGCATCCAATCGTTCTGCGGCAACTATGGCTTCGCGATCGCGGTCGGCGAAGACACGGAAGTGACCGTTGCCGACAAATTTGCGTTCCTGGAACTCGACTACATCGCCGTCAAGGGCCGCGCGACGCCGACACACATCTACGCACTCATGGGCCACGCCCACGTGCGCGAGACGAAGACGTTCCAAGACCTCGAAGCCGCACTGCAAGCGCTGTTCGCGGCATTCCGCAGCAAGGCGTGGGACAAGGCCCGCGAGGCGATCGCCGCAGGCCGCACGATTCACGGCGCGCCGGCCGCCATCTTCGACACGTACGAATCGCGCATCGCGCACTACGAACTGGAGCCGCCGCCCGCGAATTGGGACGGCGCATGGTCGGCCAAGGAAAAGTGATGGCGGCGCGGCGCATCGCGTCACATCCCGTACGCTTCGCAAGAGACCCGTAGCCATCGATAGGCTACAAGGTCTCACGATTCCCTTTGGCCCGCCCGTTCACGAACGACCGACATGACGAACCCGTTGAGCCTTTTCTCCGGCGGTTACTTCGAAGCCCGCGAAAAATTTCGCGCCGCGGCCGCGCGCCGCCGTTGCGAGCTGACTGCGCACCTTCACCCGCACGCAAAGGGCCCGAACGGTGAGGATCTAACCATAGACGTCGCAACCTCCGGCCCCGCCCGCGCCGCAGCCGGACTGTTGCTGATCTCCGGCACGCACGGCGTTGAAGGCTATGCCGGGTCGGCGTGCCAAATCGGCTGGCTCGACACCAATGGCGACGCCGCGTGGCCGCCGGAACTTCGCGTCGTGATGATCCATGCGCTGAATCCGTATGGCTTTGCGTGGAACCGGCGGGTTACCGAAGACAACGTCGACCTGAACCGCAACTTCGTCAGCCACAACGCGCCCTACCCCGCGAACGACGGTTATGAGCAGCTGAAGACGGCGATCGCCCCCAAAGACCTGGAACCCGAAACGCTCCGCCAAGGCAGCGAACTGTTCCGCGACTTCATCAAGGAATACGGCCCCTTCACGATGCAAGAGGCGGTGAGCAAGGGCCAATACGCGCATCCCGACGGCATGTACTTCGGCGGCGCGCGTGAGCAATGGTCGGCCGGCATCGTCAAGCACGTCGTCCGCCGCGAGTTGGCCCATTGTCAGCGCGTCGGCGTGATTGATTTCCACACCGGCCTCGGCCCCTATGGCCACGGCGAACTGATCAGCGAAGATGCAACCGGATCGCCTGCCTACGAGCGCGCGAAAAGCTGGTGGCCCGACGTCTGTTCCACACAGTCGGGCGACTCGGTCTCGGCCGCCGTTTTGGGCAGTATCGATTCGTGCCTGCCCGGCCTCCTACCGCGCACCGATGTGACCGTTGGCTGCCTGGAGTTCGGCACCGTCTCCACATTCGAAGTCTTCATGGCCCTGCGCGCCGACAACTGGCTCCACACCCGCGGCAACCCGCAAGGCAAAGAAGCGCCCGCAATCAAGGCCCAGATTCGCGCCGCGTTCTACCCTGACCAAGACGACTGGAAAGAGATGATCTGGCAACGCGGCGAAACGGTCATGACCCAAGCCGTCCACGGCCTCATGACCCGCATCTGAACCCTAAGCCGCCAAATCGATAGCAATCTTCCCGAAGTGGCTTTGGCCCGCCATGTGGCCGAGCGCTTCCTTGGCCTGGGCAAACCCGAACGTCTTGTCGATCACCGGTTTGATTTTGTGCGGCGCGATGGCGCGGCACATGTCCTCGAAGTGTTGCCGCGCGCCGACCGAGATGCCTTTGATCTTCGCGTTCGTGGCGATCACGAACGGGATCATCAGGTCGTTCGACGCGCCCGCCAAAACGCCGATAATGGAAATGTGCCCGCCGATTTTGATCGAGGCGAGGCTCTGCCCGAACGTGCCCGCGCCGCCGACTTCGACCACGTGGTCCGCGCCGCGCCCGCCGGTGATCTCGCGCACAACGCCCGACCACGCCGCCGTCTTCTTGTAGTTCACCAAGTGATCGGCGCCGAGCGCCTTCGCCCGCGCAAGCTTTTCGTCCGACGACGAGGTCACGATCACCTCGGCCCCGCAGGCTTTCGCGAACTGCAGCGCAAAAATCGAAACGCCGCCTGTGCCCTGCACCACCACGGTCTGGCCCGCCTTGATCCCGCCTTCGACCACAAGCGCCCGCCACGCCGTCAAAGCCGCACACGGCAGCGCGGCCACCTCGGCGTCGCTCAAATGTGCGGGCACCTTCGACACGCCCTGCTCCGAGAGCACGCAGGTATCCCGCCAGATGCCATCGAGAGAGCCCCCGAGCGCGCTCATCAAAGCCTCGCGCGAAGGCTCGCCGCCAATCCAATTCTGAAAAAACAAGGTCGCGACCCGATCGCCCACCTTCACCCGCGTGACACCCGGCCCCACCGCGATCACCTCGCCGCATCCGTCCGACAGCGGCACCAGCGGTAGCTTGTAGGAACCGCCATACCCGCCGTTCACGGTGAGCAAATCGCGATAGTTCAGCGTCGCCGCTTTCATCCGAAGCTTGACCTGCCCCGGCCCGGGCTCGACGTCCGCCCGCTCCGCCACGCGCAAATTGTCGATCCCGTATTGCGGGATTTCCAAAACCTTCATCTCAACGCTCCTGAGGTTGCTATTCCGCAGCGCGGCGATAATCGGCCGCCTTGTGCATCTGGATCGACTTCGGCGGGCGCGACCGCGCCACGTCGTCCGACGTGACCGCCTTGATCGCCTCCTCCCGGTCGGCCGCCGTGAACTGCCCCGTCGTCACGCAGTACTCGACCATCGTCCCGTTCGGATCGTTCGTATAGATCGAGCGGCACCAATTGTGGTCGATCTCCATCACGTCGAACCCGCCCTTGAGCCACATGTCCCGCTTCTCGGCCAAGTGCGCCTCCGTCGGCGAGTAGAACGATATATGGTTCACCCACTGCGGCAGCCCGACCGCCTTCGACAAGCCGGTCTCGAAGTTCTTGCCGTCATAGTTCGGCCCGTGCAGTTCCCAGAACGCGATGAAGCGGTCGGGTTCGATCTCGTAGAAGAAGTGCTTCGCCCACCCGCCGTCCGGCGTCGGCCCGACCTCGACCTTTTTCAGATCGAAGCCCATGACCTCGCGATAGAAATGGTCGATCGCCTTCATGTTGCGCGTCGCCAGCGCCAAATGATGGTAGCCCATGGCCTTCTCTCCAATGCCGTGTTGGCGCAAGGTTAGGCGACCGGCCGCACCTCGTCCACCGCCTCGCGTCCCACCGGCAGAACCCCGCCGTCCCAAAGCTGCCCCAACCACCACGACAGCGCCAGCGCCACGGCGCTAAACCCCGCCATCAAGAGATAGCCAAGACCCTCGACCGAGGCGTACAGCGCCCCGGAAGCGAGCTGCCCGATCGAAAAGAACACGCCGATCATGACCGCGAAATAAAGGCTCTGCGCCGTCCCCACGAGATGCGCCGGCGTCGCGCGCAGCATGAAGTGCATCATGCCCAAATGCACCGCGCAAAACGTACCGGCATGCAGCAGCTGCGCGAACAGCACCACCCACAGCGGCGGCGACAGCGCAAGCAGCGTCCAACGCACGATGCCGGCCGCAGCGCCGTTGTCCGCCACAGTGTCGAAGATCTTGCGCTGGTCCTGGAGGCGCGCATCGACGATCTCGATCGCCGGCACCACGTATTCGGTGGCGCGCAGCACGTCGGTGAGGCCAATGCCCGGGCCCTTGAGCCTGGTGCCGAGCACGAAGGCAAGCTCGATCTCGACCCGCGGCCGGCAGAAATTGGCGTGCGGAATCTTGGCGCCGTCCGCGATCATCATGTCGTCGAGCAGGTGGCCGTAGTCCGGCTCATCGATCATCGAGGAGCGCTGCATCGCCTTGGAGGTCAGCCCGACCTTGTGGCCGATCAGCTTGGCGCCGGCCGCGATCTTGCGGTTCGCCACCT
>CAYXQB010000032.1:0-18574 GCA_964466435.1 uncultured Flavobacteriaceae bacterium | reverse complement strand
CGACTCTTCTTCCGCGTCCTGCGCCGGGCCGAGCCATTCGGCGACGGTCTTGCCGTTCTCGATGCGCTTGTCGCGCAGGAAGAAGTTGAGGATTTCGTGGAACCAGACGCGGCGGCCCATCTTGTAGTACCAGCGGATCGCGTGGCGGATCTTCTTGTCGGGGTGCCAGATCAAGCGGCGCAGCGCGCGCGGTCTTGCTTGCGCAACGACCTCGATGAACTTCACCCAGAGGAACACGCGCCAGGGCGGCATGTGGCGCATCGATAGGACTTGGTGCTTGTAGTCCCACTTGCTTTGGTCGTCTTGGATCACGCGGCGGTGCTCGACCAGGCGGTAGTACGGCGTCCAGCGATGCGGGGTCGCGTAGAGCGTGATGATCTGGTCGGGGTCGTAGGAGATCAGCTGCTTGAGGCCGTGCCAGAAGTCGCGGTCGGTTTGTTCGTCGAAGCCCGCGACCCAGGTTGCGAGCGAGAGGATCCCGTGCTGGCGGAGCAGCTTTATCGCTTCGCGGTCGTCCTTCGTCGTCGCGCCCTTCTTGATCAGTTCCAGCGTCGCTTGGTCGGTGTTTTCCATACCGAGCAGGAAGCGTTCGAAGCCCGCTTTCTTGTAGAGGTGCAGGATGTCGGCATCGCGCACGATGTCGCCGGCGCGGGTCGAACCGATCAGCGTCACGTCCACGTTCTCGGCGATCAGCGCTTCGAGGAACGCCTTCCACGGTCTCCTGGCTGCGCTGGGGTTCTCGTCGGCGAAGTTGAAGACTTCCACGCCGTGTTCGCGGTGGAGACGCGCGATTTCGGCGGCGAGCTTCTTCGGGTCGCGGTGGCGCCAGCGGGTCCAGAAGCCGCGTTGGCCGCAGTAATTGCAGAGATGCGGGCAACCGCGGGAGAACTGGATCACGACCGCGCGCTTGTTGCCCCAGTAGGAATAGCGCTTGTGGTCGATCAGCTCCCAGCCGATGCGGTGGTCGTCGAGGTTCTTGATCAGAGGCGCCGCTGCCGTCGCACGCACTTCCCCGTGGACGCGGAAGGCGAGGCCCGCGATGTGAGCGTAGCTCTGTTGCTTGCTCACGGCATCGAAAAGGCGCACGACGGTTTCTTCACCCTCGCCGCGGACGATGACGTCGATTTGCGGCTCCGCTTTCAGGATGTCTTCCCAGAAGTAAGTCGGATGCACGCCGCCGTAGACGATCAACGCGTGCGGCAGCAGCGCGCGGATCATGCGCGACAGCTTCATGATGATCGGATGCGCAGAGGTCGAGCCGGTGTGTCCGAACAGGACGGCGTCGGGGCGATAGCTCAGCGCTTGCTCGACGATCGTCTCGTACTTCATCGGGCCGAACTCGCCGTCGATGAGACTGACGTCGTGGCCCGCGTCGATCAGCGGGCCGCCGATGCTCAAGAGGCCGAGTGGCGGCAGTTGCTCCTTGGGGATGCGGCTGCCGATGGCAGGGTGCGGGGCGTTGATAAGGAGGATGCGCATGCGGGGGCCTCAAGGTTGGGCCGAGACTACGGCCCCCGCGCCCAGCAGGCTGTGACAGCGGTCGCGCGTGGTGGGAATGTCACATTGCCGCCGCAAAGAGCACGAAACCCAATGTCTTCAATCACTTAGAAGCGGTTGCGTGTATTGATCTGCGATACAACCAGGTGTTGAATGCAGTTTGGGGAAAGACCGGCGGGGAACGCCGGCTTTTTGGGGGACAGTATGAGCGGCGTGTGGCGCCTGCCTCGGGTTATCCGGGCGGCCGGTGGTTTTGTTGCGGCGCTCTTGGCCGTGCAGATTGCGTTTGCCGATGCGAAGCCTGCGGCCGAGGCGCCGGCTGCGGCTGCAGCCGCCACGGCTCCGCTTGCGCAACCGGCGCTTGATCCCAAAGACATCGCGGCGTTCCTCGACGGCCTGGTGCCGCTGCAGATCGAGCAGAATGATATCGCGGGCGTCACGATTTCGATCGTCAAAGACGGTCAAGTGATCTTCGCGAAGGGCTATGGCTATGCCGACGTGAAGGCGAAGAAGCCCGTGTCGGCCGAGAAGACACTGTTCCGTATCGGCTCGATCACGAAGCTCTTCACCTGGACGTCGGTCATGCAGCTCGTCGAGCAGGGCAAGCTCGATCTCGACGCCGACGTCAACACCTATCTCGACTTCGAGATCCCGAAGACGTTCGGCAAGCCGGTCACGATGCGAAATCTCATGACGCATCGCGGCGGCTTTCAGGATTCGATCAAGAACCTGGGTGCGCAGAACGCTGGCAAGGCCGATCTGGGCAAATACGTGCGCGAGAACGTGCCGGCGCAGATTTTCGAGCCCGGAACGACGCCGTCCTATTCGAACTATGGCGCCGCGCTTGCGGGATACATCGTCGAGCGCATCTCGGGCGTGCCTTTCGAGGCCTATGTCGAGGCGAACATCTACAAACCGCTCGGTATGAACCAGTCGTCGTTGCGCCAGCCGCTGCCAAAGGAACTCGAAGGCGAGATGTCATCGGGGTACCGGCTGGGTTCGGACGCGCCTGTGCCGTTCGAGATCGTGAACGGCTATCCGGCCGGCAGCCAGTCGAGCAGCGCTGCGGACATGGCGAAGTTCATGATCGCCTACCTGAACGGCGGTGCACTGGGCGAGGCGCGCGTTCTTAAGGCCGAGACCGTGGCGCAGATGCACAACACGGTGATCGCACTCGACGAGCGTCAGAACGGCATGGGGCTTGGGTTCTACGAGGCAGGCAAAGGACCGTTGCGCATCGTGGGGCATGGCGGCGACACGATCGCGTTCCACAGCGATATGCATCTGATGCCCGGCCAAAACTTCGGTTTCTTCGTTTCCTACAACAGTGCCGGCCGTGGCGACACGCCGCCGCGGTCGTCGTTGTGGCGGATGTTTCGTGCGCGCTACTTCGTCGACGAGCCGGACAAAGCCGTTGCGGGCAAAGACGACCTCGCGCCCATCGTCGGAAGTTACATATCGACCCGGCGCGCCGATACCTCGGTCTTTAGACTCCTGGGCGTGCTTGGCCAAGCGACGGTCAGCGCTAACGACGACGGCACGATCACCGTCGACGCGTTTCGTGGACTCAACGGACAGCCGCGGCGGTGGGAGCCACTGGGCAATGGCGAGTTCCGCGCGGTCGATGGCCGCACGCGGCTCATATTCAAAGCGGACGCGAGCGGGCGGATGATAATGCTGCCGACATCGGCTGGCGTGCAGCACTTCCAGAAGGTGAACGTGCACGAAAGCTCGACGTTTGTGAGCGCCCTCCTGTTCGGGTCGATGACGATCCTTGCGCTCAATCTCGTGCTCTGGCCGGTCGCGGCCGGAACGCGACGGCACTACGGCGTCAACCTGCAATGGAGCGCGATCGAGCAGATTCTGCGTCTCTTCGTTATGCTGACGTCTGCCGCGTTGCTTGCGCTTTTCATCGGGTTTGCAGTGGTGTTGACGCCGGGCCTGAACGATCCGTGGCGGCTGGACGGTAGCCTCGATGCGAGCTTGCGCATGGTGCAACTGATTGGCTTCGGCGGCGTTTTGGGGTCGTTCTTCGTGGTCGTCAACGCGATTCAAGCGTGGAACAATCCGATGCGCGGCTTCTGGGGGCGCATCAAGGAAAGCGCCGTCGCGATCGCGTGCCTCGCGCTCATCTGGATCGCCTGGACGATGAACCTGTTCGACCAGACCCTGCGCTACTAGTCGTCCTGCAGGGCCAGCGCAGCGGCAACGATCGCCGCGGCGTCCCATAGCTCCAAATTCTGTGCGCCGGCTATGTCGGCACATTGCTCTTTGTCTTCGGTCGGCCCGCTCAGCGTGAGAAGCAGCGCACGGTCGGCGCCGAAGTAGGCCTTGGCCCCCGCGAGTGCGCGCACGTCAGCGGCACCGACGCGTTGGCCCCTCCATTGCTTGCATTGGGCGACGATGCGCTGCCTGTTGGCACAAACAAGTACATCGACGCCGTAGTCGTTCTCGCTGCGCGTCAGCATCACCTGCCCCGTCTTGAAGTGGCCCGCGAGCAGTTCGGCCGCCTCGCGCTCGAAACCGGTTTCGTCGAGCTTTGCCGACCAGAACACGCTTTCGGCACGCGTGCGCCGCCAGGTGTCGATCGCAGCGAACTTGCGCACGGCCTCTTCGTAGGCCACGCGGCGCGGTGCGGCCCTGCGGTAGCGCGCTTCGGCAACGCTTGTCCGCGTGAACAGGGCGACGGCGACGAGGCCCAGCGAGGCGGCGGCCCATATTGCCGCGATGCCGGTCTGAGGCTGGTCAAGAAGCGCCAACCGACCGGTGTGTTCGGCACCGGTCGCCACCACGAGCCCAATGGCGAGCAGAGCCCACAAGCCGACGGACAGATTGCGTAAGCGCACGATGTGGCGGCGGGCAGGCCCTTCGACCTCGTCCAGCTTGAGATCGAACTCGCCGGGTGTCGGTTTCGGCCGCAGCCAGTTGAGTGTGAGCGTGACGCTTTGGTCGGCAAGGCCCGATGGCAGCCGCGCAAAGCAACTCCACGCTCCCTCACCCATCGCCTCCCCCACGCCGTTGGCGAACGAAGCGAATTAGACGACAGTTCTTGGGGTTGCTGAAGTTTCCATTTGCCGTTGCGGGAAAGGATTCCCGGGAGGATGCAAGAATCCCACAGCGCAGCGAGACGAGCCGCGCGCGCAACTCACGGGGGAACTTGGCGCGGCGCTTACGCCGCCTGCGGCGACTCCCGCTGCACGCGTGCGCCGATCAGCACGATGGCCACGAGCGAGATCAAGTTCGCGCCGATCTGATACCACGCGGGCACGAGCGGATCTTTCAGCGTCTCGATCAGCCAGGCGATGATGAGTTGCGTCGAGCCGCCGAACACGGTCACCGCGATCGCATACGAGATCGAGAGGCCCGCGGAGCGGACGGCCTTCGGGAACACTTCGGTCATCAGCACGTAGAGGCCGCCATAGGAGAGCGCCAGCAGGAAGTTCAGGCCGATGCTCACGAGCAGCAGCGTTTCCACGGTCGATCCCTCTGCTGTCATCGCAACATAGGCTTGGAGAACGACGAGCAGAAAAATGATGCGCGGAATGACGACCGCGGTGCGGTAGCCGATGCGGTCGGCAAGCCACGCGCCGAGCGGCACGCCGGCAAAGCCTGCAATGTAGCCCACCATGGTCGCCAGCATGCTGATGTCGGCGGGGTGGCCCAGCGTCTTGATCGCATAGGTCGTCATGTAGCCCGACACGTAAGTCGAAATCGTCGGGCCGATGATGCTGAACACGACAAGCACGATCGGCCACCAATGGTGAGTGAAGAGGTTCGAAAGCACGGCCCTGCCGCTCTCATGGGACTCGTGCTTCTCGATCGTCTCGGGCAACACGCGGCGAATGTAGATGCCGACGGGCGCGATCAGCATGCCGATGAGAAAGGGAACGCGCCAACCCCAGTCGTAGAGTTGTTCTTCGGTCAGCGTTGCCGCGAGAATGAGGCCGATCCCGGCTCCAAATATCCCGGCAAATTGCTGGCTCGTGCCTTGCCACGCGGTCTGGCTGGCGCGGCGGTTCGACGGGGCGGACTCAAGCAGGTAACTCGTCGCCGCGCCGACTTCGCCGCCGCAGGAGAAGCCTTGGATCAGGCGGCCGACGATCAGCATGACCGGTGCCCAGATGCCGATCTGCGCGTAGGTCGGCGTCAGCGCGACGATGCCTGTGCCCAGCGCCATCAGCATGATCGTGAGCGTCATCGCCGCCTTGCGGCCCGCTCGGTCTCCGTAGGCGCCGATGACGACCGCCCCCAGAGGTCTCGTGAAGAAGCCCGCCCAGAACGTGGCAAGGGCGGCCAACAGCCCCATGAACTCCGCTTCGCTTTGGGTGAGGCCAGCCGCCATCAACTCGGTCGGGAAGAAAGCCTTCGAGATCATCACGGCGAAGAACGTGAAGACGATGAAGTCGTAGAATTCGAGCCAGTTGCCGATGACGACCGCCGCAAGCGCTTTCGGCGGCACATTCACTTGCTGCGTCTCGGTTGCCATGCTGCGTGCCCCCCGACCCGGTGTTCGAGTCGAACCCGCGTAGCAGTATCACGGCCACAAAAAGACGTCATGGCCGAGCTTGACCCGGCCACCCAGGACCGCGCGCACAAAAGTTGTAGTGTCGTTTCACGCCAAGACGCCAAGACGCAAAGAGTCTCCCGGCGCCGAAGGAAAAGCGCGCACTTAGTGCCTTGGTGCCTTGGCGTCTTGGCGTCTTGGCGCGAAAAAATAGTAGCGCTCTTTTCTTTGGGAGGCGGGACAGGCGAGTCCGTACCCCTGACGGTTGTCTTCGCTTCACAGGGGACGCCCCGGTGTGGCACGCCGAAACCCATGCGTGCGCACGTTGCCAGGCTTGTTCTCCTCTCCGCTCTGACGGCGGTGCCCGCGCTTGCGCAACCGGCGGAGACGCAGGTGACGCTCGTGCTGGCAGGCGACACCGGGTTGAACGGAAGTTTCCAGCCGGTCTATGCGAGCCATGGCATCAAGCAGGGAGCCCGGCTTGCCTGGAGCGACGCGACGACCGAGATCGCGCGCGAGATCAACGGCGACATCAATTTCGCAAACCTCGAGACCGTCGTCACCGACCGCAACGACCTGTCGCCCAACATGAAGCTGTTCGGCTTCCGCACGCATCCGAGCGGCGTGAAGCACTTGATGCAGATCGGGATCAACGTCTTCTCGACCGCGAACAACCACTCGATGGACTTTGGGCTTGAGGGCGCGCGCGAGACGTTACGGCGGCTTTCGGATATGGGCGTCGCTCACACGGGGCTCGGTGCAAATCGCCTTGCCGCGCGCACGCCGCGGCTCATGATCCTCAAGGGCCGCAGTTTTGCGTTCGGCGCGGCCGGCATTATCGGCAGCGGTTACGGGTCGCCGGCCGAGGGCGAGGAGCGCGTCGGCCATCTTTCGTACTCCGAGCGCGATTTTGGCGAGGCGACAACCGCGCTCGCGGCGACGGCTGCGGACTACCGCATTCTCTCCGTGCACTACGGGCAAGAATTCGAGGTCAACACGGCGGCCTCCGACCAGCGCCGCTTGGCCGGCGCGCTGGCGCAAGGCGTCGACCTTGTCGTCGGGCACCATCATCACGTCGCGAACGGTGTTGAGATCGTGAACGGCCGGGCGGTGTTCTACGGCCTCGGCAACTTCTTGCACTGGGGCACGCAGGATATGAGCCGGTTCGACATGTGCCGCGACTACGGGCTCGTCGCACGCGTGCATCTGGCGGCGGCGCCGGGCGAGCGCCTCACGGTTCGCGCGATCGAGGCGCTGCCGATCACACAGATGCACAAGACGCCGCGACTGATGGGCGGCGAAGCGGGCACGGCGCGCATTCACGCGCTGAACCATTTGGCCAAACGCTTCGGCGCGAGCGGCGTGCGGTTCGCGCCGCAGGTGGATGGGACGGGGCTCTATTGTGCAGCCGGCGCGGAGCGGCTTTCCGGCACGATCGGCGCGCGCTGCACGGCACCTGCGGTGGTGGCGGAACCGCCCCCCGAACTGGCCGCGAAGATCCAGGCGGCGTGTTCGAAGAAGGTCGTACGCATCGTCGAGAACGAGGATGGAGAGGCCGCGCCCGAGTTTGAAACCGTGGGGCACGAATGGCCGGTGCCGGTCATTCCGATGCCGTTTTAGCGCGGCGCGTGCTGGGGGAGTTTAGGCGTGCGCTTTGTCTGGTTTGATCTTGCGATGGTGTTGGCGGCGATCGCGGCGCTTTTCGCTTTGATCCCCCGCGTTAAGGCGGAGAACAAGTTCATTGCCAGTGTCGTCTTTGTGGCCGCCGTGCTGCTGACTGGCACCAACATCTACCTGAAGGGTAGCACTGGGCATGGGCTTGATGACTACGTCGTTTGTGCGGTCTATCCGGGCGGTCAATGGTGCAGGGACGTGCTTCGCGCTTCGCCGCAAGCGGAGCCTCGCCCCGATGCGCCGGACGAGCGCAGCGGCGGCGTAGAAACGCCGGCGGAGCCTGCTGCCCCGCCGGTTGGACAACCAGTCGCGCCACCTCCCAAGACGGAGGCGGCAACTGACACCGCGACTGTGGCCGCAGAGATTACCGCTCAGGAGATTGAGACCGTATTTCGCGCCTATGTCGCCGCGTGGCAATCGGGAGATGTGGTTGCCCAAGATGCGCTTCTCGATGAGAGCTTTACCTACATCGACCAGGAGGGCGTGCGGCAAAGCCGCTCCGCGTATCTTCGGCAGAAACGAGACCTTGCGGCAAAATACGGCGCGAGCGAATCGAGCGGTGCGATCCGGATCGGCGTGTCGAACGCTTCCGTGGAAACCAGCGGCGATACCGGAAGCGTGAGCTATGATCAAAGCTACGAAAGTCCGTACTACACAAGCATCGGCCGAAACCGATTCAACATGCGCAAGCGGGACAACGCCGTGAAGATCACAGAAGAAATTTTCCGGCGCGAGCGCTTCAGCCGCCGCAGCCGGTAGCCCATGACCAAGTTCGCCGCCGAGACGCTGCTCGCGCTTCTTCTGAGCCTGGCGTTGCAAGCTTCGGCACCGTCTTTTGCGATGGCGGGCGAGAAGCAAGCCTTCCGTCTCGGCGAAACGCAGCCCTATGAGACGCCCTACTACGTGTTCACGGGAAGCCAACCCGGGCCTGTGGTTCTCTTGCAGGCCGGTATTCACGGCGATGAGATTGCAGGCGTCCTAGCATTGGACGCCTTCGAGCGGGCGCTGACCGTTCACAACGGAACCGTTGTCCTGATCCCGAGAATGAACAGCCCGGCCGTCCGGCGAGGTGCGAGGCAAATCAACATCGACTTGAACAGAGCTTTTGGACCTTCACGTCCGCGTGGCGTCTACGAGGCTGCGCTGGCCGACGCGCTGACCCAACTCGTGGGCGACCGGAGAGTGCAGTACATGGCGACGCTGCACGAGTCGCGCAGTCTATACGATCCCGTCACGAAGACGGGCTTAGGCCAGACGATTTGTTACGGCGTCACGCCGCCGCCCGGCGTGCTCGCACCGTGGCTCGCGTTGATCAATCGTGGACTTCCCGACTCCAAGAAATTCACCTCCATCTACTACCCGATACCGACAAGCTCGACCGAGGTTCTTGTTTCGCGCTTTTCGCTAAGCGGCGGGTTTTGCGTCGAGACGTGGTCCGGCTTCGACCTTAAGGAACGCATCCGCATGCAGTTGCTTGTGGCGGAGAGCTTCTTACATGCCGCCGGCATCCGGCATACGATCGAAGCTCCCTGCCCCACGCCGACGCGGCAGATCAGGTCGGCCCTCCGGGCCGCCGGGCTTCTCGGCGAAGAAACGCGTTACCTCGCCTGCGATCAGCCGATCCGGCCGTTCCTGCGTTCGCCTTGGTGAGAGCCTCCCGGCATTCCGGGGACATGTGTGGCCTGATCGAGGCCGCGCCCGAGTTCGAGAATGTTGGCCTCGGCTTTCCGCAGGTATCGATGCCGATGCCGTTCTCGCGGTGCCCGCCGTCGATCACATGCGCGTTGCCATGGCACGTGCGAGGGCGTAGTCAGTGCCTGCCCATCCCCTCTCGACCGGTGCGAATCTCATGAGCCGCTTGCGCGTTCACACGGAACAACATCTGGTCAGCCGCATCGGCTGGCTGCGCGCGGCCGTTCTGGGCGCGAACGACGGCATCGTCTCGACGGCAAGCCTGATCGTGGGGGTGGCGGCGGCCGCGGCGACGCAAAGCGACGTCTTGATCGCGGGCGTCGCGGGGCTTGTCGCCGGCGCGATGTCGATGGCCGCCGGCGAGTACGTTTCCGTCAGCTCGCAATCCGACACCGAGCAAGCCGACCTCGCGCGCGAGCGGGCGGAACTTGCCAATGACCCGGAGTTCGAGCTCGACGAACTCGCCAAGATCTACGCCGCACGCGGCGTCGAGCCGGCGCTGGCGCGGCAAGTGGCGGAGCAACTGATGGCGAAGGGCGCATTGGCCGCGCACGCGCGCGAAGAACTCGGCATTTCCGATATAACCACGGCGCGTCCGATCCAAGCGGCGCTGACGTCGGCCGCGACATTCGCCGTCGGCGCCGCGATGCCGCTGCTGATGGTCGTCGTCTCGCCCGCGAACCTGCTCGTACCGTTGGTTTCGGCGGCGTCGCTGGGCTTCCTCGCGCTGCTCGGCGCGATCGGCGCGAAAGCGGGCGGCGCCAACGTCTGGCGCGCAACCGCGCGCGTCACCTTTTGGGGTGCGCTTGCCATGGCCCTTACCGCGGGCATCGGCATGGTGTTCGGTACCGTGGTCTAGGCCGGTCACCGCCCTTCTAGCGCACGATCAAGCGGAGAACGGGCATCAGCGCGAATCCCACTTGTCCCGCGAGCCCCAATTGCCCCGGTAGCCGGGCGAATGAGGAAACAATTTCACCGGCGGTCATCCCAAAGCCGTAGACGCCGAGCGCAAACTCCGCCGCCATCAGTAGAGCAAACGCCACGGCGCCCATCACCAGACGCACGCCAATCGAAGCCGGCACAGCGATCCTGCTCAAAACCCAACCGCACACCAACCACGAAACCGCCAGCATGATCGGCACCTCGATCAATACTGCGCCGAACTCGCCGACGCGCGGCGCCACGAACAGCACGCGCAGCGTCCCCAGCACGAAAGCAATCGCAAACGCGATCGCGAAATAGACGACGCCCGCTTTGGCCGCTTCTTGCAATATCGTCTTCCTTCCATCCAAGAGCTTGGCACAGGCGACCCGAACCGCACGACACTATCGTGTGCGGTTAGCGCTTCTCAGATAGCGTATCGTCGCCGGGAGCCCCAGCGAAAGGTGACGCGCAACCTCTGTTCTGTTCCACGGAAGTGGGAACCAATCCTACTGCCGCGCGTTATGTGTCGGCCGGAGCAAGCGGCAAGCCGCTGCGATCGAACACGAATTGCAGGGGGGGCCGTGGCGACGTTGACCGAAACAAGGGCGATCAGGTTCCTCGCCATGAGCGCGATCGCGACGCTGGCGTCGGCGTGCGTCACGCCGACGGATTTCGACACCGGCGGCTCTATCCGCGCTGTGAAGGCCACCGCCGCCGAATTGGCGGTGCCGCAGACGGTCCATTTCGCGACCACGCGCTGCAACGACAGGCTGGGCGGCGGCGGGCCTGGGTCGGCGGAAGAGATGAACGCGAAGCGCTGCTGGGACGCCGCGCTGCACGAAGACGAAATCACGCGCCTGACATTCGGTCTATCGGAGGGCCCCGGCATCACCTGCGGCACCGTGCAGGTCAACGTCGAGCCGCTCTCCGCGACGGCCGAGGCCTTGACGACGATCGAGAACGCGCCGCTCAGCCACGACTGCACGGGCGACCTCACCAAGCTGCGCGACGCGGTCTTGGCAACAGCGTGCCGCTGCGCGCTGATCTTCGTACACGGCTACAACACGACATTCGCGTTCGGCGCCAAGCGCATGGGGCAGCTCCAGGCCGACCTGAACTATGAAGGCCTGCCCATTCTGTTCAGTTTCGGCGCGGCAGGCCGCCTCGGCGACTACATCAACGATACCGAAGCCGGCGAGCTGGCAGCACCCGCGCTCAACCAATTGATGATGGCACTTGTGAGTGCAGGGGCGACAGTCGACGTGATCGCCCACAGCATGGGCGTGCGCTTGGCGCTGCGCGCCATGATCGACAGCGGCGCCCCGAAGATTCGCTACCTGATTCTGGCCGCTCCCGACATCGACCCCACGGCTTTCCTTCACCTGACCGAGAGGGCGCTGCCGCATGTCCGGCGGCTGACGGTCTATACCTCCAAGTTCGACATCGCGATGTCGGCTTCGGCGGCGTACCACAACGGGCGCCCGCGCGCCGGCGAAGGCATGACGGCCAAGATCGCCGACAAGCTGGCCGGTGCCGAAATCATCGACGCGACGCAAAGGGCGACCGGCCCCTATGCCCACTCTTACTTCGCGGAATCGAAGGTGATAATCGAAGACATCCGCGCCGTTCTGGCTGGCAAAGCGGCGCAAGAGCGCAAGCCCCTGATCTGCAACGCCGCCGGTCCCAAATCCGTTGTCGCTTGTACCATGCCGTGCCCCGAAGGCGCCAAATGCGGCCCCAGCTGGTACGCTAGATTCGTCCACTGGCTGATCGATTGAAAGGCGTGCCTTGGAATTGATTCAAAGCCTTTCACTGCGCGTTCTTCGCGTTCTGTCGATCGCGGGCCTCGTGCTCGCTGGCGCGTTCGCGGCGGGTGTCATCTGGTACCACGCACCGGCAGGCAAGCTGATCAACGGCACGCTCGCGCTGGCGTGGTTCGCCTTTGCGCTCGCCTGCATTGCAGCCTATATCCGCCGCAAAGATTGGCGGACGCTCGCGGCGCTGGGTGCCCCGTTGGTAGCGATCCTGACTTGGTTCATCCTTATCGAGCCTTCGAACGACCGCGTCTGGTCGCCCGAGATGGCGCAGTTGCTCACCTACACGCGCGAAGGCGACACGCTCACGGTCAAGAACGTCCGCAACTTCAACTGGACCGGCGCCGCGACCGCCGACGAACGCTGGGAGACGCGCCGCTATAGCCTCACCCAGCTCAAAGCCGTCGACGTGCTTTCGCTCTATTGGAAGGGACCGCGCGTCGCGCACACGTATTTCAGCTTCGTGTGGCAGAACGGCGAGGCGCTCTCGCTCTCGGTCGAAATCCGTAAGGAGACGGACGAGAGCTATTCGCCCGTCGCCGGCTTCTTCAAGGCCTATGAACTTTCGGTCCTGGCGGGGGACGAGCGCGACTTCTACGGCTGGCGCGTCCACTTCCCGAAGGAAGACATCCAGCTGTTCCGCACCCGCGCCAGCGCAGCCGAGGCCGGCACGTTGCTCATCGCGCTGCTCGACGCCGCAAACGAGCGCGCCGCCAAGCCGGTGTTCTACAACACGCTGACCGAAAACTGTACGACCGAAGTCTGGATGCTCACCGGCGCCATGGGCCTCAGCGCGCCATTCGATTGGCGCCTCTTTGCGTCCGGTTATCTGCCCGAGTTTCTCTACGATCTGAAACTCCTCGACAGTTCGCGCCGCATCGAAGACCTGCGCGCCGCGGGTCACATCATGCCCCGCGTCCGCGCGGCGCTCGACCGCGAGTTGACGGGTGCCGCGTTCTCGAACGCGATCCGCGAAGGCGTTGCGAACTAGCGCCATCTGGTTCCGTGCGACGCCGCTGATTTTCGCATCCTGTTCGCGAATTTATTATTCTCACGTTTCGCCGCCATCGCTTGCCAACGGCGGCGCAAGAGCGCACCACCAACGTGCCGCTTATGTTTGTTCCCGGCATGACCGCCTTTCGAAGGAAGGCGCGGCGACGAGGGAACCAAAGCGAGCTGCGCCATTTCGCAAGTAGCGCCCAGCGCTTGAGGCCATCCATTTCCGGACGGTCTGGAACCGGGCTTACACAGAGTTAGGCATGACCAATGACACGGACCAAGATCGCCACGTCGCAGGACGCCGTTCACACGTCGATGATGGCGGAACTGCGCTGCATCACCTGCTGCGACGAGGTTGAAGACGTCGGCATCGAGGTCAACTGGGACCGGCTGGCGGGAATGACGAATTGGTGGGTGACGCGCATCCGGTACCGGAACGCGGGCTCCCCCGGCCCCCGTCTCGCCGCTTCCGAAGCCGAGATATCGCGCGTCGAAGCGGTGCTTCAGGCCCGCTACTTCGTCGAGGCGAACGACGGATTCAGGCTGGGCGTCCGGTGACGGCGGGGCGGGCGACCATTCGCGCGTTGTCATGTCCGCGCTTGCCTGCCCGCCGACATTCAAGCTGCGACGCCACAGAATAGCCGCAGGGAATCAACACTTTGGGGAAGCGCGTTGACTTTGACCGCCTCCCGCTCGCACGATCTGGCGTCGGGCGCGGGGCTCGACCTTATCTTTAGTGGAGCGATCCCATGCTTGTGAACTTGTTGGCACAGACTTGGCGCAGCGTCGTGAGCGTCATCATCGCATGGACGCTCATCCTCTTGTCGCTGGTCTACTGGCCCGAGGCTTTGGCCGGCGTCATAGACAGCGCACGCGGCACGCGGCAGTGGCTTCTGGATCTTGTGGGGGCCAGGGGCAACGATACGGTCGACATTCTCGCCGGCGCCATCATCACCGATCACACGGTGACGATGGCCTTCATGTTCCTATTTTCCCGTATCGTCGTGCTGACAGCGATCCTCTACATCATCGGGTCGATTATGGTTGCAGTGACAGGACGCGAGCCAGCTTTCACCCGACATTAGTCTCTGTTCACAACGTGGCTGGCGCGTGACGCAGGCGGCCACCGCAGGCGTGACGATAACGAGCCCGACAACGGAGGGGAATATGTATCATGTCCCCGTATTCGGAACAGCTGCCACGCGGCCCAACCGGCGAACACGACGGCGCCGAGCGCGATAATGCCGCCGCCGCCGTCGAAGCCCATGTTGTTGCCGGTGTTGTGCTGAAAGACCATGGCGGCGGGACTCGGGAGAAATGGCGGGAGCAATGGGTGACAGCATACCTATTTCGCTGCTTGGCGGCTAGCGATCCAGCCTCCTCCGTGCGCCTGGTCGCGCGCCCCCTCCTGTTACGTGTCCCCCGATTCCCGAACTTTTTCGGGGACGCGATCAGCGGGCTCTGACCTACAGTTGCGGTATATAAAGTGTGTCAAGATACACCTTCACAACGGAAGGGTTCGACGGCTCCCATTTGTGTACGATCAATTGAAAAAGTCTGGTCTTGGGAACCGCAAGAAGCTGCATCGAGGGGTTGCGCATCGGCAAATCGATTGCATTGGGGATAGCAGACCCGCCATGGGTCAGTACGGGGTAAACCATGGCAACACAGGGTTGCCCAAAGACATCAACAACAGTTCTAATTTCAACGCCGCCGCCAGGCTCCGCTTCTGGCACTTCAAATTGAATCGGCCTATCAGTGTCTGCCGCTGTCACCTGCTTCTGAAAGACCAGTTTCGGTTCATTGAATATGAAACGATTGCCTTCCCATTGGCCAAGGTCTTTCTCCTCCTTCCGCGCGCGAAATGGCGCGCGCACAACGCACACCAGCAGCCAGATCAGTGACGCATAGGCCAACGGCAAGAGGGCCTGGTTGAACGACGACAGCTCACCGAGCACGCGGAAGAACCCTCCCGCTGTAACCGCCAAGTAGGTGGTCAAAACGACCCCAATGTAGCTGAATAGCGCCGAGCTGTCGGTGAACGGAGCTAGGAAGTCTTTGGCCGCAATCTTGAGAGAGGCGAAGGCAAAGCGCCTCGCCTTCGTCAGCGGTCGCGTCCACTTGGTGGCTGGTGGTGGGAAATCCGGATTCGTCATAGCATGGGAACGCTAGCACCGACGTATTCAGGGGACATATTCATGGGACACGTAACGAATTAGACATATTCTTGGGTGGTCGATCCTAATTTTTTACGTGTCCCCTGATTTTTGTCTCCTGATTTTTTATCTTGTCCCCGTATTCTTTATGTTCCACTGCGCGAGGCTGGCGCTCTTGATCGTCGGCGCGACGGTGCCGTTGGTGCGGTACGATTGGATAAGCGTTTCCCAATCCGTCACGAGATTTCCCCAATATATTTTCAGGCATCATAGCTTAGTCCGCGTTGAACAAAAAGACGCTTGCACGCGGCGCAGGGTGCCTTCGCAGCTGCGAATTGTTTGTGGCTCAGTCTACATCGCTCCTCGGGAACAAGGGCTCGCGCATGGCAGAGCCAGCGTCAGCATATCCGAGAAACTCTGCGTACACGGCCAAAAGACCTGAAGCGATCCTTCGCGTCCCAGTCACGCCAGATACGTCCTGGTCTCTCTGGGGGATCGAATTTCCCCTGCAGATTGCGCGTTTGGTGCGCCGCTGCCAGAGCCGTATGCTCTGCCCCCGAGAAGTGGAGGGCACAATCCGCGAAGCGAAAACGAAGAGCGGATTCAAGATCATGCTTCGCCGTGATAGGCCAAGTCGACGTAACAGAGGCAAGAAAGTCTCTCACCATGTTGCGGCGCTCTTCGATTGGAATCCGCACGCCAACAAGAACCAGGTGTGGGAGTTGGGCCCGCTTGAACTCTTTGGCGGGAAGATCAGGGAAGTGCGGTGTTTCGACGAGGGCAACGGGTATCAGCGACTGGCCTACCAAGACCTCATCGCAGCGAATTGGGTTTACGCACCAAGTGTTACTCTGCCAAAGTAGAGATACGAACCAGTAAGGGAAATGCCTTCGTGATGACAGATGACGGCATAGATGAAGACAAAGATCTTTCGTATCAGGCTGCTGTCGCAAAGCGCGGCGCGAGCAGTGTTGTCAAAAGATTGCTAAATCTTGTGAACGAAGGCGCGCCATCGATCAGTGATCTCGCATACGCGATTCGCGCACGAGAAAAGGAAGATTTCAAAATTGTTGAGAAGGTTCAGCGAAAACGCATTGAAGATCCGACCTACGACGTAAATAGGCTGAGGGATATCGTTGGTCTCAGGATCGTCACGTTGTACCGACTCGACGCGCTTGAGATCATTCCTCGGCTAATAGAGCTGATTCAAGCCAATGCTGGAACCGACACAGCGTTGTTTGAATCGGCCGATTTGGAAGAGATCAAGATTTACAGCACAAATCCGCGAGGTGATGCCCAGAAGTTGCCCAAGGAGGTGGCCAACTTATTTAACTCACTGGGTTACGGATCCAAAGTAGCAATAGATGGCATGCCGAGCAACTACACCTCCATCCACCTGGTCGTGTGGTGCAGAGGTCGATACAGAGACGCGTACCGGCGAGTGCCCGTGGAGATCCAAATCCGAACGGCGCTTGAGGACGCCTGGGGTGAAATCGACCACAAACTCAAATACAAGCAACCCACATTACAACTGCCCACTCACGACGCGGCTGCCCTACAGGCGTGCCTAACGCATCTCAACGTCATGAAGACGTTCATCGACGGTGCCGCTCAGTATGCGGACCAAGTTCGACTGCAGGCAGACGCGGTGTTTAATTCGAAAGGGACCTCCAAGCCGATCGCAAAGGACCCAACGCCATGATAACTGACGACAAGGAGCTCTCGTATCAGGTGTCTCTCGTCAAGAGAGGTGCGCCCGATGTCATCAAGAGGCTGCAAAGCTTGATGAACGAAGGTGCACCCTCGATCAGCGACCTCGCCTACGCGATCAGGTTGCGCGAAAAAGAGGACGGAAGGATAGTAGAAAAGATCAAACGGAAGCGGCTTTCTGAACCCAACTATGACGTTCACCAGCTCCGAGATATTGTGGGGCTTCGGGTCATCACCCTTTACCGCCTCGATGCGCTTGACATCGTCTCCCGCCTCGTGAGCGCAATTAGGGCAAACACGGGAAGCGAGTCTTCGTTGTTTGCATCAGACCAATTTGACGAGATTAGAATCTACAGCGGGGATTCTCCCGGCGTTGCGCAAGCGCTCCCGCAGAGGGCGATGAGCTTGTTAGACTCCCTTGGATATGAGGCCACCATTTCGGATAGGTCTGCAAACTTCACAGCAATCTGCATGGCGACCTGGTGTCGCGGCTTGCACCAGGGTTCGTATCACAGCGTTCCGGTTGAAATTCAGATCCGCACGGTGCTTGAGGACACGTGGGCTGAAATTGATCATCGCTTGAGATACAGACTGTCCCGAGGAGACGAAAGTACGCTGGAGAGCTCGCTAGCACACCTCAAGGTAATGAAGACCTTCATCGACGGAGCCGAGCAATACGCAGACCAAATTCGAATGCATGCAGACGAGGTCACCGAGCGCGGCTTCCGGTTCAACGCGACTCGGGTGGTTGAGAGTCTGGACGCGACAATTCACGGCTTGCAGCTGCCAACGGATGTGCGCACAAAGATTCAAATCGCTCTAAGGCAGCTCGGAGAGGCGTTTGACCCGTCAAGGCAGAATCTTCAACACGCCGATTGGCGAGTAGGTCGGTTGCTCAGCGTGCTGCGGAAGCTAGAGTCCTACCTTCAACTGCTGACGGAAGCACCGAAGAATAGCGATGTACGGATGGTAGTGAACTATCACCTCCCGCTTGAGATAGCCCTGTGCAACTACCAACTCGGCGTTGAGTTGCGAGACAAGAACTTCCTGGCTGAGGCAGTTAAGATATACCAGCGCGTCCAGGATGAGTTTCCGGAGAGTTCCGTCGCGCGCTATCGCTATGCAAGAGCGCTTGTGAAGCTGCGAGATTTTCCCGCTGCGATTCAGAAGTACCGAGAGGCCAACGAACTGTTGGTGACGAACCGAGATACGTCTCTCGGGAAACATCACTGGTTGCGGTTGACGGTCGGCAAAAATTTGGGCGTAGCCATTTGGGAGTACGCTGAGTCCCTCAGGCAGGAGTTGCCTTTATCCGAAGAGAAGGAGCGGAGGGTGCGTGAACTGCTACTCGACGCCTACGATGTTACCCGAGCAGCGTATGACATGACCGCTGAGCCGGACGAGCTGGCGGATCGTTTTGACAAGGCGACCGCTTACAAGGGCCGGATAGCAAACAACCTTCTGTACTATATCGAGGATTTTCTTGATGCGGGAGGGACGGTCGAGGAGCTTGCGAGCCGCGGGTATAAGGATAGTAATTCGGGTGACTACCTCGACCTTCTTGAGCGAAACATGCGGGCACGAAGGAATCTCGCGAGCCTGTC
>CAYXQB010000031.1:0-18596 GCA_964466435.1 uncultured Flavobacteriaceae bacterium | reverse complement strand
TCTTGCGCGTCGTACTCCGCGGTAAGGCGTTCGAGACCTAGCTTGACCCGGTCCGGCGTGCCGGTGATGCCCCGGCTCGCGATGCCGCGGATCATGACGCGGTCTTCGTGGGTGTAGGGATAGGCCTCAGCTTCCTCCGGCGATGGAAAGGCGCCTGCCTGGTTGCGCAGCAGCTGCATCACCCAGAGGTTTCGTGTTGTGCAGAGATGGTCGGCTTCTTCTTCCGTTTCGGCGCAGAGCGTGAAGACCGCGACGCTGACGTGGGGCTTGTCGCCTTCGCGGTGCGGCTTGAAGTGCTTGCGATAGAGTTCGGCTGCGTCCGGTCCGCTGCCGTCGGGTGAGATGAACTGTGCGAATGCGAGCGGTAACCCAAGTTCGGCCGCGTACATCGCGCCGTTCATGCTGGACGCCAGCATCCACATCTCGGGCATGCCGGGGCCGCGTGGGCTCGCGTGGACGCTGCGATAGGCGTGACCCTCCGGCCATTGCGCGAGCCCCGCGGCTTCTTCGAGATAGTGTCGGAGCAGGGCCGCCTGTTGCGGGAAGACGCCGACGTCCCAGGCTTGCGGGCCTGCTTGCAGCGCGACGCTGGTGCGGCCGTCGGCGCCGGGGGCGCGGCCGAGCCCCAAGTCGATGCGGCCGGGATAGAGCGTTTCCAGCATGCGAAAGTTCTCGGCGACTTTCAGCGGCGAGTAGTGCGGGAGCATGATGCCGCCGGAGCCTATGCGAATGTGCTTCGTTTCTGCCGCCACGCGCGCGATCAACACCTCCGGCGTGGAGCCAGCGAACGACGACGTGTTGTGGTGCTCGGCCAGCCAATAGCGTGCGTAGCCGAGGCGCTCGCAGGCCTTGGCGAGTTCAATCGTCTCGTGGACGGCGTCGGCGGCGGTGCCGCCTTTGCGGATCGGCGATTGGTCGAGGGCGCTGAGTTTCATGTACTCAGATTGTCATGGTCCGCGAAGGCGGACCACCCACGACTTTTCGAGAGTGTCCGATTCCGTAAGGATTCGCGCCATGACGCCAAGCCAGAGTTTGGCACTTGGCGTCTGGGCGCGAAAGAAAGTCGTGGGTGGTCCGCCTTCGCGGACCATGACACTCAGTTTGAGACGGCTGGTTTCAAATTGCAGCGTTGCGCCGGTCTGCGAGCAGGCTGGTCGCTAAGCCGATCAACGTCACCACGAACAGCGTCGCGATGATGATTGTGAGCATCGGCTCGTCGGTTCCGCATTGCATGTTCGACAGCGCGAACGGCACACCGGTCTTGGCGAGCTCATCGAGGTGTCCGAAGAGGGACATGTAGAACATCGCGGCCGTGAAGCCCCAGCCGGCGGTCAGTATGCCGACGCCGCGGTCGTTCGGCGTCCAGAGCACCGAGAAGGCGCCCCACTGCAGTAGTGCGACGGCGACGTAGTCGACGACCCAGAACGGCCACCATTGGATTACGCCGCCATTGCGGATCACCTCCGCCACAGCGAGGAACGTTCCGAAGCCCAGCGCGAGCCACGCAGAAAACTGTTTCATGCCCCTTGCGGCTTCGTCCGAACCGCCCCCAGTGCGATCAGACGCTCGATCGCTTGGTCATCATACCCCGCAGCCTGCAACACTGCGCGGTTGTCTTGACCGAAATCCGGCGGGATGTGACGCGTGGACGATTTGGTGCGGGACATTTTCACCGGCGAGGCGATTCCCTTGTAGCCGTTTCGCTTCACAAGCATGCCGTTGGCGGCAGTCTGCGGGCCGTTCAGAACTTCACCGATCGTGTTCAGCGTGCCGGCCGGTACGCCGGCGCTCAGAAGCTCAGCCGCGATCTTTGCGCCGTCGAGTTTTGCGAAGGCTTTGGTCAGCAGCTCGGTGAGCACAGCGCGGTTGGCGTTGCGGTCGGCGTTCGTCTTGAAGCGCGGGTCGGCGGCGAGTTCTGGCAGACCAAGCAAGGGCATTGCCTTCTTGAACTGCGCGTCGTTGCTGGTGCCGAGCAGGATTGGCCGTGTTGCGGTCGGGTAGAGATCGTAGGCCGCGATGTTCGGGTGCGCGTTGCCGAGCAGCTTCGGCAGCCGGCCGTCCATCAGGTAGTTGCCGGAGTGCGGATGCAGGATCGACAGGCCCGCGTCGTAGAGCGAAACCTCGACGAATTGGCCTTTGCCGGAGCGGTGCCGTTCGTTCAGCGCGAGCAGGATGCCGATTGTGAGATTCAAGCCGGTCGTCATGTCGACGATCGGCACGCCAACTTTGAGCGGCCCGGACGCCGGCGAGCCGTTGCAGTTCGGCAGGCTCACGATCGTCTGCACGACTGCGTCGTAGCCCGGCATGCCGCCCATCGGACCGCTCTCGCCGAATCCGGTAACGCGCGCGTGGATCAGCTTCGGGAAACGCGCGGAGAGCGCGTCGTAGCCCATACCCCAACGTTCCATCGTGCCGAGCTTGAAGTTCTCGACCAGCACGTCGGCGTCTTCGAGCAGCTTCCAGACGACTTCGCGGGCTTCGGGCTTGGTGAGGTCCAGTGCGATGCCGCGCTTGTTGCGGTTGATGTTCGTGTAATACGCGGACGGTCCGCGCTTGCCCGGTGCATCGCCCCGGAACGGCGGTCCCCACTCGCGCGTCTCGTCACCCAAGGGCGGCTCGACCTTGATGATCTCAGCGCCATGGTCGCCCAGGATTTGCGTCGCATAGGGGCCAGCGAGGACGCGGGATAGGTCGAGGACTTTGACGCCGCTGAGGGCGCCGGTGTTTGTGGTCATGGGATGCTTACCAAGGCAGGGTTGCTAAGGCGCTTCGAGCATGGCGCGGGTTGCTGCGGCTTCCTCGGGCGTCATGTGTTTGATGAGAACCCGCACGGTTTCGTTTCCGACGATCTTGCCGCTTCGCAGATACATCCAGTCGCTGATGTCGGCGTCCTTAAACGTGTAGCGCTCGCCCTCTCGAACGTTCGTCACCGACATCGCCTCGTTGTTGATGATGCCTGATAGCGTTGTATCCGAGCGCGTAATGTCAATCAGCCAGAAGTGTTCGACATGAAGGCCATCGCTTATCCGAACTTTCAGCGCCAAGCCGGTAACGCCGGGGTCAGGGTTCGCGTGCTGCCGCCAGAATTCGTCGATGGAAGCGCGCGCCTTGGCAATCGCGGCGTTCATCTCCTTGTCGCTGCCCGGTACCGGGATAGCCGTGTCGCTCGACGACTTCTGCGCCTCGCCGCATGCACTCGGTGCCGTAGCGATCAACGCGACCATCAAGGCGAACGAAAGGAGTCTGAGCACGCTTGTTCCTCCGACAGCGGCGGTCAAGCTCGCACGGCGAGGTAACGTTGGCAATTTTGTCGTCAGTCGGCGCTCGTTACTCCCACAGCTTCATGCCGATCCAGCCGTAGGACCAGAGGTAGCCGGAGAAGATCAGCACCGCTAAGCCGCTGAGCCAGGCGATGCCGCGCGCGAAGAGGTTTGCGTCGGGGGCGCCCATGGCGGCGCGGAGTAGGGTCAGTACGCCCAAGGCAGGTGCGGCGAGTGTTGCGCCGTAGAGGACCCAGGCGAGGGTGCTTGGCCGTCCGATTTGATCGAGGCTGGCGCCGGAAAGTGCGACGGCTACGATCCCCGTGACTGCGACCGTCGAGAGCATCGCCAGCCAGGGCAAAAGGCGCAGCGTCACGCCGCCGCGCTCGGCCAACCGGCCCATGAACGCGCTTGGGATCCAGATCAGCATGTACAGCGCCGATAGAACGAGGGCGAGGAGGTAGACCGCGGCCATCGCGGCTTTGCCGACGATCTCCGTCCGCGGGACTTTGCGGTCCGCGCCGATCGCCGTGAACATCAGCATGTCGTCGCCCTTTGGCACGAAGACGATGTTCGGCACTGCTTTGTCGGTTTTCTGGAAGGTGTTGTTGCCGACGTGGAGGCGCTTTGTGCCGTTGAAATCGAGTTCGCCGTCTTTGGCTTGGGCGGTTTGCCAGCCGAAGATGCTCTCAAGGATCGCGAGCTTTTGCTGACGCGGCGTGATCGACTGGTAGAAGCCCGTCAGGCGCTCAAGGTCGGCGGGCGCGAGCGGCGCGACGGTGGGCTTTGCTTCCCGGAAGTTCCGTTCGAGGTAGCTTCTGATTTCCTCGCCCGCGGTGAACACTTCGGATGTGCCGAGGTTGGCCATGACGACAAAGCCCGCACCTTGTCCGGGCGCGTATTCGTACTTGGATACGAAACCGTCGATGCCGCCATCGTGGCCGTAGAAGATGCCCTTCTTGCCGGCATAGACCATATTGCCGAGGCCGTAGCCGTATTTCAGACCGGCGCGCGCGCCGTCGTTTGTTTCGGGGCGTTCGATCCGTTCGACCGAGGCGGTGCTGATGTACGCGCGCCCGTCCAGCGTGCCGCGGCCGAGCATCAGGAGCGGAAGCTTCGCCAGGTCCTTTGACGTGACGTTCAGCGAGCCCGAGGGCCGCGCCAGGATTTCGACGAACGGTTCTTCTGTGCCTTCTGTATCTCTGTAGCTCTTCGAGAGGCGGTCCGTGATTTGCGGTTCGCGCGTCCAGTAGGCGCTTTCCATGGCGAGCGGACCGGTGAGGCGTTCTGCAATGAAATCTTGGAAGCGTTTGCCGGCGACCTTCTCGATGATACGGCCGGCGATGACGGGGCCAGCGTTGCAGTACGACGTCATCGTGCCGGGCTTCCAGCGGCTTTTGTAGGGGCCGTATTTGTCCACCGCGTCGGACAGGGGCACGTCTTTGCCTTCGAGCAGGTAATGGTGGAACGTGATGTCGTCGAAGCCGGTCGTGTGTTCGAGCAGATGGACGAGGCGGATCGGGTCGGTCTTTTCCCAGGGGTTGTCGTATTTCAGCTCCGGCATCAGGTCGGCGAGCTTCGCGTCGAGGCTGAGCTTGCCTTCCTCGACCAGCATCATGATCGCGATGCCAGTGATGCTCTTGGAGATCGAGCCCGCGCGGAAGACGGTCTCCGGCGTGACCGCCTTCTTCGTCTTGAGGTCGGCGAAGCCGTAGCCCTTCGTGAGAACGATTTGGCCGCCTTCGATGATGGTCACCGAGACGCCCGGTACTTTGGCCTTCGTGAAGGTCTCGGCGAGGCGCTTGTCCAGTTCCTCTAGGGAAGCGGCGGGGGGCTTGGGCTTATCGTCGGCCGCTTGTGCGGCGACAACATTGGCGAAGAGCGCGACGATTGCCATCGCCGCTGCAAAGAACGGTTTCAAGAGAGCCCCCTTAGGTCGGTCTCCCGATCATATATGAAGGCGCGGACAGGGGCGAAAGGCTCAAGCCCTTGAATCCGAGGCGAAACGTGTGAAAGGTGCACCCGCTAAAAGGGGAATCCGATGGCTCTCGACCTCGAAACTCGCGAACAGTTGATCTCCTCCGTCCGGCGCTTCGTCAGCGAGCGGCTGGTGCCGCTGGAGGACAAGGTCGCGCGGGACGATCTGGTGCCCGACGATGTCGTTCGCGATTTGCGCGAGCTCGGGCTGTTCGGGATGTCGATCCCGGCCGAGCATGGCGGGCTTGGGCTCACCATGGAGGAAGAGGTTCTGGTTTGCTTTGAGCTGGGGCAGACATCGCCTGCGTTTCGCTCGGTGATCGGGACGAATGTCGGCATCGGTAGCCAAGGCGTTGTCATGTTCGGGCGTGACGACCAGAAGCGCGAGTGGCTGCCGAAGCTTGCGAGCGGCGAGGCGATCGCCAGCTTCTGTCTGACGGAACCGGGCGCGGGATCGGACGCCGCGTCGCTGCGCACGACGGCGATCCGGCAGGGTGATCACTACGTCGTCAACGGGACGAAGCGCTACATCACGAACGCGAATAAGGCCTCTGTGTTCACGCTGATGGCGCGTACCGATCCTGGCAATAAGGGTGCGGGCGGCATCAGCGCGTTTTTCGTGCCGTCGAATCTGAAAGGCATCACGATTGGCAAGCCCGAGCGCAAAATGGGCCAGCAAGGCGCGCACATCTGTGACGTGGTGTTTGAAGACTGCCGCGTGCCGGCGACTTGCTTGCTCGGGACGGAGGGGCAGGGGTTTCGTATTTCGATGCAGGTGCTCGACCGCGGGCGGTTGCATATTTCGGCGGTCTGCGTGGGTGTGGCCGAGCGGCTCATCCGCGATGCTGCGAAGTACGCGCTGGAGCGCGAGCAGTTTGGGCAGAAGATCGCCGAGTTCCAGCTGATCCAGGCGATGCTCGCGGATTCGAAGACGGAGTCCTATGCGGCGCGCTGCATGGTGCTCGACGCTGCGCGCAAGCGCGACGCGGGTGAAAGTGTGACAATGGAGGCGGCCTGCGCGAAGTACTTCGCGAGCGAGATGGTGGGCCGTGTCGCCGACCGGGCGGTGCAAATTCATGGCGGTGCCGGGTATGTGAGCGACTACGGTGTCGAGCGGTTCTATCGCGACGTGCGCATTTTCCGCATCTATGAGGGTACGAGCCAAGTGCAGCAGTTGGTGATCGCGCGCAACCTTCTCAAATCGCTGGGTTAAGACATGACCAAGACTATCCGCATCGGTTGCGCCAGCGGCTTTTGGGGCGACAGTTTCTTTTCAGCGCCGCAGTTGGTGACGAAGGGGAACATCGACTACCTCGTCTTCGACTATCTGGCCGAGATCACGATGTCGATCATGGCGCGGGCGCGGGAGAAGGATCCGAACGCCGGCTATGCGCATGACTTCGTGACGGTCACGATGGCGGGTATCGCGCGCGATGTCGCGGCGAAGAAGATCAAGGTCGTGACCAACGCGGGCGGTGTGAATCCGAAGGCGTGTGCGGCGGCCCTTGAAGCGTTGCTGGCGAAGCAGGGCGTGGCGTTGAAAGTCGCTTACGTCGATGGCGACGACGTGCTGCCGCGGCTCGACACGTGGAAGGCGCAAGGCGTCAAGGAGATGTTCACCGGCGCCCCCCTACCGGAAAAGCCGATCAGCATGAACGCCTATCTTGGCGGCTTTCCGATTGCGGCAGCTCTTGCGAAGGGCGCGGATGTCGTGATCACGGGGCGGTGCGTCGATAGCGCGGTGACGCTTGGGGCGTGCATCCATGAGTTCGGGTGGGGTCCCAAAGACTACGACAAGCTTTCGGGTGGGAGCCTCGCCGGCCATATCGTCGAGTGCGGTGCGCAAGCTTGCGGCGGCATCTTCACCGATTGGGACCAAGTGCCCGAGTGGGACAACATCGGCTACGCGATCGCCGAAGTGTCCGCGGACGGGTCGTTCGTCGCGACGAAGCCCGACGGCACAGGCGGGCTTGTCAGTGTGGGCACGGTCGGCGAGCAAATGCTCTACGAGATCGGCGATCCGCAGGCTTACATGCTGCCCGACGTGGTGTGCGACTTCTCTCAGGTGAAGATCGAGCAGCAGGGCAAGGACCGCGTGCGCGTGTCGAACGCGAAGGGTTATGCGCCGACTGCGACGTACAAGTGCTCGACGACGTACGAGGATGGCTATCGCGTCGGCAATCTGGTTGCG
This sequence comes from uncultured Flavobacteriaceae bacterium, assembly GCA_964466435.1. GTDB lineage: Bacteria > Pseudomonadota > Alphaproteobacteria > Micropepsales > Micropepsaceae > SZUA-430. Next base: position 11,168 of record CAYXQB010000031.1, on the reverse strand, counting down.
ATCGGCGGCATCGATGCAGCAGCGAAAGCGCGGCGCACGGGCGAGGCCGTCTTGAAGCGCATGGAGGGCGTTCTGCGTGCACGCAACTGGGGGCCGTTCACGGAGACCTCCATCGAAGTGCTGGGCGATGAGGATTCCTACGGTCCGCACAAGCATCACCTTGGTGGGCGTGAGGCGATCCTGAAACTGGCGGCAAAGCACGCGCGCAAGGAGCCACTTGAGATCATGATGCGGGAGCTCACGTCTTCCGGGACGTCGTTCGCTCCGGGCACGTCGGGCTACGCCGGTTTGCGGCCGAAGGTGACGCCGGTCGTCCGGCATTTCTCCTGTGTGATCCCGAAGAAGGAAGTGACCGCGACCGTGCATATGGCGGGCGACAGTTTTAGCGTGCCGATCGACACGGCAGGTGGGTTCGACCCGAAGATGCTCGTGCGGCCGGTCGTGAATGCGAAGACAGAGCCTACGGCTACGACGGTGCCGCTCATCAAGATCGCGTTCGCGCGGTCCGGCGACAAGGGCAACAACTCGAACATCGGCGTGATGGCGCGTAAGCCGGCCTATGCGCCTTACATTCGCGCGGCGCTCACTGAAGCTGCGGTCGCGAAGTGGTTCGTGCACTTGTTCGATGGCGGCAAGGGCAAGGTGGAGCGCTGGGATCTGCCGGGCACGCTTGCGCTGAACTTCCTGCTGCACAATGCGCTAGGCGGTGGCGGTGTTGCGAGCTTGCGCAACGACCCTCAGGGCAAGGCCCTGGCGCAGCAATTGCTGGAGTTTCCTATTCCCCTGCCGCGCGAACTGGCTGCGGAAGCCGGGGCTTAAGGCGGGGATTTCCGTGCCGAGTGTGACCGCGGGCACGCAGGTCATTTTGTGCGCGTGCTAAGAGCGGCATCAACCAAGTCGAATCTTGGGACCGATAACGCGCGCGGCGGCGAAGCCCTGTTGCGCTTCAGGAGAGGAAATTCATGCTTCGATTTTTTGCCGCGGCGGTCGTCGCCGTGGCCCTGCAATTCGCAACCGGAACGGTCTCGACCGCCGAGGCCAAACCTGCGTGCGTGTCGTGGTCGGCCAACAGGATCGATTGCTTCGCGCGCGGCAGCGATAACGCGATGTGGCACCGCTGGTGGGACGGTGCGGCGTGGGGCGGCTGGGAATCGCTTGGTGGGGTCTTGACCAGCGACGTCAGCTGCACGAGTTGGGCGCCGAACCGCATCGACTGCTTTGGCCGCGGGCTCGACAACGCGATGTGGCACAAGTGGTGGAACGGCGTTGCGTGGAGCGGTTGGGAGAATCTCGGCGGCATCTTGAAGAGCGACCTCAGCTGCGCAAGCTGGGGCCCGAACCGCATCGACTGCTTTGTGCGCGGCACCGACAACGCGATGTGGCACAAGTGGTGGGACGGCGCGAGTTGGGGCGGTTGGGAGAACCTGGGTGGTATTCTGGCGGGCAAACCCAACTGCGTTTCTTGGGGTGCGAACCGCATCGATTGCTTCGTCAAAGGGCCACTGAACGCGATGTGGCACCGTTGGTGGGACGGCGCGGCATGGGGCGGCTGGGAGAACCTCGGCGGTATCCTGACCGGTGATCCGGAATGCGTGTCTTGGGGTGCGGGCCGCTTGGACTGCTTTGTGCGCGGGCTCGACAAGGGCATGTACCACACGTGGTGGGGCGGTGCCGGCTGGGGCGCGTGGGAGAACCTCGGCGGCAAGTTCGGCGGCGATATCGAGTGCACGGCCTGGGGCGCGAACCGGATCGATTGCTTCGTGCGCGGCACCAATGGTGCGATGTGGCACCGCTGGTGGGATGGCGCGGCGTGGGGCGGTTGGGAGAGCCTCGGTGGCATCTTGCTCAGCGCGCCCGAGTGCACGAGCTGGTCGGCCAATCGCATCGATTGCTTCACCAAAGGACCGACGAACTCGCTCTGGCACCGCTGGTGGGACGGTGCGGCTTGGGGCGGTTGGGAGAACCTCGGCGGCGTAATCAAGTAGACGCCGCGATCATATGGCTTATTGGGCTCGCGCGTGAGACGATGCGCGAGCCCATTTCTTTCGGTGACATGCCAGCACAGAGCTTCATCGCGCTTCTGCGAGAGATACGCGCCTGCCAGATTTGTGCGGCACATCTGCAGCACGAACCGCGGCCTGTGTTGCGGGCAAAGTCGTCGGCGCGCATCGTCATCGCAGGGCAGGCGCCAGGGACTCGGGTGCATGCGAGCGGGATGCCCTTCACCGATCCGTCCGGCGATAGGCTGCGCGATTGGATTGGCGTCGACAAAGAGACGTTCTACGATGACACGAAGATCGCCATCGTGCCGATGGGGTTTTGCTTCCCGGGGCTCGATGCGCAGGGTGGTGACTTGCCGCCGCGAAAGGAGTGCGCGCCGGCTTGGCGCGAAAAGGTTTTTGCGGGACTGAAGAACGTCGAACTTACGTTGCTTGTCGGCCTCTACTCGCAAGCCTGGCATTTGGGCGAACGCGAGAAGGAGACCCTGACCGATACGGTGAAAGCTTGGCGCTCGTATAGGCCCGCGTTCATCCCGCTGCCGCACCCGTCATGGCGGAACAACGCGTGGGTTAAGAAAAATCCGTGGTTCGAAGAGGAGCTTCTGCCACACCTCAAGCGGCGAGTTTCGCGTATTCTAAGGGCATGATGCGGGCGTTCGTCGTTGCGTTTAGTTTGGTACTTGGGGGCTGTGTCGCCGAACGGCTTGCGCCGGGGCCGGGGCCTGCGACGGTTGCGTTCGTCGATCAGGGTCACTGGCGCGCGGGCGATGGCTATGTGCTTGGCATGAGCCAGTGGCAGGCGGAGCGGCCTCAAGCGGTGATCGTTGCGTTGCACGGCATGAACGACTACGGGCAATTCATCGATGCGGGCGCAAAGCACTGGCGGGCGCGCGGGATCACGACCTACGCCTACGATCAACGTGGCTTCGGGCGTACCGAGGGTAACGGGCGTTGGCCGGGGCATGAGGCGATGGCGCAGGACGTACGTGCGTTCATCGATCTCGTGCGCGCGCGCCATCCAGCTGTGCCGGTTTTTCTTCTCGGCGAAAGCATGGGCGGTGCGGTGGCGATGGTCGCAGCCGCGGGGCGCGCAGAGCCTATCGCCGATGGGCTGATCCTCGTGTCACCGGCGCTTTGGGGGTGGTCGAATCTTGATGTCATCAAGCGGTCGGCCTTGTGGGTGATGATGCAGATCGCGCCGGGCAGCCGGCTCAGCGGGCGCGGCCTCAACATCAAGCCGTCGGACAACGAGCAGATGCTGATGGCGCTCGGTCGCGATCCTTACGTCATCAAAGCCACGCGCGTGGACGCTGTTTACGGGCTGACCGATCTGATGGAGGCTGCGTGGCAAGCGGCGCCTGCGGTGCGGGTGCCGACGCTCGTGCTATTTGCGGGCGGCGATCAAGTGGTGCCGTCGAGGCCGATCGTCGATGCGGCGGCCGCGATGCCGGGTACGAAGCAAGTCGTCTGTTACGACGACGGCTTTCACATGCTTTTGCGCGATACGAAGGGTGAGCGGACTTGGACTGCGATCGAGGCGTTCATCGGCGGGAGCGGCGGCCAAGTGCCATCGCTAGCGTGTGCTGAGGAGCGGTAGGGGGCGCGTGCTAGGAGGCGGGTGTTCGATGCCAAACCGATCGAGAGCGCGCTGCCCCTCACGTAGGCAGCAGCAGGTTTACGCAAGTACCCGTCGCACCGCTGGTAACATCAAGGCGTGCGCCTATTGAGGCGGCTCGCTGTTGCATGTTCGCATGCTCGATCCTCTGCGTACTCGGATCGAAGCCCGTGCTGTCGTCGTGGAAGGACAGCAAGATGCCACCGCGGAGGGCGTCTCGGCTCAACGCGAAGGTCAGTTTTTCAACGCCGCCGCGCCTGAGCACGGCGCTCAGCGCCTCATGCAGAATTCGATAGATCTGTAGTATATCGGCGGGTCCGAACGTCTTTGTGTTCCCGATATCCTCGATTTGCCAGACGATCTCGATGCTAGCGGCGGCGCATTTGGGCTCGATGCGGCTGCGGAATGTGCCGAGCGCAGTTTCAAGCGAGCCGTGAATGTCGTCCAGCGAGTCGACGACGAGGTACAGGTCATCGATTGCGGCCTGCAATCCTAGTGTCAGGGCCTCGTTTTTCGGTGTGCGGGCGCGGGCCTGGAGAAGTAGGCCCAAGAGCTGCGAACCGATGCCGTCATGGACGTCGCGCATGATGCGCGTGCGTTCGTCGTGAAGCGCGCGTTCGCGATCGCGGTCGCGCAGCGCGATGTGGTTGGCCTCAAGCTCTTGCTCTTTCTCTTTGATCTTCAGCGCGAGTGCTTGGTTGTTGACTGCGGCTCTTTGATAGATGGTTACACCGATGCGGGCGAGGCCGACGGCGATGAAGACGATGAGCGAGATCGTCGCGAGTTTCGTGAACGCTTCGCCTTGGATGCCGATTGTCATCGGAGCCAGAGCACCGGATTGAGTCGCGAGCAATGTGAGCGCCATGATCAAGCCGATGCACGCGACGAATACTTCGGCGGCGGTGGAAGGGGGGGCTGCATAGTAATAGCGCGACATGCGCTGGATCATGAACACGAGTGCGCACCCGCCGATCAAGCTCTGCAGTATGCTGGTAGCAAGCGACGCCGATGGGCCTGCGTACAGCGCGAACGTCACCACAACCGACGCACTAGCTGAAATGGCAAGCAAGAGGAACCATTTGCGGTACGCTGCCGGGCCGCCGGTCCATTCATTGGCAAAAGCGGCGCAGGCGACCCACAGCGGTATTCCGGTCAAACGTACGTAGACACTGTGGAAGGGCCATGGTGTTTCGAGCCATAGCGTATGCATTTCGTTGATCGAGGTGAGAAGCAAGACGAGTGACGTGGTCAGAAGAAGCGCCGGCCTGCGGATGACCGACGACAATGCGAGAGCGAACAACAGCACCATTCCGGCGCCGATCGCGGCGACGAGGCCGGCGTTGTAAGACAGGTTCGTTGCATGCCGGTACGCGGGGTCCAATCGTTCGAACGGGCCGAGATAGACGTTGTTGAGCGTTGCGTGGGTGCTGTTTGTGGTGCTCAGAATGTCAATCGTGTTCTTGCCGGGGACGAGATGCGCCGGCAGCAGTCTGATCAATCGCGGATTGACGCCATGTGCGGTCGATCGCTCGCCGACCGCACCCTGCGGTGGGGCCGCTAGCGCACCGTTCACGTAGACGAGATAGTTGTCGCGCGCCCGGATCGTGTAGAGCGCGACGCTGGCATTTTGGGGATCGGGCACGTCGAACTGAAGCCGTGCGATGCCGAAGCGGCTGGTATGCCAGAACGGAGGTGAGGCGGGCACGAATTGAGCGCCCGAGAGTGCGGCGATGTCGGGACGCGGAATAGGTGCGAGCAAAGCGTCTTCGACACGAAGATCGTCGATTCCGGGTGCACCCAAATGTACCCAGGCGATCAGTAGGGCGCTAGTGACGATGGCGAGTGCGACGGCCGTGATCTTGGCCCAACGTGCAAGTCCTTGCGGAACGCTGTCTGAAGGAGTGCTCACCGGGGAAGCGTCAGCGTTACGAGGGTGCCCTCGGTGCCGCTGCCGATTGCAAGTTTGGCGCCAATCGACTCTGCGCGCCGTCGCATGTTTGCGAGTCCGCGCCCATGTGTACCGTTCTTTGGCGTTTCGAAACCACGGCCGTCATCCTTGAGCGAAACCTCCACAGTCTCCGGGTCTCGTCCGAGGTGAAGTCCGAGCGTGATCCGTTGGGGTGCTCCGTGGCGGATTGCGTTGCTAAGTGCTTCTTGCAGGACGCGGTAGATTTGCAGGACGGCCGCCGGGCCGATCGACTTCGTCTGTCCGATACGCTCCACTTGCCAGTCGATGGCAATCCCCGCGGCTTTGCATTTGGGTTCGTTGAGGGCTCGGAAGGTCTCGAGCGCGGTTTCGAGAGAGCCGTCAACTCGGTCTAGGGAGTCGACGATGAGGTGAAGATCGTCGATGGCTGTCTGTAGACCCGTCGTTAGGGGTGCATCGCGTGCTTCGTCGACGCGGGTTCGGGCGAGAAGACCCTGAAGCTGTGAGCCGATGCCGTCATGAACGTCGCGCATGATGCGGCCGCGTTCGGTATGAAGCGCGCGCTCGCGATCTTGGCTGCGAAGCAGGGCATGATTTGCTTCGAGTTCACGCTGTTTTTCGTCGACCTTGCGCGCGAATGTTTCGTTGTTGAGCGCTGCGAGGTGATAGACGCCGATGCCATGGCGTGCGAGACCGATCGCGATGAAGAGGATAAGCGAGATCGTACAGAGCTTCGTCAGCACGCCGCCTTGAATGCTGGTGAAATCGTCGATTGTCGGCAAGAAGCCCGCTTGGGTTAGCAGAAGGGCAATCGCCAACATCAACCCGACGCATGCGACGAAAATCTCGGCGGCGGCGGATGCGGGCGCGGCATAGTAGTGACGGGCGAAACGCTGGACCATAAACCCGATCGCCATGGCCCCCATCGCCGTCTCGACGACCGAACCGGCTTCGATGGCCCATGAAGGGGAGAGCACTGCAAAGCAGACAACCGTCAGCAGGCAGCTGAGAATTGCAGAGGTAAAGAACCATCGCCGATAGATCGCGGGACCGCCGGTCCATTCGTTTGCGAAGGCGCCGCACGAAGCCCATAGCGGTATGCCAATCAGCACGACGGCGGCGTTGCGGTAATCCTGCGGCCAGGGGTAGCCGACCCACAGTCCGTAGAGCTCGTTCAGCATCGTAAAGCCCAGCGTAAGCGCGATTGTCAGGATGAGCGCAGGGTTGCGGATGATGGACGAGAGCGCCAGTGCGAAAAGCAGCACGATGCCGGCGACGATGGCGGCCAAGAGGCCGCTGTCATGTGCGACGATCATGGCGTGCCGATGTGCTGGGAGCAGTCGGGCCGACGGACCAAGATGTGCCGCGTAAACGACTGCTCTGGGGGCGTTGCGCGCGACCACGATATCGATCGTGTTTCGTCCCGTGCGAAGCAGCGATGGAAGCAGTCCGATCAGGCGCGGGTGTATTCCATGAAGCGTCGACAGCTGTCCCAGCATGCCGGGCGTCGGTGCGCCGAGTTTGCCGTTGACATAGACTGCGAAGTTGTCACGCGCGCGGAGAATGAGCAGTGCAAGGTCAGACGTGTTCGGGTCGGCGACGTCGAATTCGATCCGTAATACGCCAAAGCGACCTTTGGCCCAGTAAGGGGTTTGCGCGGGGGCAAAAGTTGCGTTCGCTGCGTTGTCGATGGTGGGCTGGTCTATCGTTGCTAGCAATGCGCGCTCGACGCGCAGATCGGCGATCCTTGGTGAGCCGAAGTCGATCCAGCGAATGAGCAACCAGCTTGCCGTGGCTGCCAGAACGAGCGCGGCGACTTTTTGCCACCCGGTCGGGAGCCAGTCATTCATGGGTTCTAGCTCTGCAGGTTGATCAGACCGCTCTGCATCGCTTCGAACACCGCTTGGCTTCGCGAGTTCACGGAGAGTTTGCGGTAGATCGCCTTCACGTGGTCGGCGACGGTGTGGTGCGAGATGCGCAGGCGCAACGCCACTTCCTTGTACGAGAAGCCACGCGCGAGGTCCGTCAGAACCTCGGTTTCCTTGTCCGTGAGCGGGTTGAGCAGGGGCGGCGCGCTTGCGACTTCGCTGTTGTCGCGAACGCGCGCCAGGATGTGGCCGGCCACCGCGGGGCTGATTGGCGCGCGGCCCGCGATCACGTCGCGGATGGCGCGCTCGGTATCGCCGATGTCTCCGCCCTTCAACAGATAGCCGTCCGCACCGGCTTCGATCGCCGCTACAACGTTGCGGACATCGCCGAACACGCTGATCACGATGATCTTAAGATCGACTAGACCATTCGCACGTGCGCGGCGAATGATGTCGAGGCCGCTGCCGTCAGTCAGCTGGAGATCGAGCAGAACGACATCGCAGCCTTGCGCCACAAGATTCCAGCCATCCACCACCGTCGTCGCCGTGCCTGCGGCCGCGAAGCCTTCGACGTTGGTCACGATTTCGGTGAGGTGATTGCGCAGGGCCGGATCGTCTTCGACGATGGCAATGCGGATTTTGGGGCGATCGGCTGGCTTCGACACTTGGTAAACTCAATGCGCGGTTACGTTCGCGCGAACTGTACGTGCATTCATGGGCGAGGCGTGGCGGTCCAGCAAGCGGTGTCCGAGCAACTTCCCACACCAAGATTCCCAGCTGTGACCGTGGTCACCCGGGTACCCCCATAAACGCGGGATGCGGAGCAAAAAAGCGGCGCGCGCCAAGGCTGGGGAGCCTGACACGCGCCGCAGGTGGCCAGAAGGGGCACTCCCGGCTCGTGGGCCTTAAATGATGATGTCGGCTTGCGTGATGAGCCCGAAACCGACTCCGGGTAGGTTCAGTTGGAAGTGATCGCCGCTGGTGTAGTTCCAGAAGTCGAAGAGTACGCTGCCGTCGTTCGCGGCGCCTTGCGATCCGTCCCAGCCCGGCTGGTTCAAGAACGTGAGGTCGAGCAGGTCGAGGCCATCCTCGAAGCCTGCCCGCGTGACGACGCCTGACGGTTGCGGTGTGATCACAAAGATGTCCGCAAATCCGTTGCCGCCGTTGGTCGGGTAGGTGGGCGCCGGCGGGATCAGTGCTGTCGTGCCCCCGATCATGTCGTTCAGCGATAGATTGTGGCCATCGGAGACGCCGCGCAGGGTGATCGTGACGACCTCTTGGCTTTGGCCTGTCAACGTCAGCGTCGTTTCGGTCAATGCGCTTTGTGCAGCACTCGCTGTCCAATAGTTGCTGCTGCCGAGGTTGAATGCCGAGACGTCTAATTTGTCGACGCCAAGCTCGAAATCGTTGATCGTTATGGCACCGGCATTGGTTCCGATCACGAATGTATCGCTCGCATAGTCGCCAAAGTCGAAGAAGGAGTAGTTGCCTGTGAGTTGATCGTTGCCGCCGTCGGCGATCAGCGTGTCGCTGCCTGCGCCGCCAAAGATGAGATCGTCGCCGAGGCCGCCGGCAACGACGTCGTTGCCGTCCATGCCGTCGAGCGTGTTCGCTGCGGCATTGCCGGTCAGCGTATCGCCGCCCGAGCCGCCGACTAGATCTTCGATGTTGAGGAGCGTGCCGTGGTTGTTGGCATCGAACGAGTAAGTGCCGGTCGCGAGGTTCGCGATCGCGGCGGGTTGGCCATTGAAGTAGACCGTGTCGTGGGCGCCAGTGCCGCCGTCGTAGACATCGACCCCTTGGGTTGCGAAGAGCGAGTCGACGTTCGCGCCGCCATTCAACACGTTGTCGCCGGCATTGCCGGTCAATTGATCCTTGAAGTCGCTGCCGGTCAGGTTTTCGATCCCGATCAGCGTGTCGGTGCCGGCGCCGCCGGTCGAAATCCCGGTGGTCAGGTTCGCAAAGGCACCATGGTTGAATGGTGCATTGGGGTTGCCGGAGATGACGGCGGTGTCGATGCCTGCGCCACCGTTGATAATGTCATTGCCAAGTCCACCGTCGATGACGTTGTCGCCCGCATCGCCGGTCAGCGTATCGGCGAAGGCCGTCCCCGTCATGCTTTCGATGCCGTTTAGGGTGCCGGTTGCGCCGGTGGCGCTGTACGTGCCGGCGGCGAGGTCGGCCGTAACGCCGCTCGTGAGGGCGGTGAAGCGGATGGCGTCTGTGCCGAGGCCGCCTATGATCGTGTCGGCCCCTTGGGTGGCGATGAACGTATCGTTGCCGACGGCGCCGTCGAGGACGTTGTTCGCGGCATTGCCTTTGATGGTGTCGGCAAAGCTCGAACCCAGCACGTTTTCGAAGTTGAGGAGCGTGTCGTTGCCCTGGCCGGTGGCAATGCCCGCCGTTAGATCGACGTTGACGGTTGCGCCGCCATCAAAGTCAGCCCAGTCGGTACCGGTGCCACCGTCAAGCTGGTCGTCGCCGTCGCCGCCGTTCAGCCGGTCGTTGTTGTTGCCGCCGAACATTTGGTCGTTGCCGCGGCCACCCTTGAGGACGTCGTTGCCGTTGCCGCCGTCTACAAAGTCGTCGCCGTCGCCTGCATCGACGAAATCGTTGCCGCCGCGCGCGTTGATGTTGTCGGCGAACGCTGTTCCGTACAGCGTGTTCGCGTTGTTGTTGCCATTGATGTTAGCCATACTCGAAACCCCCGTTACGCGTGAATCAGTTCACGCGGTCACTGTCGGGGCGCGGCGACTTCGCTCACATCCCACGGATATGGGAGGGATGCGATTAACGTGCGCGTTGTCACAAAAGCCGCCTGGGCGCGGCGTCGGTGTCAGACGTCGTCCTGCTTTTCGGGGTGTTCGGCCGCCAGCGTTTGCATTTGTTGCTCGCTGTGGTCGGCCCAGAAGATGAGGCCTTGCACTAGGCCCGCGAAGCCCAGCGCGAAGTAGAGGTAGCCTTTTGGGATCGGCGTGCCCAGAGCTTCGGCGACGAGGATGAAGCCGACGAGCAGCAGGAAGCTCAAGGCAACGATCTTGAGCTCTTTGTGCTCGTCGATGAAGTGCGAAATCGGGTTGATCGCGACCATCATGACAAACACTGCGATGATGATGGCCATCGCCATGATCTCGATATGCTCGGCGATGCCGACGGCGGTGATGACGCTGTCAATCGAGAAGACGATGTCGATGATCGCGATCTGGACGATGATCCAGGCGAACGCCGCGCGTGCGGTTTTCCCTTGGGCGCCCTTCTTTTGAACTTTGTGCGGCCTAACGGCCTCGTTCATTTCGACGATTGCCTTCCAGATCAGGAAGAGCCCGCCGGCACCCAACACGATGTCGCGCCAAGAGAGTTCGCGGTCGAAGAGCCACAGGCCGGTCTTTGTTTCGAGGTGCGATAGGTAGAACAACGTCGCCAGCAACAGCAGCCGCGTGCCAAGCGCCACGGCGAGGCCGATTTGGCGTGCACTTGCGCGGTCTTCCGGCGGCAAGCGGCCGGCGAGGATTGCGATGAAGACAATGTTGTCGACACCTAGGACAATCTCAAGCGCGGTCAGCGTGAGGAAGGCGAACCAGACTTCGGGCTGTAGAAGAAATTCCATAGCTTGTGCGCCGACCGCTCCTGATCGATCAAACTTGGGTGGCGCGGGCGCGCTTGACCAGATGACGAAATGGTGGGCGCTGCTGGGATTGAACCAGCGACCCCTACCGTGTGAAGGTAGTGCTCTCCCGCTGAGCTAAGCGCCCGTTTCC
>CAYXQB010000030.1:0-18700 GCA_964466435.1 uncultured Flavobacteriaceae bacterium | reverse complement strand
TCGGCGCTTCGTCCTCATAGAGGTCGTAGCGCAAGCCGACCGTCACCGTGTGCTTCTCCAGGTCGTCGAGGTCCAGCGTCTTGTAGCGCGCTTGGAATTCCGGCTCGCTGACGTTCAGATAGCGGTAGGTCAGCGACAGGTCGAGACGCTTGGTGATCTGATAGGTCAGACCGGCGATCGCCTGGAACGCAAAGCGCGTGTCGCTTTCGTCCGTCAGCGTACGGCCGTTGCGGCTCAGATCGAGCTGCACATAGTCCACGCCGGCGCCGAGGCCGAGATTGAGGTCGAGCTTGTCGGTCAGCGGCACGTCGTAGATGACGTTGAACATGGCCGTGTACTCGGTCATGTCGCCGTCATAAGTGCGGTTGCCGCAGAAGCCGCGGGTGAACTCTTCCGCACAGCTGCGGCCGAAGCGCGTCAACGTCGCGTCGTTGTCGCGATAGCCGAGCTCAAGCTCGATGCGCCAGTTCTTCTCGAACCCGTAGCCGATCGTGGCGAAACCGGCCCAGCCCGTGTCGAAGTCGATGTCGCCGCTCGAGTTGCCGCCCCACCAGGACGACTGCACGCTCTCCGACTCGATTAGGACGTCGCTAAAGCCGCTGCGCGAGAAGATGACCGATGTGTCGTCGATCCAGTTCACGCCGGCTTCGAGTCCGACGTACCAGCCGCGATGATGTGCGCTCGACTGCGATGCGGCGACCATGGAGACGCCAGCAACGGTTGCGAGCAAAATGCCCTTTGCTTTCATGAAACTACCCCAGTTTGTTTTTGGGCGCTGCGAGGAGGGAAAGCAGCGCCGCCCCAAAAGAATTTTGGCGCGGCCTAAGTAGCAGCGCTGCCAGACGCGTCAATGCGAAAGTGCTTATGAAACGCTGGAAAATTGCATTTCGGGGGCACCATGACGCATGGCGCAATACATGGCGCGCGCGATGCTCGCACAGCGTGCAGTTGTGCGCAGGAATCCGGTCCTATCGAGCTACCACTTTCGGATAGGTTGGTCGGCATACGCCTGGAAACTCAAAGGGCGGTCCGGCCTCGTTAACCACGTCCGTCAGGCGCACGACGTGCACATTCTGCGGCCGCGGCGGCCGATTGCGCGGCCCCCATCATTGCCGCATCATTGCCATCTGATTCTCGTCCCGCGCTGGGAGAACACCATGGCAAGCCCCACCGACTTCGCACTGAAGCATAGCGTCGCCACCGCAATCGCGATTCCGGCGACGGTGGCTGCGAACTGGTACCTTGAGACGCTAAGCCCTGCGGGTATTGCTCTCGTGTTCGTACTGTTTCTGGCGGCCTTCAACGGCATCGCCGCGTTTTTTTGGTATCGCAAGAACACGCTCGGCGACGAATAGCAGCCTTAGGCGTTCAAATCCTCGCGCCGCACGCCGTCGAATCCCAGTATGAAGTCGGCGCCGTAGGCGAGGCTCGGTGTCTGAAACCCGACCTTGACGTCGCCGGCCGCCGCGCGCTTCGCGATCGCAAGCCCGGTCGCCGCGGTCAGCGTATAACCCTCCGGCGTGCGTAGCCGCGAGCGTACGGTGTCGCCCTTCGCATTGCGCGCGACGCCGATCAAGATGGCTTCGCTCTTGCGCCGCTGATCGTCAGTTGGTCCCTCCGGCTGCTTGTCGATCTGGCGCTTCAGGAACGCCTGCATGAACGGCAGCCCCAAGAACGCCTTCAGCAGGAACGGCATCTTCATCATCCGCGCAATCTGCGGCGAAGACTCGAAGTGCACCTCGATGTTCGCGATCTTCGTGGAGTGATAGGCCGTCGAAACATCGCCCCACGGCATCGCGATCGTAGGCTTTGCGCCGTTGCCGAAGTCGACCAAGTCCTCGTGGGCGCCTTCTAGTTGCTCGATCTCGCCATTGCGGCGCACGAACGCGCCCTTGGAGATGCCTTCGACGCCGGTCTTTGCCGTGCCGCGCGACATGTTCGAGAGCCCGCCGATATAGAGCTTCAAGTCCTCCGCGTCCGGCAGGCGTCGCGCCACATGCGCCGCCAAGCAGTCCGATGGCACGACATCGAAGCCGACGCCCGGCAGCAGCATTACGCCGGCCTTTTTCGCTTCGGCATCGCGCGCGGCCAACGCCTCGAACACGTCGATCTCGCCGGTGATGTCGAGATAGTGCGTCTTCGTCCGAATGCAGGCATCCGCCATAGGCTTCGACGTCGCCGAAAATGGCCCTGCGATGTGCAGCACGACGGAAACCTCGTTGAGCGCCTTGTCGAGCTTGTCGGTCTCGTTCAGATAGAACGCCCGCCACGAGAGCCCCAACTCGTCCGCCAACGGCTTGACCTTTTCCACGCTGCGGCCGGCCAGAATGGGTGTCAGCCCCTGGAGTTTCGCCGCGCGTGCGGTCAGCTTCCCCGTGTAACCGGTTGCGCCGTAGATCAAAATCTTCCCCGCTCGCGACATGTCGTTCTCCATTTGTCATCGCGTTATACCTGCGCACGCGACGAACACAACGCCCGATGCAAGCGCCGGGTGTGTCGGTCGTGATTTGACAGTTCGACGAAATCTGTCAAATCTGTCCGCATGGACGCACGAGACGGTATTTTGCGGGCGGCGCAGGTGGTCTTCGCGCGCCACGGGTTTCGGCAAACCGCGATGGCGATGGTTGCCGAAGAAGCGCGGCTGTCTCGCCAGGCTCTTTATCACCATTTCGACTCGAAGGAGGCGCTGTTCGCTGCCCTCGTCGACCTGCTGCACAGCGAGGCGCTCTCCGCCGTAAAGGACGCCGCCGCCAAAGGCGGTCGCGACGCCGCCGATGCCGTCACACAGATCGTAATGGCCTACCACCGTAGCCTGGTGGCGAGCGTCGCCGGTTCGCCGTTCGCGACCGAACTGGTCGAAGAGAGCAGCCGCCATTGCGGCCCCGCGATCGGCGCGCACGCCAAGCGCTACGAGAAGATTCTGGAGACGGCTATTGCCGGTCTTGCGCGCGCCGGTCGACTGACGCTGCGCGGCGCAAGCGCGCACGAACTGGCGCAGATGATCGCGGTTGCGGCAAAGGGCGTTAAGATTGCCTACGCCGGCGAAAGCGAAGCGGCGCACGGCCAAGCATTGAAACGCATGATCGAAGTGATTTGTGCCGGTGCGGGTGCGCTGCCCGCCAAGGCGCAGCAACGAACGGGGACAGCGAGGAGAGCGACAAGATGATCACGATCAATATCAACGGCGCGCCACAACAGGTGGAAGCCGAAGAGGGCATGCCGCTCTTGTGGGTTTTGCGCGACGTGCTGAACATGACTGGGACGAAGTACGGCTGCGGTGTCGGCTCCTGCGGTGCGTGCACCGTGCTGATCGACGGTGTACCGACGCGCAGTTGTTCGTTCCCGGCAGGCCTAGCCGCGAATAAGAACGTGACGACAATCGAAGGCTTGAAAGCGGGCGACACGCTGCACAAGGTTCAGCAAGCCTGGATTGACGCGCAGGCGCCGCAATGCGGCTTCTGCCAGTCGGGTCAAATCATGGCCGCCGTCGCGCTGCTGAAGGAAAAGCCGCAGCCGACCGATGCCGAGATCGATGCGGCGATGACCAACATCTGCCGCTGCGGCGCTTATTCACAAATCCGCGCGGCGATCCACGCCGCCGCCAAAGTATAGGAGACACACCATGGTTTCTCGCAGATTGGTGATCTTCGGCGGCGTCGCCGCAGCCGGCGGCCTCGCGGTCGGTTACGCGCTGATGCCGTACTCGACGCTCGATCGCGCCAAAGGCATGATCGCGAAGGAAGGGACGACCCCGCTGTCCGCCTGGGTGCGCATCGGCACCGACAACTCGGTCACCGTCATCGTCCCGCATTCCGAAATGGGGCAGGGCGTTCACACGTCCATGCCGATGATGTTGGCAGAAGAGCTCGACGCCGACTGGTCGCTCGTGCGCATGGAGCAAGCGCCGGCCGACATGGCGTTCGCGAACGGCGCGCTCGCGCGCGAGTACTTGCGCGGCGACATGTCGATCCCGTCTTGGATGTCGGGGGCTGCCGAGTTTGGCGCCCGCAAGGTCGCCGAGTCCATGAACCTACAGATCACGGGCGGCTCGACAGCGGTGCGCTTTACCGGCGTTCGCGGCATGCGCATGGCCGGTGCCGCCGCGCGCTGGATGCTCATCAAGGCCGCCGCCGCAAAGTGGGGCGTCCCGGAGTCTGAAATCGTCGCCAAGCAAAGCAAGCTCAGCCACGCTTCCGGCAAGAGTGCGACGTACGGCGAAATGGCGGCGGCCGCTGCCGCCTACGATCCGCCCGTCGATGTGCCGCTCAAGGCCAAGAAGGACTACACGATCGTCGGCCAACCGATCGCGCGCTTCGACATCCCGGGCAAAGTGGACGGCAGCGCGAAATACGGTATCGACGTCCGTTTGCCGAACATGAGCTATGCGGTTATCGCCGCCTCGCCGGTTTTCGGCGGTACGTTGAAGTCGGTCGACGAAAAGCCCGCGACGGCGATGAAGGGCGTGAAGAAGGTTGTAAAGCTCCCGGCGGCCGTCGCCGTTGTCGCCGACAACACCTGGCGCGCCAAGGAAGCACTCGCCGCCCTGCAACCGCAGTGGGACGAAGGTAAGAACGCGAACGTCACTCAGGCGACGATCTTCGCCGGCAAAGAAGCGGCGCTGGCGAAGGGCGGTCTCACCGAGGACCATGCCAGCGGCAACGTCGACGAAGCGCTCAAAGGCGCGAAGAACGTCATCGAAGCGACCTACAAAGTTCCCTTCCTCGCCCACGCGGCGATGGAGGTCATGAACTGCACCGCGCACTTCGAGGGCGACAAGCTCACGATTTGGGGCGGCTTCCAGGACGGGCTTGGCGCGAAGGCGCGTGCGGCGAAAGCGGCCGGCATCCCGATCGACAACGTGACGCTGAACCACACCGCGATGGGCGGCGGCTTCGGCCGTCGCGGCGGCACGCTCGATTACCTCGACAAGGCGGTTGCGATCGCGCGTCAGGTGGAGGGTCCGGTGCAGGTCGTCTTCACCCGCGAAGAAGACATGACGCAGGACTTCTACCGCCACGCCTCGCTCGCCAAGATGCGCGCGGCAATGGACGACAAGGGCAAGGTGACGGCCTGGCTGCACACGTTCACAGAGAAGCACGACCCGCCAGAGGCGATCCGCGTCAACTACGACTTCGCCAACCAAGCCGCGCGCTACGCCAGCGACACGAACCCCATTCCGTGGGGCCCATGGCGCAGTGTCGACCACACCCAGCAAGGGTTTTTCATCGAAACCTTCATGGACGAACTCGCCGCAGCCGCCGGCAAGGATCCGTTCGAGTTCCGCCGTGCGCATCTCGAAGGTGCGCCGCGTCATAAGGCCGTGCTCGAACTCGCGGCGGAGATGGCCAACTGGTCCGTCGCCCCGGAAGCGGGCCGCGCCCGCGGCATCGCAATCCGCGATGCGTTCGGTACGATCGTGGCGCAAGTTGCCGAAGTCTCGATCGGCGCCGACGGCCGCGCGCGCGTGCACAAAGTATGGAGCGCCGTTGACCCGGGCGAAGTCATCAACCCCGCCACGTTCACCGCTCAGATCCAAGGCGGTGCGATCTACGGCTTGACCGCAGCGCTCTACGGCGAGATCTCGATCGACAAGGGCAGGGTGGTCCAACAAAACTTCCCGGACTACGAGATGGTCCGCATGGCCCAAGCACCGGAACACGAGGTGCGTTTCATCGAGTCGGGCGCGCGCACGGGCGGCGCAGGCGAACCGGGCACTGCCCCAATCGCCGCCGCTGTCGGCAACGCGATCTTTGCCCTCACGAAGAAGCGCATCCGCGAATTGCCGTTCAGCAAAGCGACGCTGACGGCGAGCACCGGCTGGGAAGCGAGCAATGGCTAAGGCTTGGGTCGCTGTCGTACTGAGCGTGAGCGCGTTCGGCGCAGGCGCAGCCTTGGCGGCGGACTCGCCATCCGTTGCAGCGTTTCGCGACGTCGCAAAGGTGCTGAACCACCCACGCTGCATGAACTGTCACACGACGGTCGCCTGGCCGACCCAAGGCGACGACCGTCAACGCCACACGTTCAACATCGTGCGTGGGTCCGACGGGGGCGGCCCGCCGGGCATGCGCTGCACGACGTGTCACCAAGACAAGAACCAGGACTCCATGAACATCCCCGGCGCCAAGAACTGGCATATGGCGCCGGTCAGCATGGGCTGGACGGGCCTATCGCCGGCCCAGCTCTGCAAGGCATTGCTCGATCCCGCGAAGAACGGCGTCCGCGCCGGCGACAAGGTAATTCACCACCTCAAGGCCGATCCGCTCGTGCTTTGGGCGTGGGCCCCCGGCGGCAAGCGCACGACGCCGCAAATACCGCACGCAACATTCGTCGCGGCCGCCGAAACGTGGATCAAAAAGGGTGCCGAGTGTCCCGCGCCGTAGTCGAAGCCTAGGCTGTTGCCAATTGCTTCAAGCGCGAAGACAAGTGATCGCGCAGGTTGTCGCAAGGTAGACGCGAAGGATCGGTGATCGCCTGCGCAAGAACGCGGTGCACCAAGTAGTAGGACTCGTTCACGCCTTTGCCGTCGCGCTTCGCTTCGGCAATGAGGTCAGGCCCGAGGGCCAAGAGTTCGAACAACCGGTTCTTTTTCATCGCGCACTCCGCTCGCTATATGCCTCGCCGCTGCCCGAGTGTTTCAGCAACGGCGCCAACCTCCACCTCTATGTATGGTGACACAGCGATCCTTTCTTGTCGCTGACAGTTTGGTGACAAATTGTCTAGGCGGCGATAGTGCGATGAACATCACATCTGCAAATGCGCAAATCGTCCGTGTACGGTTGCACCGCAACATGACCGATCGTCAAGCAATCAAGCGCACGACCGCTGAGCATGCCGCACAAAGCTGTTGCACCGCACATCACGGCCGATCACGAAATTGTTTCCTGTGCAAAACAATTCGCAAGCCAGCCATCGCAGCTCATCGGCCGCCGCAGCTTGGTCAATTTTCCGTTGACGAAGCCGACTCAGTGCGGTCGCCGCATGCCCGGCTCGCCGGATTTCGGCCGCGCGGGATGGGCCTTCTTGCTCGGCGCATGATGCTCGCCCGATTTGCCGTTCAGCGGCCGGGTCTTCACGGACTTTAGTTCTGGCGGCATCACGACCTCGCCCTTCTCCGCCAGCTGGCCGGTGATCTTCGCCATCATGTCGAACTGCGTCTGCACGTCGTCCATGATCCGCGCCATCGTGCCGGACACCCAGCGTTGCCAGGCCTCGGCGCGCTTGTCCTGGTCGCTCTCGCCGTTCATGGCGCGCAGCATCGTCATCGTCGCTTCGCTACCTTCGCGCCGACGCTCGAACCACTGGTCGAGATTGATTTGGAACGTGTCCAGCATGTTCTTTTGCATCGCAAACACGCGCTTCATGGACTCCACATAGGCCGTGTTCGGGAACGGCACGTTCATCAGATCGCTCAGAACGTCGGCAGGGCTTTTGTCGTGAGGGGGCTTTTTGTCGGCCATAGCTGAAGTCCTTCCTTCGTTGTCCCGCGTTGGAAATCTGGCGCACGGTGCAAGCGCCAATGTTCGGCCCTGACCTTCCACGCTGCGCCAGTCTTTCCCGGAATTGTGGCCGCTTTGAGAGATGCCGGGCCGCGCGTCATACCAAGCGCGCACTGGAGCCAAGCGCACATTAGCCTCAGGGTCGGTCAAATCAACGCCCATCCGTCACAACGCGCAAGTTTCTTCGCCGTCACCTCGATCACGATTGAGCGCGCCACGGTTTCAAGCGCGGGATCCACCGCGGGACGGCGCGGCAGTAGACTTCATAGTCTTCGCCGAACGTGGCTCTGAGCGTCGGCTCCTCGTACTGCGTTACAAAGGTATGAAACCCGAGCCAAACGAACGCCGCATAGGGCATCAAGCGCACATCCGACAGCAACAGCGCCTGCCCCAAAACGGTCGCGGCGACCGCGACATACATCGGATTGCGAACGTGGCGGTACCAACCCGAAACAACCAGGTGCTTCGTCGGCAAAACGGGCGCCGGTGTGCCCAGTCCCTGCAATGCGAATCGCGCAAACGAGTCGATCAACACGAAGAGACCGCCGCCGATTAGCACCACGCCTGCGTGGCGAAGGGCCTCTATCCCAAGAAATGCCGGTTGCAGCGACCAACCGCCAATTAGCCATGGCACCACGCCCGCGACGGTTCCGGGAGCGAGAACGAAGAAAACAGCAGATCCTATGGCAGCGCCGACACGGTTCATTGCAATCGTCAAAATGGGGGTCGCAAATCCGAACCCAGCTACCTATCTGCAAATCGTCAGGGTCGGCAACGACCATACGGGAGACGCGGGTGACGAAAACGTTCACCATGGAAGGCCAAGACGACCGCGCACCGCCGCAATGGCTCGTGAGCGCGTTTCTGGTCTTGCTCAGCGTCGCGATCCTAGCTGCAGTCCCCGCGAATTCGGCCGCGAACCGCGGCACCGCGCAGGCTGCCGGCGCCTTCGAAGGCCCGACCGAACGCATTGTCGTTCGCGCAAAAATCCAAATCCGCGTGCTGCTGTCGCAACCCGCGGGCAGCCCCGATTTCGCGCTCGTTACCGACGAATTCCCGCCGATCTCGCTCGAAAGCGATCGCATACTGCCGCGCATCGACGACGCCGGCGAGCGGATAGCTTCACGCGGTATCAAGATCCGCGCTCCTCCCGCGAACGTCGCGTGAAGCCAAAGCGCCGCAGCCGTTAGGCCGCGGCGCTTCATTTCATTTTCAAAACACATGCTCGCGACGACGCACGCGTGATGAACGCCGCGGCGGGTCGCAGCCGTACGACGTTGGAGACGCCCATGCGCACGTCCGCCTGGCGAATGATTGCCTATGCCTTGATCGTCCTCTTGGGCGCGATGACTGCGCTGCCCAACGTGTTGACGCCCGCGCAACTTTCGACGATCCCGCACTGGCTCCCCAAGGACCAAATTGTGCTCGGCCTCGACCTGCGAGGCGGTGCGCACATCACGCTCGAACTCGACACGAAAGCGCTCGTCGCCGCCCGCTCGCAGGATTTGATGCGCCAGGCACGCGCCCGGTTGGCCGACGCCGACATCCGCCCTGCCTCCGTTCGTCTGGACGGCAACACCACGGTGGTCACGCTGCGGTCCTCCGATCAGCGGGCCGCAGCCGCATCGGCGCTCGGACGCCTCTCGTCGGAAGCAGGCGACCTCGAGCAGCGCACCGTATCGCCGATGGAACTCCGCCTCTCCTACACCGACGTGGGCATAGCCACATTGACGGCGTTGGCCGCCGAACAGTCGCTCGAAATCGTGCGCAAACGCATCGACGAAATGGGCCTCGCCGAAGCCAGCGTTCAACGCGTCGGCAAGGATCGCATCATTGTCCAGCTTCCGGGCATCACGGGCGATACCGGCATCGACCAAGTCCTGGGCAGCACCGCCAAGCTGACGTTCCACAAAGTTAGCTCCGCGACGTCCGGCGAGGCTCTGCCGCCGGGATATTCCTGGGCAAAGTTGCGCGACTCGGCGGAGCGCGTGCCGATCGAAACCCGGCCGATGCTCTCCGGCGAACATCTGGCCGACGCACGACCGGGCGTGGACGGCACGACCGGCGAGCCGGTCGTGACCTTCCGCTTCGACGCCACCGGTTCGCGCATGTTTGCAGCGATCACGAAAGCGAATGTCGGACGCCCGTTTGCGATTATGATGGACGACGAAGTGCTGACCGCACCCGTGATCCAGTCGCCGATCATCGGCGGCAGCGGGCAAATCTCGGGCAGCTTCACCTCGAAAAGCGCATCCGACCTCTCGGCCATGCTGCGCGCCGGTGCATTGCCCGCGCCCCTCAAAGTGCTCGAACAGCGCACCGTCGGGCCGGATGAGGGCAAGGACGCGATCGAACGCGGCCTCCTCACCGGCGCGATCGGCTTTGCCCTCGTGGTCGCCTTCCTATGCTTCCTCTATGGGCGCTGGGGTTTGGTCGCCAATCTGGCGTTAGGCATGAACGTCCTCCTGACGTTCGCCGCTCTGACACTTCTCGGCGCGACACTGACGCTGCCGGGCATCGCGGGCATCATCCTGGGCATCGGTCTTGCAGTCGACGCAAACGTCCTCATCAACGAACGCATTCGCGAAGAAACCCGCAAAGGCATGAGCGCTATCGCGGCGCTCGATGCCGGATTCACACGCGCGTTCTCGACGATCGTGGACTCGAACCTCACCGCCCTGATCGCAACGGCTCTGCTGTTCATGTTCGGCGAAGGTCCCGTCCGCGGCTTCGCCGTGACCATGGGTCTGGGCATTCTCATCTCGATGTTCACGGCGGTGACCGTCGTGCGCGTGTTGATGGCCGAAATCGTGCGCCGCAGCAAAATGAAGAAGCTGGAGATCGAGCCGATGTTCCGTCTGAAGCTGATCCCGGATGGAACGGCGATCCCGTTCATGCGCGCCCGCTTCATGGGCCTCGCGTTCTCGGCCGTCCTGTCGCTCGCCTCCGTCGCGCTGTTCGTGGTGCCGGGCCTGAACTACGGCGTCGACTTCAAGGGCGGCATCCAGCTCGATGTTTCGACCCAAACGCCGCTCGATGTCGCGGAGGTGCGCTCCAAACTCGACACGCTCAAACTCGGCGAGATCAAGCTGCAGCAAAGCGGCGACGGCTCGCTCATCGTGCGCGTCGAAAGCCAGCCGGACACGGAAGTCGCGGTGCGTCAAATCCGAGCCGAGATCGCCAAACTGGACGCGTCCGCCAAGATCCACGGCGACGCCGTCGGTCCGCGCGTCAGCGGCGAACTGGCGACGACGGGTGTCCTGGCGGTCGTCTTCGCAAGCCTCGCGATGCTGGCCTATATCTGGGCCCGCTTCGAATGGCCGTTCGCAGTCGGCGCCATCGCGACGTTGATTCTGGACGTCACGAAGACTGTGGGCTTCTTCGCGCTCACCGGCCTCGAGTTCAACCTGACGGCCATCGCGGCCCTGCTCACGCTCATCGGCTACTCGGTGAACGACAAAGTCGTCGTCTACGACCGCATGCGCGAAAACATGCGAAAGCAAAAAAGCCTGCCACTGCGCGAGATCATCGACCGCAGCATCAACGAAACCCTGGGCCGCAGCCTCTACACGTCGGTGACCGCCTTGGTCGCCATGCTGCCCATGGCCATCTGGGGCGGAAGCGCGGTGGCAAGCTTCGCCATCCCCATGGTCTTCGGCATCGTGATCGCGGCGAGCTCGTCGGTCTTCATCGCCGCGCCGATTCTGTTGTTCGTGGGCGATTGGCGAAGCTTGCGCTCTCGAGCATACCGCCCCCTCCGCGGGGCGGTCGAACGTTCGAGCCCTCAGGGCGAGAAGGTTCGGGTGGGGGGAGCTACGCCCGAAGGTAATGCGGCATTGCTGTGAACCTCGTAGCCCGCCGCTCGACCAGAATCTGCTTGATGCGATTGAAGACTCCGGTCGTAGCGTACAAGACGTCGTCGTTCGAAAAACGAACGACGACGTACCCCCGAGACTCGATGAACGCGGTCCGCTCGGCATCGTGGACTTTCTGTTGAGGGCTTTCGTGACTGACGCCATCAACCTCAATCACCAACCGCTCACGATGTGACACGAAGTCGACGACGTAGATCCCAAACGGCGACTGCCGCCGGATGATGAAGCCTGTCTTCCTGAGAAGCCTGAGTTCGCGCCATAGCGTAAGCTCCGGGCCGGTCATTCTGCGGCGAAGGGTCTTCACAAACGCGTCCGGCATGGTTGTTGCCCTTCCGGCGAGGCTCTTCCCCCCACCCGAAATTTTCGAAGAAAATTTCGACCGCCCCGCAGTGGGGGCGGTATCTCGCTAATTTTTCTTGGTTTGTGCCTTGGTGGCGCTACGCCCACCGCGCCGCTTCAGCTCCTCTGCGTCGATTACCCCGTCACCGTTGCGATCGGCGCGCATGGCGAGTGCGCGGGTCTTGCCGCCGAATTCTTCGGCCGTGATGAAGCCGTCGAGGTTCCAGTCGGCCGCGCGCAGGTTGTCCACCGTGTCGCGGTCGGAGGGTGGGCGACCGGGGTCGCGACCCAAGGCGGCCGCTTTGGCCTTCCAGGCTTCGTATCGCGCGCGGCGATCAGCCTTGCGCTTGTCGTTGTAGCGAAGGATCTCCGCCGCATCGAGCCTACCGTCCGCGTTTGTGTCCGCGGCTCCGAACTGAGCGGCGATGCCCGCATTGATTTCGGCCCGGGTCACGCGTCCGTCCCTGTCGCCGTCGTACTGAACCATACGCAACGCGCTGGACCCGCCTTGCCCGGCGCTGCTGGCGCGCGGCACCCTACCGCCACCCCAATCGGCAGCCAGAGCCACGGCGACGGCACCCACCGCCACCACCAGCGTTCCCGCTCCCACCATGGCCCAGGTCTTGTTGATCGTAGTCATTGGAAGTCTCCCTTGGTGTGCCCGCGAAGGGCGCGGGCTGACGGGGAGATGCTGCCTGCTAGGCCACAAAGGCGCACGGAATCAACGGTCGCGAACTGTCGCGCCGCCGTTCTTCTGACACAGTTTGCGACAATGTTTCAGGCTCTAGCCAACACTACCGGTTACGGCATGAGCGAAGCAGGCCCGCACATCTTGGTCGTCGACGACGCCCGCGAAATTCGCGAGCCGTTGGTCAAGTATCTTCACAAGAACGGCCACCGGGCGACCGGCGCCGAAAGCGCTGCCGCGGCGCGCCGTCACCTGCGCACGCACGCGTTCGATCTGATCGTGCTCGATGTCATGATGCCCGGCGAGGACGGATTGAGCTTCTGCCGGGCCTTGCGCGAGACCAACGCGATTCCGGTCCTGTTCCTGACCGCCCGCAGCGACGACGTGGATCGAATTTTGGGGCTGGAACTCGGCGCCGACGACTACATGGTCAAGCCCTTCAACACGCGCGAACTGATCGCCCGCATCGGCGCGATCCTGAAACGCGTGAACGCGCCCCCGCCGAAACGCGAACCGGCGTCCGGCCGCGTCAAGTTCGACCGCTGGACGCTGGACCTGGCGCGGCGAGAGCTTTGTGACGACACCGGCGTCGGCCTCCCGTTGTCGAGCGGCGAGTACCGCTTGCTCTGCGCCTTGATCGAACGCCCGAACCTGACGCTAAGCCGCGACCAGCTTCTCGATCTGACCCAAGGCCGCGACGCTGCGGCGTTCGACCGCGCCATCGACAACGCGATCGCCCGCCTGCGCCGCAAGATCGAGCAAGACCCGGGCGCACCGAAGATCATCCGGACCGTCTATGGCGGCGGCTACGTCTTCGTTGCAGAGCCCGTCGCCGCATGACGAAGCGGCGTATCCCGCTCTGGCTTGAACTCTCCGCGGCGGTCCTGCTCGCGCTGATCGCATCGAACGCAGTCACGTTCGCGATCGCGGAGTATCAGCGCTCGCTCGAAATCAAGGCCGAACGTCTCACCGCGATCGAGGGCAGGATCAGCGCGCTCATGGGCCTCATGGCCCGCCTGCCGGAAGCCGAACACGCGCCGCTGTTCAAGGTCGCCTCCGTGCGCCGCGAGCGTGTCTCGACGGGCGCCATCCCCCGCGTGGCAGTCGATGCGGAGCGCGACGCCGCAGCGGAAGCGAAGCTCAAAGCGGCGCTGGGTGCACTCGCGACGGGCGAGGTCCGCGTCGCCAAACGCGGCACGCCCGACATTCTTCCGTTCATGCCGAAGAAGCGCGCCGGAATCGAACGCCTGAGCGTCGCCGTCGCGCTCGCACCCGGACGCTGGCTGAACGCGGAATTCTTCTGGCCCGAGGGTGCCAACCTCCTGCCGGGCTTACTGCTCTCGGCCGCCGTCGCCTCCCTCGCGTTGTTGGTCGTGGCGATCTGGCTCGCGTACCGGTTGTCGCGGCCGCTGCAGCGCCTCGCCGAAGCCTCTGCCAGAATGGCGAAGGGCCAGTCGGTGCCGCCGATTCCGGAAAGCGGTCCGCATGTCCTGAAGACCGCAGCCCATTCGTTCAACGCCATGTCCCGCCGCCTGATGGCGATGCTCGAGAACCAGCGCACGCTCCTTGGTTCGATCGCGCACGATCTGCGCACGCCGATCACATCGCTCAAACTCAAGTCGGAGTTCATCGACGATCCGGCGGTCCGCCAAGGCATGCAGGCAAGCCTCGACGAGCTTCAGGCGATGACCGAAGCAGCGCTCGACGCTGCCCGCACCGGCCTGGGCGAAGAGCCGCTGCGTGAAGTCGACGTTGCCGCGCTCGTCGAAAGTGTCTGCGCCGATCTCACCGACATCGGCAGCGACGTAACCTTCGCACCCACGAACGCCGTCAGCGCCCGCTGCCGTCCGAACGAACTCAAACGCGCCGCCCGCAACGTGATCGAAAACGCCGTGAAGTACGGCACCCGCGCCAAAGTCTCCATCGTGCAGGCGAACGACCGCGTCGCCATTCAGGTCGACGACGAAGGCCCGGGCTTACCGCAAGGCGCCGCGGACCGGCTGTTCGAACCGTTCGTACGCGGCGACACGGCGCGAGGGAAGGGCGGTCTGGGCCTCGGTCTGACGCTCGCTCGCGCCGTCGCCCGCGGCCACAACGGCGACCTCACGCTCGCCAGCCGCGAGGGCGGCGGGGCGCGAGCCGTCCTTTCGATTACATCTGCCGCGGCGGCAGCGGAATAAACCCCGACGTGCGGCGGACATAGTCTTCATACCCGGGCTTCGAGCGCGTGAGGTGACCCTCGACCGTCGGCACGCCTGAAAGGCTTGTCAGCAGATAGGTCATCAGCACCGGCCCGGGCAGCACCCAAAGCCCGAACCCGGCCTCTGCCGCGACCAGCCAAAGCCCCCACCACACGCACGCATCGCCAAAGTAATTCGGATGCCGTGTGTACCGCCAAAGCCCGTGATCGAGCACCTTGCCCGCATTCGCCGGATTGGCGCGAAAGCGCACCAGCTGCCAGTCACCGATCGTCTCGAACAAGATGCCGGTGACGCTGAGCGCGATACCGCACCACGCAAGCGCGCCGAGCGAAGGCAACGTCCCCATTGCGCCGAACTGCACCGGCAGACTGACGATCCACTGCAACGGCGCCTGCAGCGCGAACACCATCACGAGCGCCGCCCACGCAAAGCTCCACCCGCGGCGCGCCTGCGCCTTCCCTAAGATCGCGGCATAGCGCCGGTCCACGCCGTGGCTACGCCAACGCCACAACAAATAGCCGCCGAGCCGCAAGCCCCAAATCGTGCACAGCCAAACCAGCGCCGTCGCATGTGGCGACCCCGGCGCATTCATGTAGCTGACCCACGCCGTGACGACGAGCCCGAGCGCCCACCAGCTATCGATGAAGCTGACGTCCTTCAGCCGCAGCGAAACAAGCCAAAGCGCCAGGAAGCAAAACACCGTAACAACGGCGTTGACGACGAGAAGAGCCGCGATTTCCATGCCTTAGGCCGTGATCCTCACCGGCACCTCGGTAAACCCGTGCACGAAGTTCGACCGGACGCGCACCGGCTCGCCTACCAACTCGATCCGCCTGAAGCGCTTCAAGATCTCTTCCCAGATGATCTTGAGCTGCATCTCGGCGACGCGGTTGCCCATGCAGCGGTGAATGCCGAAGCCGAACGAGATGTGATGCCGCGGATTGGCGCGGTCGATGATGAATTCGTCCGGCCGCTCGATCTCGCTCTCGTCCCGGTTGCCTGAAATGTACCAAAGCACGACCTTGTCGCCCTTGCGGATCGTCTTGCCGCCGACGACGGCATCGGCGAGCGCTGTGCGGCGCATATGCGCGAGCGGCGTCTGATAGCGGATGATTTCCGACACCATCGAGGGGACAAGCTCCGGGTTCGCGCGGAGTTTGTCGTACTCCTTGGGGTTCCGATTGAGCTGCACCACGCCACTGGAGATCGAGTTGCGCGTCGTATCGTTGCCGCCGACGATCAAGAGCATCAGCGTCCCGAGATAAAGCATCGGGTCCTTGTACATGTCCTTCGTCGACGGGCTGCGCGCCAGTAGCGAGATGAAGTCGAAGCCCTGCTTGTCGCTGTTCACGCGCTCGTTCCAAAGCCGCGTGAAATAGGCAAGGCACTCCATCAAGATTTCCATCCGCTTTTCGCGCGGAAGCGTGGTGACGCCCACAGTCTCCGACGTGGTTGTGATGTCCGACCAATAAGGCAACAGATGCCGGTCCTTCCACGGGAAATCGAACAACGTCGCCAACATCTGCGTCGTCAGCTCGATCGAGACTTTGTCCACCCAGTTGAACGTCTCGTTCATGGGCAGCGCGTCCAAGATTTTGCCGGCGCGCTCGCGAATGATCGGCTCAAGCTCAGCCAGGCGCTGCGGATTGACCGCAGGGTTCACGGCCTTGCGATGCTCGTCGTGGATGGGCGGGTCCATCGCGATGAACATCGGCGGCCGGAACTCCGCCGGGGCGTCGCCGATCACGATGTCCGGATAGGACGAGAAGATGGCGGGGTTGGTCTCGATCTGCACGATGTCCTTGAACTTCGTGATCGACCAATAGGGCCCGAAGTCGCTGTTCGCGCAGTAGTGGATCGGGTCTTCCTTCCGCAGCCGCCTGAAATACTCCCAGTGCTCCTGCCGTTCGAACAGCTCCGCTTTGCTGACATCGATCTGCGAAAGCGGCATCGACCAGGCTTGGCTGGCGCCCGACGTTTGAAAGACGGCTGACATGGGGGCTTCCTCCGGCAGTATTATGTTTGTCCGGAGGTTAGGCGGGCCAAAGTGCGGCGTCTAGCCCGCCCAGAGCGAAGCGATGCGCCCAACTTCTGCGAGCACCGCCTGGTACTGATCCTCAATATCTTCACTCGTTTGCGGGACGTTGAAGTAGGCGGCAACGACCAGCGGCGCGCGGTCCTTGGGCCAAGCGATAGCGACGTCGTTGTACTTAGCGAGCTTGCCGTTCATGGCCGTGCCGGTCTTGTCACCCACGGTCGATTCGGCAGGAAACCCAGCGCGCAACCGCTTGAGCCCGGTCTTTGTGTCGATCATCCATGCGCGCAGAGTCGTGGCTGCCTCGCGCGACAGCAACTCGCCCAGCAGAAGATTGCGAATTGTCTCGGCCATGGCGTTGGGCGTCGTCGTGTCGCGGTCGTCGTTCTCGACCCCGCCCGCATTCATTGCCGGCTCGTACCGGTCGAGCCGCGTGACGGTATCGCCGATGTCGCGGAAGAACTGCGTGAACCCGGCCGGCCCGCCGAGCTGTTTCACCAACAGGTTGGCCGCCACATTGTCGCTCGTCTTCTGCGCCGCCTCCGCGAGGTCTCGGATGGGCATCCCGCCCTTGTCGAGGTTTTTCTCGGTGACTGGTGCGTAGAACACCATGTCGTCCTTGCCGTAGGGGATAACGGTATCGAGCTTCAGCTTGCCTTGATCCGCCGCTCGCAAGATCGCCGCCGCAAGCGGCAGCTTAAACGTCGAACACATCGCAAATCGCTCGTCGGCGCGATGCGATAGCGTTCGACCGCTCGCCGTGTCGATGACGTGAACGCCCAGCCGTCCACCCGACTTCTGCTCGAGTTCCACAAGCGCCCGCTTGTCGAGGTCGATCTTCGACCGCGCAAGCGCGGGGGTGGCAACAAAAGCAGCCGAAGCCGCCAGAACAACGCGACGCGATACAGGTTTCATGGGCCAAAACGACCATAGTTCGGGTCGCTTCACCAGTGACTGAGGTCACGCTCACCCGGGAGCGCGGGCTTCCAGCCCGCTCTTGCGGCAGTTCAGGTGCCCCTAAGGGCGGGCAAGATGCCCGCGCTCCCGGGTGAGCGAACCTTCAAGACTTAGCGGCCTAAAACGCCCGCCAATGTCCGCTGGCGCGGTACTTGTCGATGAACGCCTGCTCGTAAGCCTGCTCCGGCTCGCCGCGAACGAGCGCGTCCAGCGCCTCGGCGTCCTTGCCGACCAGGATGCGCCATTTCTCCTCGCGCACGCCGTTGAGGATGATTGTCGCCGCTTCCGCCGCGCTCGTCGGCGCGTTCGCTTCGAACTGCCGCGCCATCTCCTGCATCATCTGCTGAATCTGCAGATCCGTCAGCGAGTCCGCGGGCATTCCCATCCCCTTGAGCGAGCGTCGCGCATCTTCGACTTCCTTAGGCGACATCTCGGCGATGCTACGCCCGGTCAAAACTTTGCGCGAGTTTTCGACAATCGAGGTCCCGATATGCCCTGGCATCACGATCGACGCCTTGATGTGCGGCGCATTCAGCCGCAAGTCGGTAATGAGCCCTTCGGTGAACCCCTTCACCGCAAACTTTGCCGCGGGGTAGGCGGTGTGCGAGCGTGTCGGCCCCAGAGATGCCCAGAACCCGTTCACGCTCGACGTGTTGATGATGTGCCCCTCGCGCGCCTTCAGCAGCATCGGCATGAACGCCCGGCACGAATAGTAGACGCCGTACCAACATACGTTGAACGTCTTCTCCCAATCCTCGCGCGGCGTGTTGATGAAGCTGGGACCCCCGCCGATACCGGCATTGTTGAACAGCAGGTTGATGTGATCCGTATCGAGCTCGCGCCCCACCGCATCCTTGAAACGTAGGATCTGCTCTTCGCTCGACACGTCGGCGACGAACGTCATCACCCGCGTGCCCTGCGGGGCGTTCGACTGACACAGCCGCTTCGTCTCCGCCATGTTCTCCGCCGACACGTCGCACATGGCGACCGTGCATCCCTCGGCGACGAGCTGCTTCGCCAGCTCGCGTCCCATACCCGTTCCGCCACCCGTGATGACGGCAACCTTGCCTGCAAAGTCTTTCATGACAGTTCTCCTATCGGGGCACTCT
>CAYXQB010000029.1:0-18788 GCA_964466435.1 uncultured Flavobacteriaceae bacterium | reverse complement strand
CCGAATGCGGCGGCGCGTGCGCGTGCGCGACGTGCCACGTCTATGTCGATGAGGCTTGGGTCGACCGGATCCCGGCGGCGCAGCAGCAGGAAGTCGATATGCTCGACTTCGGCGTCGCGGTGCAGGAGAATTCGCGGCTCTCGTGCCAGATCAAGATGAACGCCGAGCTCGACGGGCTGCAGGTGACGCTGGCGCCGGAGAGCCTTTAGGCTCCCCGGCGAACTCCCAGGTTAGTTCGCAAACATCGCGCGCGTGCGCGGGTGTTGCAGTGCGCGGCGAATGGCAGTTGCCGCTATGTTGGCCAAGGCGGTATCGCCGGAGATGCGGCGCGCAGAGGCAACCGTGATTGGGCGCCCGCCGGTTCCGGCTTCGGCGGCGACGATCGTCCGGCAGGTGCCGGTGTAGCCCGCGCCGCTGCAGACCTGCCACGGTTCTGCGCCATCGACGACAAGGCTTGCGCTTAGCGTCGGCCAGCCGGCAGCCGCCAGATTGACGGTATCTTGCGCGAGCACGCGGGCGACGCCTTTGAAGTTCGCTTTGGCGAACATCGTGAGGACCGAAGGTCCGCTTTCATTGTTCGAGACGATCACGTCGGCGCGCGGGCTGTACGACGTGAAGATCGTCACGAAGTCAGCGGCGGCCGTGTTGTAATGCTCCGGAATTGCCATGCACGTGACGAAATGCATTGCACCCGGCACGAAGTGGAGTTCCATCGCGCCTTTCGATTCGTCGGGCTTCGCGGCCGACTTGTCGGTACCTGTGAAGGCAACGTAGTGGACCGTCCGGCCGCCTTGCGTGCGTGAGCCCGATGCGTCGATCGTCATTTTGAACTTGTCGTCGCCGGACGACATCGATTTGCGCCAGAACTCAGGCGTTATGACGCCGTCCAGCGCTTCGTTCAGTTCTTCTTGCTTTTGCGACCGGGTCGAAGGCACCTCCATGAACATGCCCATGCACATCGCCAGGTAGGGCGCGGCTTCCGATTCCATGTGCAACAGCAAGAACGTCACCACGCGGGCGTCTTCGGGTTTGGCGGCTACCCAACCCGTTGGAACCGCGACTTCGAAACGACCGCTTGCGTCTTTGAAGGTCTCAGCAGTCGCGGGCGCACTGAGCGCTGCTAGCAGCAGCGAGAATGCCGTGAAGTAGCGCAGCATTTGATCTCCTTAGGTCCCTTGAACGAGTCCCGCAGATTAAGAGCAATCGAAGTACAATGCACGCACGCGGCAAGGGAGTGTTCGAGGCGGCGCACCTTTGTCTTCACGCCGCCGCTTTGCCCTTCGTAATTTGCCAAACTTTCAAAGGCGTCAGGGGCATGTCGACGTGCGTCACGCCGTACGGCTTCAGCGCATTGACGACGGCGTTGACGAGCGCGGGGGCAGCGCCCACGGTGCCGGCTTCGCCGCAACCTTTGACGCCGAGCGGGTTCGTCTTGCACGGGATCTCGTTCGTCTTGAACGTCATCATCGGGAAGTTGTCGGCGCGCGGCATCCAATAGTCCATGAACGAGCCGGTGACGAGCTGGCCGCTGTCGTTGTCGTAGACCGCGACTTCGCCCATCGCTTGGCCGAGGCCTTGCACTACGCCGCCGTGGACTTGGCCCGCAACGAGAAGCGGGTTCACGATCTTTCCAAAGTCGTCGACGATCGTGTAGCGGGTGATGTCGGTGACGCCGGTTTCGGGGTCGATTTCGACTTCGCAGATGTGGCAGCCGTTCGGCCAGGTGTTCGACGCGTTCTTGAACTCGCCGTCGGCAGCGATGCCCTCGACGCCTTCGATGTTGGCTTGCGTCTTTGCGATGCGCGCAACTTCGAACAGGCCGATCGAGCGGTCGGTGCCGGCGATGCGGAACTTCGCGTCGGCGTATTCGATGTCGGCGGCCGCCGCTTCCAGTTCGTTCGCGGCGACGGCCTTGCCCTTTTCCACGACGTCCTTGACCGCAACGCCGATCGCGCCGCCCGCCATGGTGAGCGAGCGCGAGCCACCGGTGCCGCCGCCCGCCTTGATCGCGTCGCTGTCGCCGGAAGTGACTTTCACGATCTCGATCGGAACGTTCAGGCGTTCGGCGACGAGTTGCGCGTAGGCGGTTTCGTGGCCCTGGCCGTTCGACTGGGTGCCTGCAATGACGTGGACTTCGCCGTCGGCGCGCACTTCGATATGCGCCATTTCGAAACCGCCGGCTGTCTTCTCGACGTAGTAGGACATGCCGA
Organism: uncultured Flavobacteriaceae bacterium; assembly: GCA_964466435.1. Taxonomy (GTDB): domain Bacteria; phylum Pseudomonadota; class Alphaproteobacteria; order Micropepsales; family Micropepsaceae; genus SZUA-430. The sequence goes on along the minus strand of CAYXQB010000029.1, from coordinate 16,578 downwards.
TGCCGGCGAGTTTGCCGCGCGTCTTGGCGGCGGTGGCGCGCGCGGCGAAGCCCTGCCAATCGGCGAGCTTGGTTGCGTCGTCCATGTTACGGGCGAACTCGCCGCTGTCGAGCACGTTCTTCGAGGGGAACGCATAGGGCATTTGCGCGGGCTGGATGAAGTTCTTCCGGCGCAACTCGGCCGCGTCGATCTTAAGTTCGCCTGCCGCCTTATCGATAAGGCGCTCGATCACGTAGGCCGCTTCCGGACGCCCGGCTCCGCGGTAGGCATCCACCGGAACGGTGTTCGTGAACACGCACTTCGTTGCGGTGTAGAACGCGGGGATCGCGTAGACGCCGACTTGCATGCCGGGGGCCGCCATCGTGGGCACGAACGGCGCGAAGTAGGAGAGCAGGGCGCCCATCGCGGCGGTCGTCGTCGTGCGGATGGCCAGGATCTTGTGGTCTTTGTCGAGCGCGATCGAGGACTCGGTTACATGATCGCGGCCTTGCGTGTCCGACAAGAAGGCCTCGGCGCGTTCCGACACCCATTTGACGGGGCGGCCCAGCTTCTTCGCTGCAAAGAGCACAAGCGGATATTCGTGGTAGATGAACGACTTCATGCCGAAGCCGCCGCCGACATCCTTTGTGACGATACGCAGCTTCGATTCCTCGATGCCGAGGACGAACTTCGACATGCCGCCGCGCATGCCGTGCACGCCTTGGCTGCCTGTGTAGAGCGTGTATTTGTCCTTCGTCTTGTCGTAGTCGCCCATGCACGCGCGGGGTTCCATCGCGTTCACGACGACGCGCTGGTTCACGAGATTGAGCGTCGTGACGTGGGCCGCTTTGGCGAACGCCGCATCGGTCGCGGCCTTGTCGCCGAGTTCGTGGTCGAGCGCGACATTCGACTTCATGCCGGGGTGGATGGGCGGTGCGGTGAGGGCCGCGACCGTGTCGACGACCGCGGGGAGTTCTTCGTAGTAGGCGCTGATCATCTCGGCCGCGTCGCGGGCTTGGATCGCGGTCTCGGCGACGACCATGGCGACCGGTTCGCCAAGGTGGCTGACGCGATCTTTCGCCAACGCGTAGCGCGGCGGGATCACCATCGGGCTGCCGTCCCGGTTCGGCATCACGGCGACGCAGGGGAGCGGCTTGATGCCGGCGGCTTCGATATCCTTGTGCGTGAAGACGCCGATAACGCCGGGCGCGCTGCGCGCATGCAGCGTGTCGACCTCTTTCAGCTTCGCGTGCGCGTGCGGCGAGCGCAGCAGCACCATGTGCACTGCGCCGGGAAGGGTGAGGTCGTCGGTGAACTGACCCTTGCCCGTGATGAGACGATTGTCCTCAAGCCGGGGAACCGGCTGGCCTGCGCCGAACTTCATGTTTGCCGAGCCCTTGTGAGCTTAGTTGCGATAGCTGGGGTCTTTGCGGTCGAGCAGGCGCAGCATTGCCGGCCATACCAACTTGTCGGCGAAGGCGCTGCTGCTGTTCATGCCCGTAACCTGGCCGGTGACAACGTCCGGAACGCCGTCGTTCGGCTGGTTGATCTTTGTGCCTCCTGCCAGCGCCTTTACTTGGATGGTGCAGGCGCGCTCCAGATTGTAGAGGCGCAGGAAGGCGTCGGCGCAGGTTTGGCCGACCGTCAGCGTGCCGTGATTGCGCAGGATGAAGATGTTCTTCGTGCCGAGATCGTTCACTAGGCGCGGACGTTCGTCGTGATTGAGCGCGACGCCCTCATAGTCGTGATAGGCGATGTCGGCGTGGACGAGCATCGCGTGCTGGCTGATCGGAAGGAGGCCATGCGCTTGGCACGAGACGGCAACGCCGTCGGCGGTGTGGACGTGGATAACCGCCAGCGCATCTTCGCGCGCCATGTGGATCGCCGAGTGGATCGTGAAGCCCGCCGGGTTCACGGGGTGGGGGCTCTCCATCACCTTGTTGCCGTCGACGTCGATCTTCACGAGGCTCGACGCCGTGATCTCGTCGAACGTCATGCCGTAAGGGTTGATCAGAAAGTGGTGTTCGGGTCCGGGCACGCGCGCGGAGATGTGGGTGAAAATCATGTCCGACCAGCCGTGGTGCGCGACCAGGCGATAGGTCGCCGCGAGATCGGTTCGGATCTGCCATTCCTCTTTCGAGACCTTGTCGCGGACGGACGGAACGGCGTGCAGGGCTGCGGACATGCGGTGTCTCCAATTCAGGTTCGGCTCAGAGTGGCCCCTCAGGCTTGAGCCTGTCAAATCAGCGCTGACTGAAGACGCGGCCGACTGCCGACTTCCAGCCGGCGTACTTGGAGTCGCGTTCGTCGGCGCTGATTTTGGGGTCGAAACGGCGTTCGCAGCGCCAACTCGAAGCCACCTCTTCGAGCGACGAATAGATGCCGCTGCCGAGGCCTGCGAGGTAGGCGGCGCCGAGCGCGGTCGTTTCCACGACTTCGGGTCGTTCAATCGGGCGTCCGGTGAGGTCCGCGAGCCATTGGCAAAAGAGGTCGTTTACGACCATCCCGCCGTCGACGCGTAGCGCGGCTGGTGCGCCCAAGCCCGCTGCGGACATGTCGGCGGCCATCGCCTCGAGCAGGTCGCGGGTTTGGAAGCAGACGGACTCAAGCCCAGCCTTCGCGATTTCGGCGTGGCCGCTGTCGCGGGTGAGGCCAACGATCGCGCCGCGGGCATCGGCATCCCAATAGGGTGCGCCAAGGCCCACGAACGCGGGCACGAGATAGACGCGCGAGCGCGGGTCAGCTTGCGTTGCCAGGGTCGCGCTGTCGCCGGACGATTTGAACAGCTTCAATCCGTCGCGCAGCCATTGGATCGTGGCACCGGCCATGAAGATCGAGCCTTCGAGCGCATAGGTGCGTTTGCCGTTCGTCGCATAGGCAATCGTCGAGAGCAGGCGGTTGTTGGACGGCGCCATGGCGGGGCCCGTGTTGACCAGCGCGAAGCAGCCGGTGCCGTACGTCGACTTCATCAACCCTTGCTTGAGGCAGGCTTGGCCGACGGTTGCGGCTTGCTGGTCGCCGGCGATGCCTGTGATCGGGATCGCCGTGCCGAACAGTTTCTCGTCGGTCTTGCCGTAATCCGCCGCCGAGTCGTGTACCGTTGGCAGCACGGCTTCGGGAATGTTCAGCCAATCCAAAATCTCGCCGTCCCAGCGGCCTTTGACGATGTCGTAGAGCATCGTGCGGGAAGCGTTCGTCGCGTCGGTCGCGTGGACTTTGCCGCCGGTCAGGCGATAGACGAGCCAACTGTCGATCGTGCCGAGCGCGAGTTCGCTCTTTTCGGCGCGTGCCCGGGCGCCCGGCACATTATCGAGCAGCCAGGCGAGTTTGGTGCCGGAAAAATAGGGGTCGAGGAGGAGGCCGGTCTTGGCGGCGATCGTGCTCTCCTTGCCTTCGTCCTTCATGCGGGCGCAGGCCGCCGCGGTTCGGCGGTCCTGCCAGACGATGGCTTTATGTACTGGCGCCCCGGTCTTGCGATCCCAGAGAACGGTGGTCTCGCGCTGGTTCGTAATGCCGATGGCGGCGACTTCGTTTGTGCGGCCGGCGCTGGCCTCGCGCGCGACCTTTAGCGTCGCTTGCCAGATCTCCTCGGCATCGTGCTCGACCCAGCCGTCTTGGGGGTAGAACTGTTGGTGTTCGGCTTGCGCGACCTTCAGTGGCGTGCCGCGCGTATCGAACAGGATGGCCCGGCTTGAGGTCGTGCCTTGATCGATGCTGAGGATTGATCTTGCCTTGGTGGTCATGCGCGTGGTCCGGCAGTAAGGGAAAACGGCGCGGATGTTAGCCACGATTCCCGTCGGAGTGCGACTGTCCCCTCTGGACGCCCTGGCGGCGGCTGCTAAGTTGGCCACATGCTTGACCCCTTTGGCCGCCGGATCACCTATCTGCGCGTGTCGGTGACGGACCGCTGTGACTTCCGCTGCACGTACTGCATGGCGGAAGACATGACATTCCTGCCGAAGGCGGAGCTGTTGACGTTGGAAGAGCTGGACCGGTTGTGCTCCGCATTCGTGGCGAAGGGCGTCAAGAAGCTTCGTTTGACCGGCGGCGAGCCGCTTGTCCGGCGCAATGTGATGAGCCTGGTCAATAGCCTCGCCCGCCACTTGCGGAGTGGGGCTTTGGAAGAGCTCACCGTTACCACCAATGGCAGTCAGCTTGCGAGGTTTGCCGGCGATCTGAAGGCGGCGGGCGTTCGGCGGGTGAACGTGTCGCTGGACACGCTCGACCCTGCGCGGTTTCGCGACATCACGCGGTGGGGAAAAATCGAACCAGTGCTCGAAGGGGTCGATGCGGCGCTGGCGGCGGGTCTGAAGATTAAGATCAACACAGTGGCCTTGCGCGGCATCAACGAAGACGAGATCGAGCGCCTCATGACGTGGGCGCACGGCAACGGAATGGACTTCACGCTCATCGAAACCATGCCAATGGGCGAGGTCGATGGAGACCGGTCGGACAGCTACTTGCCTTTGTCGTTGGTGCGCAGCCGGCTGGCGCAGCGCTTTACCTTGGATGAGATCGACTATCGCACCGGCGGGCCTGCGCGTTATGTGCGCGTCGCCGAGACCGGGGGGCGGCTTGGCTTCATCACGCCGCTCACGCACAATTTTTGCGAGAGCTGCAACCGGGTGCGGCTGACCTGCACCGGAACACTCTACATGTGCTTGGGGCAAGACGATGCCGCAGACTTGCGCAAGCCGTTGCGTGAGAGCCCGAACGACGCGGCGCTGCATGCCGCGATCGACGAGGCGATCTCACGCAAGCCCAAGGGTCATGACTTCGTGATCGACCGGAGAAGGCAAACACCGGCCGTGGCGCGGCACATGTCGGTGACGGGCGGCTGATGCGTTTCAAGAAACCCACGTTTGCGGCGTCCAGTGCGCCCGAAGCACAAGCTGCGCTGAAAGAGTTGACGAAGCGCTATGGCAACGCAAAAGCGGATGCCGACGTGATCGTTGCCCTCGGCGGCGACGGGTTGATGCTGCAGACGGTGCACAAGACCCACAAGCGCGGTTTGCCGATTTACGGCATGAACTGCGGGTCGGTCGGGTTCTTGATGAACGAGTATTCGCCGAACGACTTTCTGGAACGGCTCGACATCACCGAGGCGCAGGCTATTCGTCCTTTGAAGATGAAGGTGAAGACGGCGTCGGGAAAGTCGCACACGGCGCTCGCGTTCAACGAAGTTTCCATGCTGCGCGAGACGCGGCAGGCGGCGAAGCTTCGCATCTCGATCGACGGCATCGTGCGCTTGGAAGAGTTGATCTGCGACGGCATCCTGCTTTCGACGCCTGCGGGGTCGACGGCGTATAACTTGTCCGTCAACGGGCCGATCCTGCCGATCGACGCAGAGCTGCTCGCGCTGACGCCGATCAGTGCGTTCCGGCCGCGGCGTTGGCGCGGGGCGCTGTTGCCACATTCGTCAAGAGTTGTCTTCGAGATACTGGAAGCCGACAAGCGTCCCGTCAGCGCTGTTGCGGACCACACAGAGGTGCGCGAAGTGACGGAAGTGTCCGTTGCTGAAGATGCCAGCGTTTCTGTAACGATCTTGTTCGATCCGGACCGCTCGCTCCAGGAGCGGATACTGGCGGAGCAGTTCGTTACCGGTTGAGCGCTTGAAGAAACGTATTACCCCGGAAGGCCTGAGCGGCCTCATTGGCGATATCTACGAGTGCGTTCTGGCGCCTTCGCGTTGGAATCAAACGCTCACTCGGTTTGTGTCGGAGTTCAGTCCGCCGAACTGGGATGTTGCAGCGCTGATGTGGGAAGGGGTGAACACATCCGGCGTGCGTTGGGTCGGGACCACGGGGCTCGTCGAGCACGCGTTGCGCGGCTACGAACATGTTTTTGCCGGCACGAATGTGTGGAGCCGGCGTGCGATTACGGTGCCGTTGGGTGAAGTCATCGACACGGATCAGCTGTTGCCGCGCAGTGAGTTTCTTGCGAGCGAGCTGTATCAAAAGTTCCTGAAGACTTGGAATATGGAGCTTGCGCTCTTCGTCGTGTTCGACCGTGCAGCCGATGAGCAACTCGCGATCGCGATGCCGGGGCCGGACGGATACGATCTTGAACCGCTGAAGCGCGGTATGCGGTTGATCGCACCGCACGTTCAGCGCGCGATGCGGCTTAGCCACGGGCTTGCCGATGCCAAGCTACGCGCGGCGGGGGCGGAGGCGATCTTGAACCTCGGGCATGTCGCGATGCTAGCGCTTCGCAGCGATCTTTCGGTCGTCAATTGCAACACGCGCGGTCAGACACTCGAAGCCCAGAAGGTGTTCACAACGGAACGCGGGCGGTTGCTGTTTGCCGATCCTAGCGTCCAGCGGCAGGTCGCGGATTTGGCGCGCGGGCCGACGCCTGCAAGTTTGGCGCTGCGGATCGAAGATGAGGCCGGCCGTTCGTTTGCGCTGCTTGCGATGACGATGCGACCGCAGCGCGAACAGACGCTCGGCGGATGGGCCGAAGGGGCGTCGATCCTGTTGTCGATATCGCAGCCGCATCCGGCGCCCCTGATCGAAGTCGATCGCTTGCGCGCCTGGTTCAATTTGACAGCGACCGAGGCGCGGCTTGCGGCAGCATTGGCCGCCGGCAAGTCGTTGCAGGACTACGCGATGGAGCGTGGCGTCACGGTCGACGCGGCGCGATATCTGTTGAAGGGGGCGTTCCGCAAGACGGGCGCCGAGAGCCAAGCGCAGCTCGTCTCTCGGGTTAAGGACGTTCCGGTGGGCTGATGCTACCCGTCAACCGACGGGACATCGACTTCAACGGATGTCGTTCGGGCGCGGCTCTCGTGCAAACCGACGGTCTAGCCTCGTAGCGTGTCCATTGGGGCTTCGATCTTTCCGTAGCCCGCTTCCTCCGGGATGGTGAGCAGCTGCTTGCCGTCCCTGGAGATCACGGTTGGTTCCACTGTGACGATCCGATCGGCTTTGGCGTTGGCGATCGCTTCGGCTACGGATTTCGCCTTTCCGAGCTTCACCAGGTTCATTTTCGTCGGGAAGATGATCGTCCAGCGTTTGTCGGCGATCGCGTCGTTCGGGTTGACCCAAACCGAGTCGACCGATTCCGAGCCGTCGTGGCGACCGTGTTGGCCTTCCGGGGTTGGGGCCAAGTAGAAGTGGGTGTCGAAGCGCTTCGGCATAAAGACGGGCGTAACCCAATGCGCGAACGGTACGAGCGCGTCACAAGCAAGGCGCAGGTTCTCGCGGGTAAGGAATTCGACGAGGCCGACCTCGCTGTTGTTCAGTTTGGGACGCCAGGGGCTGAGCGCGCTTGAGGCCGCAGCGTCGATGTAACCCGAAGTGCCCGGTTTGCGGGCGAGCAGTATTCCTGACTCTTCGAAGCCCTCTCGTATCGCGCAGGCCGCGAGACCCAGCTTCAAATCGTCGAGGTTTTCGGCACCGTCAGCATGTTTGCGCAGGGCGGGGTCGCTGTCGTGTGGGTCGAGCTTGCCGCCCGGGAACACCAACGCACCTGAGGCGAAATCGATCTGATGATGTCGCTTTACCATGAATACTTCGAGACCGGACGCGCCGTCGCGAAGCAGCAGAATCGTCGCGGAAGCCAGAGGATTTGTGGGTTTTTTGGCGTCTGCCATCGGTGCTCTCAAAGTTAGTTCAAAACGTAGCAATTCAAATGCAGGATAGGCGCTGGAGGCTCCCTTAAAGGGTTATCCGGTAAACCTTGTGACAAGCGGCACAAGCCGCATGAGCAGAGGTAGCCCCATGAGCGACAAGTCATTCCGTCTCGACCCATCTGATATCGATCGGGCCTTTCAACGCAACGAATTCCTTGTGGTGTTTCAGCCCACGGTGGATTTGTCCAGCGAGCGGATGACGGGTGCCGAGGTCTTTGTGCGCTGGCAGCATCCGCAATACGGGCTTCTGCCGCCGGGCCTGTTCCTAGATTTCATCGAGGCGCAGGGCCGTATGGCCGATATGACGGGCTTTGTGTTTCACGCGGCGCTTGACGGTGCGCGCAAGTGGACGAGCCAAGGCCGCGATTGGTGCGTGTCGATCAACGTTGCGCCCGGAACCGTAACGGCACCGGGCTTCGCGCATGGATTGCGACAGCTTTTGAACGAGTACCGGCTCGATGCGGGCAAAGTGATCGTCGAAGTTCCAGAGCGTGCGGTCGCGCAAGAACCGGAAGCGCTTTGCGAGGCTCTTCTCGAAGTGCGCAAGCTCGGCGTACATGTGGCGTTGGACGGCGGCGGTATCGTGCCCGTCGACCTCGCACAGTTCGTACCGATGCCGTTTACATCGATCAAAGTCGGCGGGCCTGCGAGCATTCGTTTGGCGCAACGGCTCGGGATGAAGGGCAAGGGCGCGATCGCGGCGCGTCTGCGCTTTGCCCGGCAGTACAATCTTGAAGCCGTGGCGGTCGGTGCCGAGGACGAGGCGACGATGGCGGGTCTCGCCGGCGTGGGCTTTACCGGCGCGCAAGGTGTTTGGATCCAAAAGCCGATGTCGCTGGACGAACTGTTGGCATGGGACGGCACATGGGCGCGCGGCATGGCGGTTATGGATGCCGTGCCGGTCGCACCGCGCGCGGTCGTGCAGCCGCAAGCCGCAGCGCGTCCGCAGATGCCTGCGCCCGTCGCAACGGCGCCTCAAGGGCCGATGTTCGTTAAGCCAACGGCGCCGGCTGTTACCAAAGAAGACATGCAGCGTGCACTCGATGCGGTTCGGGCGCGACGGACAGTTCCGACTCTGCAGCCGAAACCCGAACAGCGCGAGGCGCCGTTGATGCCGATGCTGGAGGCTGCCGACCTCGAAGATGTGGTCGAGGATGAGGAAGCGACGTTGCCACCGGTGAAGCAGGAAGGCTTTGGCGGATTGCGCGGTGACGGGTGTCCGTCGATGGGCGACCTTGTGCAACGGCGGGCCGACCCGTCCACGGAGCACGCGTAACGGCCAAATTTTGGGGGTCTCTTCTCTCTCGTTCGTGGGTCAACTTCGCCGCCGGCAATCTCTCCCCCCGATTGCTGGCGGCTTTTTTCTTTCGCGTTCGTGCTATGTGAGGGACCGTCTTATCGAGGCCGCTTCCCATGGGTTTTTACGAGCGTCGCATCTTACCTTGGCTTCTCGACGTCGCGATGAGCGCGAAGCCGATCACGTATCAGCGCAAGAAGGTCGTGCCGCTTGCCGAAGGGCGCGTGCTCGAGATCGGGATCGGAGCCGGGCAGAACCTCGAATTCTACGATCCGGCGAAGGTCAGCCATGTCTGGGGGCTTGAGCCGTCGGCTGAGATGCGAGAGCGGGCGCTGAAGCGCGCGAAGGACATTAAGTTCAACTTGGAGTTCTTGGACTTGAAGGCGGAGGAGATTCCGCTGGCGGATAGGTCTGCTGATACCGTGCTCGTGACCTATACGTTGTGCACGATTCCGGAGGTGGTGCGCGCGCTGAAGGGTATGCGGCGTGTTCTCAAGCCCGGTGGGCGGCTGATCTTTTGCGAGCACGGCAAGGCGCCGGACCTGAGCGTTCAGAAGTGGCAGGAACGGATCACGCCGATTTGGAAGAAGATTGGCGGCGGCTGTCATGTCGGACGGCCCATTCCCGACCTTATCCGCGAAGGCGGCTTTACGATCGAGAAGATGGAAACGATGTACCTGCCCGCGACGCCGCGCTTTGCCGGGTACAATTATTGGGGCAGCGCGACGTAGTCTCGCCGCCGTTCACCATCCGTTAGGCTTGCCGGTTACCGTCGCGTTTACGCGCGGGGTGCCAAACTCGGCCGATGATCGAAAGAGAATTCGGGCCATGAAATCATCCGTGACGCTGACGCTCGGCGGGGCGCTTTTCGCCGTTTTGCTCGCTGCCTACTTGATCGCATACGCGACGACCGAGCGCGATCCGGTGGAGTGGAAGAGCGGCGACGTGATCGTGCAGGACGCGAAGGTGGCGGACATTCTGCCGTTGTTTGCGGCCGACGGCAGCGGGGTGACGCATATCGGCATCGTCGACGTGCGCGAGGACGGTACCTATGTCATCGAGGCGGCGGAGAAGGTGGAGGCCACCCCGATGCGCGCGTTTAAGGCTCGCGGCAAAGAAAAGGCGTTCTCGGTTTATCGCGTCGCTTCTTTGAACGACAAGCAGCGAGCGCAGGTCGTGGCTGCCGCCGTGCGTCAGCTGGGTAAGCCGGGCGACTACTTCCTCGGCCGCAGTTGGGATCAACTCTATTCCAGCGAGCTTGTGCGTTTGGCCTATAGCGACATCGGTTTCGATCTCGGCAGGGTCCAGAAAATTGGCAAAGTGACGGACGATCTCAATGCCGTTCGTTCGCAGTTCTGGCGCAAGTGGGCCGCGAACGCAGATTGCCAGAAGCGCCGGCTCGACAGCGAGCAGTGCTGGACCATGGTGATCAAGCAGGATGTGGTGACACCTGCGAGCATCGTCGCCGACGCCCACCTGACCAAGGTCTTCGAGGCCAAGGCACCGGCGCGCCAACTGACGCTGACGAGCGCCGCGACGAAGAGCGAGCCCGCGCCGGCGCCCTAAGTGCGCAGGGCGGAATAGAGCGAGATCGCGCCGGTCGGCGTCGGGATCACCTGGTTCGTACGCACGTCCGAGAAGCCTGCCTCCTGCATCAGGGCGGGGAGGATTCCGTCCGCGTTCGGCTGTGTATTTCCGAAACCATCCAGCGCCTGAACCTGGCGGAAAGCGAGCCGCATCAGCGGCGACTTTTGTTCGCCGTAGTCGGCCATATGGAGTTCTCCGCCGGCGCGTAGCGCCGCGAATGCACTCAAAATAGCGGAGCGTTTGCCCGCCGGTGGCACTTGGTGCAGCACGAGGCTTGAGACGATCTTGTTCGGACGCACGCCGGCGGCGGCCGTTTCTTGCGCGAAACCCTTTGCGAAGTGGACGAGAACACCCGCGTTGCGTGCCTTGAGTTCTGCGCGCGAGAGGATGTCGGTGTCCGGGTCGATTCCGTAGATGGAGGCGCCTGGGCAGATTTGCGCCAACATGACGGCGAGCGTTCCTGTGCCGCAGCCGACATCGAGAATGACGTCGCGCGGTTCAGGTGCGATCTGCTTGATGAAGGCGCGGCGCCATGTGCGCTCGCACGTCATCAGCGAGACGGTCGCGTCATAGAAGGGCGACAAGCGGCGGTCGCCAAGCGCGGGTACGTAGGCACGATCATACATGGCGGGTTCTCCCCAGCCGGGAATTGCACTCCCGGATGTAGTGGTGAACTTCATCGTATTCAACATTCCGGGATAGATGACGCATGTGCATGGCGTCGTGTGACGACGGTCATAGTCTGACCGAGTACTCCATCCCATGACCGAGCGGTAACGTAACGGAAGCGAATCCGTTGCTGCGGTCCTGCATGCGGTGAACGTAAGGACGCAGCGTTTTTTTGAAAGTGAATATATTGTCAGCCAACACAACTGCGCCGCTGCTCATTTTTGGTGCAAGCATGTCGATCATCGGTACGTAAAGGTCCTTCCAACCGTCGAGCAGCAGGAAATCGATCGGTGCGTCGATTTCGCGGAGTGTTTTCATCGCGTCGCCTTCACGAATATCGACGAATTGTTGCAGACCCGCGTCCGCGACGTTTTCGCGCGCGGCTTTTACCTTTGTCGGTTCGCGTTCGCTGCCGATGACGCGACCATTGTTCGCACGCGCCGCAGCGGCCAGGTAAATCGTCGAAATGCCGAATGAGGTGCCGAACTCGACGATCGTCTTCGCGCGAATCGCGCGTGCGGTGATGTAGAGCATGCGGCCTTGATCGGGATCGACGGGGATGTAGGCGTTTTTCAAGTACGGCTCTGCCGCTTTGAAAATGCTGCGGCCGGTGAGCATCGCGCCGAGCGCGGCGGGCGACGCGCGCAGGAATATCCACCGGTCGCCTTTCGCGCGCCGATGCAGTTGGTTCAGCGTTGCTGCAACGCGCGGACTATCGAGACTGAGATCGGCCTTCATGGACGTTGCTCCAACCGGACGAGGCGGATGGCTTTCTCGGGGCAGGCGGCCACGCAGAGGCCGCACGCGTGGCACACGTCGGGGGCCGTCACAAAAGCTTGATTTCCGCCGTGTACAAGCACCTTAAGCCACGGAACGAAGGGTAAGGCTTTGAGCTCTGCTTTCGTGAGTTTGCGGACTTCGAAGACGGCGTAGGGACACACGTCGGCGCAGTCGCCGGCGCCTTCGCATTTGTGTGCGTCGATGACCGGCGCCACGATTTTGGGCGGTTGCTTGCACTCGACTGAGACTGCGGTCATCGGCTTGTCCTTGCGGTCAATCTGAGCTATTGCTCGTTCTATATGAGCGTTTGCTCAGTTTTGATACTCGCATGAGGTTGGTGATGGCTCAGCGCCGGAAAAAGACGGCAAACCCGCGCAAATCGCCGGAGCAAGATCGATCGCGCGCGACGGTCGAGGCGATCGTGGAGGCGGCGGCTCACATTCTGGTCAAGTACGGATATGACGCGTTTACGACCAATCGCGTCGCGGAGCGCGCGGGTGTCAGTATCGGTTCGCTCTATCAATATTTTCCGAACAAGGATGCGCTGCTCTCCGAATTGATGCGCCGCCACGTCGCAGAGATCGAACGCGGCGTCGAGGAGATGGCGGCGCACGCGCTGACGGCGCCATTGGCCGATGTCATTCGCGCGGGCATTCAGCAGAATGTTCAATCGCATCTGATCGATCCCGAGCTGCACCGCGTGCTCTCGGAAGAAGTGCCGTCGCTTGGCGCACTCGATTGGAAAAAGCCGCTCAACGACCGGATGGCGGTGCGTCTGCGCGGAATGCTGGAAGCGCGGCGAGGCGAGATCGTCGCCGGCGACATCGACTTGGCGGTCTACATCATGACGCGCACGGTGGAGGCCGTCGTGCACAACGCGGTCTGTCACCAGCCGGAAGCTCTGCGTTCCGGTGCGTTGACCGACGAGCTGACGCGCATGCTGATCGGGTACCTTACCGGTAAGATGCCGACAGCGCGCCGCCCGATGCGCGCTGCCGCAGAGTGACAATAGAGGCCGGTCAGTGACTTCGCGGGCACAGGCCAGGCCTCGGTTTCGCGGGAGGCGCGCGGACGTGGCTGCTTGACTTGGCTTGGATGCGCGCTGACGATTGGGATTGAGGTACGTATTTCGGGGTTAACTATGGGCAGCTTCGGTCACTTTCTTTGGCAGACGTGGCGCAGCATCGTCTCGTTCTTCATGTCGTTCGTCGTGCTGGGGCTGATGGTGTGGTTCACGCCCGATTGGGTGCAGGGCTTCATCGAGGCGGCCGGCAGCCTCAAGTACATGATCATGGGCGGTGCCGAAGAGGTGATCGGCTACGGCCAGCCGTCGGCGCTGTTTGCGCTGCTCGTGGGTGACACCGCGATCGCGCTCGCCTTGATGACGCTATTCACGCGTGTCGTCGTGCTGACGCTGATCTTGTGGCTCGGCGGGCTGATTTATGGCGCGCTGTTCGGGAGCAAGTCGGCGGGTTAGTGGCGGCGCCGCTGCCGCCGCCAACCGAGCACTAGGGCTGCGACGACGATCGCCGCCCACCCGGCGCTCAGTATTTTGAGCATCGTTTCGGCTTCCATCGTGACGGTTAGGAAGTCGACCTTGCCGGTTTGCCAAAAGACCCATTCGCCGGCGAGTTGGGTCGCGAGCAGCTTGTTTCCGGTTTCCAGGATCACGATGCCGTCGCCGGTCGCGGGGTCGATGCGGGCTGCGGTGTTGATCGCGGGCTCGTTGTTGCCGTCGTGGCCGATGACGAAGCTGCTGGCGTTGTTCGGCGCGTAGAGCATCGTACCCAAGCCCCAGATTTCCGCGCCAAATTGCGACGCGTGCGGACGGCGCATCTCAAGCAGCGTTTGCGGGCGCAGGACACTGCGTCCCTGCGGCTCGCCGTTGGCGCCGGGAACATGCGCTTGGAGGAAGCGCGCCATGTCGTTTGCTGAGGTGTAGAGCGATGCCGCCGCCAGCGCCGCGAAGCGGTAGTGCGTTGCGGGTTTTCCGCGCTGGTCGAAGAACTCCGCGACGTCAGGCGCTTCGGCGTCCTCGAGTATGAACGTCGAACGGTTCATGCCGAGCGGGTCGAAAACGGCGCCTTGCATGTAGTCGTTGAACGATTGGCCGGTGATCTCCTCGATCAGGAGCTGCATCAGCGTGTAGCCGCCACCGGAGTAGCGGAACTCCGTCCCCGGCTGAACACCGACGCGCACAACACCATCGCGACCTGGCGACGCGTCCGACGCACGGGTGAGCGATGCCTCGAGATCCTGCACGGGCGTGCCGGGGGCGAAGCCGGCGTAGCCTAAGCCGTCGGTCAGGCCTGCGGTGTGGCTCAAGAGGCGGCGGACCGTGACCGCGTTGTTGTCGAACTTGCTCGGCGGCAACTGCCAGCGCTTGAGGTAGGCAGAAACCGGCTTGTCCAGATCGAGCTTGCCGGCTTCGACGAGGGTCATGATGCCCCAGGCGGTCACCCACTTGCTCATGGAGGCCACTTGGAAGCGGCTGTCACCGTCCACCGGTTTACCGGTCGAGACGAAATGGGAGGCCGCGATCTTACCCTTGGCGAGCAACACGAGCGCGGCATTGCCTTTGTGCTTTGTGCCGAGGTCTGCGATGGCTGCGGCTTGGAACGCGGCTGTGTCCCCGAATGGTGCGAGCGGTTGGCGCCACCAACCTTCGATCGTTCCGGCGATCACGAGCGTCGTCCAGGCCACAAGCGCCAGCACTGTCAGCAGGATTATTCGGATCATCGGGTACCGTTGTTGAGGGCGCGGCAGCATGGGAGGCTGGCGGGGTTCACGTCAATCTTATATCAACATGTTAACATGAGAACGAGAAAGACCGGCCGTTTGAGCCATGTTCGCCGCGGAGCCTTGCTCGATTCGGCGGCAGCGATGCGCGCGCTCGGTATTACGCGCGCAACGCTCTACGTTTATGTCAGCCGAGGCTTGATCCGCTCCGTGCCGCATCCGAAGGCGGCGAAGGCGCGTCTCTACGCCGCCGCCGACATCATGACGTTGATCGACCGCCGGACGCGCATGCGCCGGCCGCGTGCTGCGGCGGCGACCGCGCTCGACTACGGTTTGCCCGTGCTGAAGTCGGCGATCACACATTTCGAGGACGATCGCTGCTTCTACCGGGATCGGGAAGCGGTCGCGTTTTCGCGTCACGCGACGTTGGAGGAGGCCGCGCGATTGCTGTGGAACAGCGGCGATGCCGATCCGTTCGCAGGCGTTCGCTTCGATCCGCGCGAGATCGACGGTTGGTTGGCGACGGCGAAGGCTTCCCGGTTGTCGGGCGCGACGAGCCGCGCAAGCTGCTTGCTCTCGCTCCTGCCTGAGAACGAAGCGACGGCCTCGCACGATTTCAAGGAGGCTGTACGACTTGTATCGGCGTTGGTTGCTGCGATTGCCGCGATCGACCGCGCGTACAAAGGCCCGATCCACCGCGCCGTTGCGGTCGCGTGGAAGCGACCGAAGGCCGCCGACGCGATCCGGCGCGCGCTTGTGCTGCTCGCCGATCACGAACTCAACGCTTCCACGTTCGCGGTCAGGGTTGTCGCGTCGACGGGGGCAAGCCTTGCGAACTGCGTGATCGCGGGACTTACGGCGATGAGCGGGCCAAAGCACGGTGGGGCGACGGAACGGCTGCGCGCTATGCTGTTAGAGGCTGACGCGTCCGGCGACGCTGCTGAGATCTTGGCGGCACGGCTCGCCTGCGGTGAGACCATTCCTGGCTTTGGCAACTCCGTCTATCGCGAGGCTGATCCGCGCGGGGCGGAACTGGTGTCGATAGTGAAGCTCGATGCCACTTTGTCTGCGACGCTCAAGACCGCGCGACCGATGGTCGGCCTGGAGCCGAACGTCGACTTCGGGTTGCTGGCGCTGGAGCGCGCATTCGACCTGCCGCGCGGTGCGGCGCTCGCACTGTTCGCGATTGGACGATCGGTCGGTTGGATCGCGCACGCATTCGAACAGCGAGCAACCGGTACGTTGATCCGCCCGCGCGCGGAGTTTGTGTCGGCTTAACCTATGTATCAGTCGGCAGGAGCAATGATTCCCGAAAACGCTCCAATCGCCAGGTGCTCGGTCCATTCGCGACTGCTTCAAGCCTCAATGTTTTGCGAGTTGCGTCGGCCCACCTGATCGTCACGTCGATCGTGATTTCTTCGCCGTTCACCGTTACGACGCGCTGGTCGGCAGGTGCGTCTACAAGTGCCAACAACGCCAGTCTTGGAAGGAGTCGAAGCCGCTCCAATTCCTCAAATAGCTTTGGCGTTACGTCGGCTTGATGCATAAACTGTCACCGCGCTACCGGTTCAACTCCCGCATCGCCTTGTCGAGGCCTTCGAGCGTCAGCGGGTACATGCGGTCGCTCATGATTTGTTTCATGATTTGGATCGACGGTGTGTATTCCCAGTGACGTTCCGGCACGGGGTTCAGCCAGATCGCGTGTTCGTAGATGCGCGTCAGGCGTTCGAGCCACACCGCGCCCGGTTCTTCGTTCCAGTGTTCGACGCTGCCGCCGGGGTAGGTGATTTCGTAGGGGCTCATCGTTGCGTCGCCGACGATCACGACTTTGTAGTCGTGCGGGTATTTGTGCAGCACGTCCCAGGTCGGCTGTTTTTCGTTGTGGCGGCGGCGG
>CAYXQB010000028.1:0-18805 GCA_964466435.1 uncultured Flavobacteriaceae bacterium | reverse complement strand
GCTGACCTGCAGGCTCTTCAACGTGTCGTCGCGGCAATCGGGGTAGCCGGAGTAGTCCGTCTCGCACATGCCGCCGACGAGGTGCTTGATGCCGCGCCGGTATGCGAGGGCGGCTGCCGCCGTGAAGAAGAAGATGTTCCGGCCGGGGACGAAGGTGGTCGGCAGCCCGTTCCGGCCCATCGCGATTTCGACGTCGCCGGTGAGAGCGGTCCGGCCCAGCGCCTTAATCACCGAGAGATCGACGACGTGGTCTTCGCCCAGGCGTGCGCCCCAGTGCGGAAATCGGGCGCGCAAGGCGGAGGCGAATCGCGTGCGCACTTCAAGCTCCACCGCGTGGCGCTGACCGTAGGAGAAGCCGACGGTTTCGACGGACTCGAAGCGTGCCAGGGCCCAGACGAGGCACGTTGCCGAATCTTGCCCGCCGGAAAACAAAACCAGCGCTTTGTTTCGTTCGCTCAAGCGTCACGTCCTTCACGGCCGACGGGGCCGCACATTGGGGGGATGCACCGCGTGGCGCAATGGGTTACACACGACCAACAGCCATACGTTTCACGAGGTTAACCGTGACGGCCATCGCGATCAGCGGCACAGGCCTCTACACGCCGCCCTATTCGATCAGCAACGAAGAGCTGGTCCAAGCCTTCAACGCCTATGTCAGGAAGTCCAACGCAGAGAACGCGACCGCGATTGCCGCCGGCAAGGTGCAGCCGCTGCAAGAGTCCAGCGTCGACTTCGTCCTCAAGGCTTCCGGCATCAAGAGCCGCTTCGTGGTCGAGAAGGAGCACATCCTCGATCCGGACGTGATGTGCCCGCGCATCCCCGAGCGACCCAACGAGCAGCTTTCCATCCTTGCCGAGATGGCGGTCACCGCCGCCAAGGAGGCGTGGGCGCGTGCCGGGCGGTCGGCAAAGGAAATCGACTGCGTTCTCGGCGCCTGTTCGAACCTGCAACGGGCCTATCCCGCCATCGCGATCGAAGTGCAAAACGCGCTCGGCTGCGAAGGTTTCGGGTTCGATATGAACGTCGCCTGCTCTTCGGCGACGTTCGGCCTGCAGGCGGCTGCGGACATGATCCGCGCAGGGAACGCGAAGGCGGCCTTGGTCGTCAATCCAGAAATCTGTTCCGGCCATTTGAACTTCCGCGACCGGGACAGCCACTTCATCTTCGGCGACGTGGCGACCGCACTCGTCGTCGAACCGGCAGAAAATGCGCGCGGAAAACATGTCTGGGAGATCCTGGGCACGCGCCTCAAGACGCAATTCTCGAACAACATCCGCAACAATTTCGGATTCCTGAACCGCGCCGCGCCCGAGGGCATCGGCCAACCCGACAAGCTCTTCGTCCAAGAAGGCCGCAAGGTCTTCAAGGAAGTCTGCCCCATGGTCGCCGAACTGATCGTGAGCCACCTCGCCGACGAAAAGATCGCGCCCGAAGCCTTGAGCCGACTCTGGCTTCACCAGGCGAACGCGAACATGAACGACTTCATCGCGCGCCGCGTCCTCAGCCGCGACCCGAAACCCGGCGAAAGCCCGGTCATCCTCGACACCTATGCCAACACAAGCTCCGCCGGCTCGATCATCGCCTTCCACAAATATTCGGACGACCTGATACGAGACAACCTCGGCGTCATCTGCTCCTTCGGCGCGGGTTATTCGGCCGGCAGCGTGATCGTGAAGAAGCTGTAGCAGGCCCGGATTTCGTGGCTACAGAAAGCCGAATAACTGACCCCAAGGCGGTAAAATCGGCCGATGTGCAAGCCATCCTCGACGCAGGTTGGTCACCGACAGTCCAATTTTCCAAGCCTGGATACTCGCGCGAGCTGCTGCGAAACGTGAATCGCCTGTGTGCCGAGTTCGGACCAACACTCGAAGTCAGATTCTACGGGCACTATGGCAGTGGCTTCAACGCGAAAGCGCTCACCGAGCTTCCGGACGTTCAGTGGCTGTCGATCGATTGCTTAGAACGGATTTCGAACGAAGATGAACTAGCGAGACTGGGGGAGCTTCGGCGCCTCTCGTTTGGGGTTCACGAATTTGACCGACCCAGCGTTCTGAACTCACTCGAGTTCAAGAAATTGAGAGAGTTGAGTTTGTCGAGCAACAAGCGAACGAATTTCGATCTAGGTTTCATCGCACGTTTCAGCCAGCTCACGGAGCTGTTTGTGCAAGGGCATACCAAGAACATCGTGGCGATTTCGACGTTGCCGAGGCTAAAAACGCTGCGGCTCTCGGGCATGCCGAAGAAACAAGAATTATCGTTCGTCAACAGCATCGAATCTTTGCGGTCTCTAACGCTGCTACTCGGCGGCAGATCGACGATCGATGAGATCAAACACCCGACGTTAGAAGAACTAGAAGTGAATTGGGTCCGTAGCCTAGAGACCCTGGGGAACATGGGCCGCTTCCCCAACCTCCGACGTCTGCGTATCGAAGACCAGCTGCAGCTACGTGTCTTACCGCTGGAGGGACTTCAGCTTCGAGAGCTCTCGGCATTCAACTGCAAGAACCTCGACACGATCACGGGTCTCGACGAACAAGAGGCGCTTGAAGAATTCAGAATCGGACGCACGAAGCTCGTTCTAGACGCATTGGTCGCGCACAAATGGCCAGCATCGATGAAGATCGTTGCAATCTACTCTGGCAGCGAGAAGTGGAATAAGACAGCTCGCGAAATGCTCGACCAGCGCGGCTACGGAGAGTTCCGCGCAATCAAAGCGCGCCGGCAACACACACCGAACCAATGACGCTTCGCAAAGCGCAAGAGAGCGACATCCCGCGCATCGCCGCTCTGATCGGCGCCGAAGCCAACATGGCGCATTCGAACACGCCATCTGCGATCGAAACCCAAATCAAGCGCGACATCGAAACCGGCCAGTTCGAGTGGCTCCTGACGGAAACGAGCACGGACATTGCAGTCGCGCGCATCGCCGTCATTCCCCCGCCGCCGATCTACGACCTGAAAGGCGGGCTCGCAGGTATCGTTCTAGGCACCTGGCAGGTAACAGACATCGAACCGATCGATAGGCATTTGCGCGACCGCGGCGCAGCGGTGCTCGTCATGGACTGCGCCGCAAACGATGAGTCGAAACGAAGCCAACTCAAGGCACGCGGCTACATCGCCACCACCCACTACATGCTCAAGACCGACATCGCTCCGCAGGCACCGGCCCCGACGGTTCGCGCCGCCACCGGCGCAGATATCCCCACGCTCGTGGCCTTCAACCGCGAAGGCCGCGAACGCCTGCACGAAGCGAACCCCGCCTTCTGGACGTCGCAGCCCGATGCCGACGCACGCTTCGCACTCTGGATGAAGCTCAGCCTCACCATGCGCGACCGCGTGTTATTCGTGAGCGAGAATGCGGGACACCCCACGGGCTTCGTCATCGCCCAGCCGCCAAGCCCGATCCAAGTCCCGATCACGCTCGACGACGCGAAGATCGGCGTGATCGACGACTTCCACTGCACATCGTTCGGAGCTTCCTTGCGGGACCCGCAAGACCCCGTCCCCGCGCGCGAACTCCTTGCGGCCGCAGAGACCGTGCTTCTCAAGCGCGCCAAATCTGCCGCAATCGTCATATGCCCGGCAGCCTGGGCCGCCAAATTTCAAGTTCTCGAACAGGCGGGCTACAAGACCCTGCACACATGGTTTGCCCGGCCAGCCTAACGCACCGCAGCAATGCCACTCAGGGGTTGCCAATGAAATTACTACTGCTCGCCGTTACCTACATAGTACTCGGCGCAACCATCACCCCTGCATCTTTCATCACCGACAAAGAACTCGCCGCCGTGCTCGACGCGCACGTGAAGGCGGTTCAAGCACGCGACCTGGCGGCACTTGAGAAGACGATAACGACCGGCGAGACCTTGGATCTCATTTTGCCGAACGGCCATCGGACGACTACGCGCGCGCAATACGTGGATATGCATCGCGAGTGGTTCAAGGAAACGAATTGGACCTGGTCGTTAGCGAACGTCGCCGTCGCCGAGGCGAAGGATATGGCGGTTGTCACCGCGCGCACGCGCTACGAGGAGCGCGACGGCGACAAATCCGTCGTCGCCGAAGGTTGGCTCTCCCTCACGTTCCGCAGGGAAGCGGCCGGCTGGCGCCTCGTCCACGACCAAAACACCCCTATAAGAAAGCCTAGCCCGTAAGCGATTGCGCGGGGGTAGCGCCTAGTGCTTCCACCCGCAGAGCAATACGACTTGACAAAGTACTTTGCAACACAAAGTATATGGCCAGCACTGCACATGGCCATCAATGAACCTCGCGCCCATCCTCACCGCCTCGCTCCCGATCCAGATCCACCTGGCGACCATCGTCCCTGCGTTTCTGATCGGAACCTGGATGATCTTCGCCTCGCGCAAAGGCAGCACCGCGCATCGGGTGTTCGGCTACCTCTATCTCGCCCTGATGACGGTCACCGCAATCGCCGCACTCTTTATCCATGAATCCAATCCAAGCGGCCCGTTCGGCTGGAGTTGGATTCACCTGTTCGTGCCCTTGACGCTATTCGGCGTTTACGGCGCGATCGTCACCGCACGCACCCACGATGTTCGCGGTCACCGCAATTCGATGCTCGGCGTCTACTTCGGCGCAATGATGATCGCAGGCGGGCTCGCGTTCTTGCCCGGGCGCATCATGCACACGCTTTTCTTCGGCTAAGATCACAAACGGGGACACCCACATGACCAAGCCATCGCTCGCCGACGACGTGGACTATCTACGCGAACTCGCGGAATCGGGCGCAACCGGCGCGCCGAGCGGCGGCAAGTACTTTCTGGTCTGGGCGGTGGTTGTGACGGTCGGGCTGATCCTCACCTACGCCGCGGTGACGAAAAGCCTGCCGCTTGCACCCGATCAACTGAACTATGTTTGGGCCGCCGTGCTCGCCGCAGGCTGGGTCGCCTCGTTCTTGATGGGCAGCACCGACGGCGCTCGGCCCGAGTCCGCGCGTTTCGCCAACCGGCTGACCAGCGCCATGTGGATTGCGGCCGGCATCGGCCTTACCGCCGTCTGGGCGGGCCTTGCGATCAGCGGTGTCGCCAGCCAGGCCCTGATGATGCCGATCGCAAGCGCCGTTAGCGGCGTGGCAACCGTCGCCAGCGCCATCATCTTCCGCATCCGCTGGCTCTACGTGATCGCGGTCGCCTGGTGGATCGTCGCCTTCACGTCGTTCTTTCTGCTCGACCGAATCGAGTTCATCCTGTTCGCGGCCGTAGCGATCCTCCTGCTGCAGGGCGGCACAGGCCTCGCGCTCGTCCTCGCCGAGCGGCGCCGCACCGCGTGAGTGCCTTCGACCACAACGCGCTCGACGACGTGATCCACGGCCGCGCGCGGCTGGGCATCATGGCGTATTTGAGCACCGCCGATGCGGCCGACTTTGTCTCGCTTCGCGAAGCACTGGGCCTCTCCGACGGAAACCTCTCGACCCACATCGCCAAGCTCGAGGAAGCCGGTTACGTGCGCACGAAAAAGAGCTTCGCCGGAAAGAAGCCCCAGACGACCGTCGTCCTGACAGAAGCTGGCCGCCGGGCTTACACAGCCTACCTCGATCAGTTGAAACGCCTGCTCCAGCGCGGCTAACCTCACAATCTTGTCAGTGCGCTCGCCGCGATGTCCGGCTAGCTTACCTGTGAAAGTGGGGGCAGATGAAATCCGTTCTACGCCGATCGTTGGTCCTATTCGCACTCGTGCTGGCGACACCCGCCGCGCACGCCGACGCCGAGCTTCAAGCCTTCGTCGAACAGACGCTCGCCAAAGCGCGCGACCAGCACAAACTCCCCGGCATCGCCGCACTCGTGCAAGTGGGTGACAGGATCGAAGCGGAAGTAGCTCTCGGCCAGCGTGCCAACGGCCGCCCGGAACCGGTCACAAAGGACGACCGCTGGCATATCGGCTCCGACACGAAGGCGTTTACGGCCACGCTAATTGCCCGCCTCGTCGAACAGGAAAAACTTCGCTTCGAAGACACAATGGCCGACGCGTTCCCGCAACTCGCGCCCGCCATGAACCCAGCGTACCGCGCCGTCACGATCACGCAGCTCTTGAGCCACACCGCAGGCCTTCCGCCGCTGACCGACGACAAGGAGCTCGGCCCCTTCTACGCGGCGACGAAGGGTATCGCCGACCTCCCCGCACAGCGTGCCGCGGTCGCGCGCACCTACCTGACGACGCCGCCGGCCTCGAAGATCGGCGAGTTCGCCTACTCGAACCTCGGCTTCATCATCGCCGGCGCAATCGCCGAGGCGCGCATGGGCAAAGCGTGGGAAGATCTAATCCGGGAACAAATCTTCGCGCCGCTTGGCATCGTCAACGCAGGCTTCGGTCCGCCAGGCACACCGGGGAGGGTCGAACAACCGCAAGGTCACAATGAAGGTCGCCCGCTCGATCCCGGCAACAATGACGCCGACAACCCGTTGGCGATCGGCCCGGCGGGAACTGTGAACATCGCCCTCAGGGACTGGCTTCTCTTCGCACAAGATCAGCTCGACGGCGCGCACGGGCGCGGCAAGCTTCTTAAGCCGGAAACCTACCGCAAACTGCACACGCCGGTGGCCGGCATCTATGCGCTCGGCTGGGGCGCCAAGCTCGGCGAGAACGGCGCACCGCTCATCCTCGCGCACTCCGGCAGCAACGGCTATTGGATGGCCGACATAAAGATCATGCCGAAAAAAGAAATGATCTTTCTCATCGTGACGAACGCCGGCGACGACGGAGCCACCAAAGCGATTCAGGACATCAACGCGGCACTTCGCGAGCGGCTCAAGCCGTTCGAGTAGCTTACAGCGCCGCGACGGTCACGATCCGAAACGTCCGCATCACGCCGTCGTGCTCGGTGATCGAAAGATATTCACCCTGCTTGATCGAGTGCCGGTCGAGTTTGTAGAGCGGCTCATCGTCGTCCGTGCCGGTTTTGTCGTAATCGAAGTGCCAGCCGCGCCCGACGTCGATGAGCAGCCCGTTCTCATCCGGCTCGCCGGCCGTGAAGCGGCGCACGGTGCACTTCGCCTTGTTCTTCTTCCACTCGTCAGCGCTCAAGTGCCCGCTGGCGTCCAGCGGCGCCACGAACTCATAGCCGTGCCGCACGCTGCCGTTGGGGAACTCCTTCGAACGCGCAAGTTCGAGGCGAACATGGAACAACGCCATGATGGTCGGTCTCCGTGTGTTTGGTTTTCAGTGCGCCATGAAAATCGGCATGGTGACATTCGCAAACACGTGCCGGGTCACGCCGCCGAGCACGAGTTCGCGCAACCGGCTGTGCCCATAACCACCGATCACGAGCAGCCCCGCGCCAGCGCGCGTCGCACCGTCGATGAGCGCGGTTGCGGTGCCGTGGCTACCCGGGTTGATCCCGTGTTCGACCGCGGCCAAACCGTGCAGCCGCAGATAGTCGCGCAGCCGGTCCATCTTTACTGTGTCGATCGGCCCGGATGTCACGTTCAGGATCTCGACCGCTTCCGCGCGCGCCAGAAGCGGGATTGCTGCCGAAACCGCATGCGCCGCCGCAGCCCCGCCGTCCCAGCCGACGGCAGCCTTTGCCCCCACGATCTTCGACGGCTTGTGAGGTACGAGCAGCATTGGCTTGCGCCCGTTCACGAGCGCAGATTCCAGCATCGCGCGAAGCGTCACGTCCTTTGAATCGGCGGGCGCATCGAACACGACGAGGTCGGAGAGCCGCGCCTCCTCGGCAATCACCTCTTCCGAAAGGCCGTCGCGCACATGAAACGAAGCGCCGACACCGTTCCCAGCCTGCGCGATGTCGAACGTCGCAGCCCCCACGTCCCGCGCCGCCTTGTCGAGTGCCGCCCGCGCCGTTGCTGCCGCGCGATTCGCGGCATCGCGCGACGCATCCATGATTTCCTGGATTACGCCGGCTGAAACACCTTCGCCGAGATAGGGCAAAACCTCGCTAGGGTCCGGCCGCACGAACACAGCCGACACATGGCTACCGAACGCTTTTGCGACGTCAAACGCGGCTGCGAGAACGTGCGTGTCGCGTGCTCCGCCCATCAAGGGAACCAGGATCTTGCGGTAGGCCATGGGCCCTCCTTTCATGTTGCAAGAAAACTAGTGTGTGAAACCTAGGCGCGCCTTGACTTGAATCAAGCGGCTGGGGTCAACAAGTGCCTCAAACAAGGCTAATTTGCACCCCATGGCAAAACTCCAACGAATGACCCAGAGCCGAGCCTGGCAGCGCATGCTGTCCGGCCGCAGACTCGATCTGCTCGACCCTTCGCCCTTCGACATCGAGATCGAAGATATCGCCCATGGCCTTGCCCGTGTCGCGCGCTGGAACGGACAAACGCACGGCGATCACGCGTTCTCGGTGGCACAGCATTGTATGCTAGTCGAAGACTTGGTGGCGGCGTTGCGCCCCGGCATCGCGCAACGTTGGCGGCTCGTCGCCCTTCTGCACGACGCACCCGAATATGTCGTCGGCGATTTGATCAGCCCGTTCAAAGCCGCCGTCGGCCTTGACTACAAATCGCTCGAGAACAAACTGCTCTCGGCAATTCACATCCGCTTCGGCCTACCCGCCGTCGTTCCCGAGGACACGTCAACGCTCGTCAAACGTGCCGACAAGATCGCCGCGTATTTCGAAGCGACGCAGCTTGCTGGCTTCGCCACGGACGAGGCACTAGAGTTCTTCGGACCGCCCCGCGGCGTTCCCCCGGTGAAGTTGAAGCCGCTCCCCGCCCGCGAGGCGCAAGAACAATTCGTCGAACGCTTCAAAGAACTTCTGCCCTCGGTCCGGATGTAGCGATGCCCGCGATTTACGTCTGCCCAAAGAGCAAGGTGCCGACCGCGGCACGCGACCTGCGCCCGTCGCATCTGATCACTTTGCTTGACCCGGCCGACGACATGCCAACGCCGGAGCACGTCTCGGGCCATCGCCACCTGCGGCTCGGCATGCACGACGTGACGGCGCCAAGCCCGGAGTACCACACACCACCCGACGACATGCACGTGCGCGAATTGATCGCATTCGCGAAGGGTTGGGATCGCAGCCAGCCGATGCTGATCCATTGCTGGGCCGGCATCAGCCGTTCCACCGCCTCCGCCTTCACCATCGCCTGCATGCTGAACGAACCTGGTCACGAAGCCGACATAGCCCGCCTGCTCCGCGTTCGCGCCCCGCACGCCCAGCCGAACCGCCGCCTGGTCGCGCTCGCCGACGCTATCCTCGCCAGAGATGGCCGCATGGTCGACGCGCTCGACACGATGGGACCGGCGAAGATCGTGTTTGAAGGTGTGCTGTTCGCACTGCCGCTGGAAATCAAATGACCGCGGACGCACACCAATAAAGTCTATGCGCAAAAACCTGAACACCGTCATCATCGGCTTGAATGCCTGCGTGGTAACGTTGGCGGACGACACGCCGAGGGTGCTCGTCGTTCCTCGCGGCAAAGCCGCAAAGGCAACCTCCGACGGTTTGCCTTTCGGCCCCTTCGAACCGGAACACCACCGCACGCTCGAGATCGGCTTGCGCGGTCTCGTGCAGGAGCAAACGCAACTCTCGCTGGGTTACGTCGAACAACTCTACACCTTCGGCGATCGCGGCCGCCACGAACTCGCGCCCGGCGAAGGCCCGCGCGTCGTTTCGGTCGGCTACCTGGCTCTCACACGCAAGCCCGCCGATGGCGCCGCAAACTTCCGCAACATCTACGACTTCTTCCCCTGGGAAGATTGGCGCAGCGAGCGCCCGGCCATCATCGATGCCCTAATCCGTCCGCGCCTCGAAGCTTGGACGAAGCTCGCCGACACCCAGGCACGTCAAGAACGAGCCCGCCTCTGCTTCGGCTTCGAAGGCTTGCATTGGGACGAGGAGAAAGTGCTCGAACGCTACGAACTGATGTACGACGCAGGCCTTGTGCTTGAGACCCGCCGCGACGGCCGCGCCCTGCCCTCATCCGCGCCGTCCGCCGAAGAGCAAGGACGCTTCGGCGAAGCAATGCTGTTCGACCACCGTCGTATCCTCGCGACTGGCATGGGCCGCCTGCGCGGCAAGCTGAAGTACCGCCCGATCGTGTTCGAACTGATGGGTCCAACGTTCACGCTGCTCGACCTGCAGCGCACGGTCGAAGCAATCTCCGGCATCCGCCTGCACAAGCAAAACTTCCGCCGCCTGGTCGAAACGTCGGGCCTCGTGGAGCGAACAGGCAAGCGCACAACCAAAGCAGGCGGCCGCCCCGCCGAAGAGTTCCGCTTCAGACGCGAGGCCCTGCGCGAGCGCCCCGCGCTCGGCGTCAAAGTCCCGCTGCAACGAACCGCGCGCCCTTAGGCGCTGGCCGCGACCATCCCGGCATCGTCGATGTCGTGCACCGGATCGCACGGCGCCGTGCGCTTCGCGGGATCGGGATGATGCGCGCGCATAACGTCGAGCATCCGCCAAAGCTGTGCCGACGGTGCACCTTCGACCTCAAGGGCCGCGACCAAATTGTCGGCCGGCGGCGGTACGCCGAGCTTGATCAAGCTCTCTGCCGCAGCAATACGAACCGTGTGATCGGGATCGTTCAGCGCTCGCCCAAGCACAAGGCAACCCTGGCTGTCACCCATATGCCCAAGCCCCTCGGCCGCGATCGCCCGAAACTGCGCATTCTGGTGCTGCATCCAAACGCCCAGCGTCTCGCGTACGTGATAGCGCCGCAGCAGTCGCACGATGCGCGCAGCCGGCGCCCCGCGCATGACGCGCAGCAACTCGACCGCCGCGACGACCAACAGCCGATGTTCGCCAGCCGATAGGCGCCGCACCAAATACGGTGCCCGGCGGCCGTCGCCGGCCAACAACAGCGCCTGCGTGAACTTACGCTTGATCTTCGCTTGCGCGCGCACGCGCTGGCGCCGCGTCAAACGCGCCACCAACGCTCGGATCGACGGAACCTTCGCCCGAGCCGTAAGAAAGTTGAACCCCACCAGTCACTCCTTGCCCCCGCCTTATTGATGAGCCATGCGGGGACGTCTTGGCGTGATGTTGAAGCTAAAATTGAAACCAATCCGTTAAAGCCAGCTACCATAAGGCTTAATCGGCACTTAACGGCATTGCGAAGGGTCGGTCACGGCAACCTCGGCAACAACGGGCAGGTGGTCGGATCCGGTCGAAGGCAACACCTGCCGCGACACGAAGCTTAGCCCCGGCCCCGCCATGACGTGGTCAATCGGAATCCGAAGCTGGCCCGGTAGAATCGACGGCCAGGTTCCACTGGGCCCCAGCGCTGCGCGGACATTGCCCCGCGCCTCGATCGTGCGCACGACGTAGCCCCACGGCGCTGCGTTGAAGTCGCCAAGCACCAGCTTCGCCCCTGCGATTGCGCCGACGACACTGCCGATCTCGCGCGCTTGCTCGCGCTGCGACTCGTACGGCCGATGAGGAAATGGCCGCGTCAGATGCGTTGCCACCAGCGTCATTCGGCACCCGGCAAGCTCAGTCGCTACCGTCACATGGGGCGACCGGTTCACATCGTTTGTCCGGGCGATCGATTGCGGCAGCAAGCGCCCCCGCGAGTACATCACGACATCGCAGCCCATCGCCGTGCAGTCGAAGCGGTAGGGGTAGGTATGCGCGACGCCCTTCAGCGCGTTGCGCGCCCGAAGCGAAGACTCGAGAATGACCACGAGGTCTGCATTCTCGCGCGCGATGAGTTGCGCCACGTCGGCAACGCGCTTGTTGCTGAACCACATGTTGAACAGCAAAATCCGGAACCGTGGTGCCTCGGATGCTACGGGGCGAAGCGCCACTGTGGCTGGGGCGGCAAGCGCCAGAGTCACCAAGGCCGCGACGGCCGCCCCACCCGCAATCCAGGGCCACCGCGCCAGTGCCGCCACGGGCACGATCAGCAGGGCAAGCACGAATGCCGGCAACAAGAGCTGCGCCAACAGATCGAACAACCAATGCATGCTCGAGCCCAGGACGCCCATGACAATACCGGTCACGCCCGCCAGCCCCGCGACCGCCCCCCACCAAACGCCTTGCTCAACGCGCCGCATCATCGAAAGATTGCTGGTACCAGTGTCAACAAGGACGGTGTTCAGTAACGGAAAGTGAATCGCCCGAACGCTTCTTAGGGCAAACAACCAAGCCCGTCGTGTGACCGCAGCCTCGCCCGCCTCTGTTTACAAAGCGGTGCTTGACTCCTGGTTATGCTCAATTCTAGCATTTCCATGTTTGGCGGCCCTTGGCGCCGCCGTTTTTGATACCATATATATGCTCAAGTTGAGCATAAGGATGGCGAACATGTCCGAGGCACTCGAACCGAAACTGGCTTACACGCCGGAGGTCGCCGCCGCGACGCGAGAAATCTACGCAAAAGTTTCGAACGTGGTGCCCGAAATCGAGTGGCCGCACTTCGCCCCACTAATCGCCGAGATCAACCGGCTCAAGAAAGAGCGTGGCGCCGTCATTCTCGCACACAACTATCAGACACCGGAAATTTTCCACTGTGTCGCCGATTTCGTCGGCGACAGCCTGCAGCTCGCCCGCGAAGCCGCGAAGACGGACGCGAAGATCATCGTCCAAGCCGGCGTCCACTTCATGGCTGAGACATCGAAAATTCTCTCGCCCGACAAGACCGTGCTGATCCCCGACCTTGAAGCCGGCTGTTCGCTCGCGGCCTCCATCACCGGCGCCGACGTGCGCTTGCTCAAGCAGAAATACCCTAACCTTCCCGTCGTGACATATGTGAACACGTCGGCCGACGTGAAAGCCGAAAGCGACATCACCTGCACGTCGTCGAACGCTGTTGCTGTCGTCGAATCGATCGCAAAGGAACGTGGCGTCGATACCGTGATTTTCATCCCAGACAAATTTCTGGCTCAGAACGTCGCGAACCAAACGAAGATCAAGATCATCGCCTGGCATGGCCGCTGCGAAGTACACGAACGCTTCACCGCCGAAGACATCCGCCGCTTCAAAGCTGATCACCCCGGCGCCATCGTGCTCGCCCACCCCGAGTGCCCCGCCGACGTGGTTGCCGAATGCGACTTCGCCGGCTCGACTTCCGCAATGACGCAGTACGTAATCGACAAGCGCCCACCCCGTGTGGTCCTGCTCACCGAATGCTCGATGGCCGACAACATCTCGGCCCAACACCGCGACGTCGAGTTCCTGCGCCCGTGCAATCTATGCCCGCACATGAAGCGCATCACGCTGGCCAAAATCCTCCGTTCGCTGCAGACAATGCAGTTCGAGGTGAAGGTTGATCCGGCCGTCGCCGAACGCGCCCGGGCCGCAGTCGAAAGAATGCTGGCCGTCGGCAAACCCAAACCCGCGGTGCACTGAGCCATGTCCCGCCACACCGACAACGTGATCGACTCTGGCGGCGTCCTTATCGTCGGCGCTGGCCTTGCGGGCCTCTTCGCAGCGCTCCAGATCAAAGGCCCCGTGACAGTCCTGTCGGCTGCCTCTCTTGGCTCCGGCGCGTCCAGCACGTGGGCGCAAGGCGGCATCGCAGCAGCCTTGGGGCCCGACGACTCGCCCGAACTCCACGCTCGCGACACCGAGGCCGCGGGCGCCGGCATCGTCGATCCGAAGATCGCGCGCATAATTGCAACCGAAGCGCCTGCCCGAATCGAAGACTTGGCCCGCCTCGGCGTGCCGTTCGACAGCGACGCGAGGGGCAACTTCGTTCTCGGCCGTGAAGCCGCACACGGGAAGAACCGCATCGTCCGCGTCACCGGAGACCGCGCCGGCGCCGAAATCATGGCGGCGCTTATCAAGCAGGTCAAAGAGGAGCCTCGCATCCGGGTCGTCGAAGGCCTCGTCGCCTTCGACCTCGCCACCCAAGGCGGCCGCGTCGTTGGCGTCTACGCACACCCCGTCGCCGACAAGTCCTCGCCCGTTCTCGTGCGCGCGGACGCGACGATCTTCGCGCTCGGCGGCGTCGGCGGCCTCTACGACGTGACGACGAACCCGCCGCAAGCAAGGGGCCAGGGCCTCGGCATGGCCGCCCGCGCAGGCGCCACAATCGCCGACCCTGAGTTCGTCCAGTTCCACCCGACTGCGATCGCGATCGGCCGCGATCCCGCGCCGCTCGCGACCGAAGCGCTGCGTGGCGAAGGGGCGATCCTGCTCAACGACCGTGGCGAGCGCTTCATGCTCGCCGCCCACAAAGATGCCGAGCTCGCCCCCCGTGATGTGGTGGCACGCGGCATCTTCCGCGAAATCAAAGCGGGCCGCCGAACCTTCCTCGACACCCGCAACGCCGTCGGCGCGGCGTTTCCCGAGAAGTTCCCGACCGTCTTCGCGACCTGCATGTCGGCCGGCATCGACCCACGCGAGCAACCGATCCCCGTCGCACCCGCAGCCCACTACCACATGGGTGGCATCGCCGTGGACGAACATGCGCGCACCAGCCTTGAGGGTCTCTGGGCGATCGGCGAATGTGCTTCGACCGGTGCGCACGGCGCAAACCGCCTCGCCTCGAACTCGCTGCTCGAAGCGGTTGTCTTTGGGGCACGCGCGGCTGCCGACGTAGAGCGCGTCGCCCGCCGCCACGACCCAAAACCCGACCATCAGACACCCGCCACCGGCAGCCCGCCAAACGGGCCCGCCGTCACGAAACTTCGTTTGACGATGACGCTGAACGTCGGCCTCGAACGCAACGCAACCGACTTGATCACGGCACTCGCCACCATCGCCCAACTCGAGAAGGCAAACGTCGCCGATCCCGACATGCGCAACATGGCGGCAACCGCGAGCCTGATCGCAGGCGCAGCTTTCAACCGCACCGAAAGCCGCGGCGGCCACTTCCGCAGCGACTATCCGCAAGCCGACCCGGCACAAGCCAAGCGCACGTTCGTAACGCTCGCCGATATCCGCGCAACCGTCGCCCTCGCCGTACAAGACACGAAGGCCAGAGCAAGCCTCAAGGCCGTCAAATGACCGCCAAGACGCCCCGTGTCGCCGTCGAGCCGCTTTCGCCGCTGCTGATCGAACCAGCCGTGCGCGCGGCGCTGTTGGAGGACTTCGGCCGCGCTGGCGACCTAACCACGCAGGCGACAATCCCCTCGTCAGCGGTCGCTCGTGGCATCATCGCCGCCCGCGAGCCAGGCCGCATAGCAGGTATCGACTTCGCGCGCACCGCTTTCCGCCTGATGGACTCCGCGATCAAAGTCGACGTCCGCGCGCCCGACGGCTCCGATGTCGCGAAGGGCGACGTGGTCGCGATTATTGACGGCCCCGCACGTCCGATCCTGACCGGCGAGCGCGTCGCACTGAACTTCTTAGGCCAACTCTCCGGCATCGCGACTGCGACCGCCAAACTCGTCAAGCTCTGCGAAGGCACGAAGGCCCGCGTCGTCTGCACCCGCAAGACGACGCCCGGCCTTCGCGCGTTCGAGAAATACGCGGTGCGTTGCGGCAACGGCCACAATCACCGCTTCGGCCTCGACGACGGAATTCTCATCAAGGACAACCACATCGTGGCCGCCGGCGGCATCGCGAACGCGATTAGAGCGGCGCGCGCCCACGCCGGCCACATGGTCCATATCGAGGTCGAAGTCGACAGCCTGGATCAGCTCGACAAGGCGCTTGAGCTAGGCGCAAACGCGATACTGCTCGACAACATGAAGCCCGACACATTGCGCGAAGCCGTCAAGCGCACCGCAGGCCGCGCCACTCTGGAAGCCTCCGGCAACGTCACCGCCGACACGATCGCTGCCATTGCCGCGACGGGCGTGGACCTCATCTCATCCGGGGCGATCACGCACTCGCCGAAATGCCTCGACCTCGGCCTCGACTTCCAACAGACCGCCTAGCGCGCGATCGCCAGATCGCGGCACGACTTCGCGAGCAGCCGCAGACGTTCCCGCCTGATCTCGGCGACATCCAGGCCAAACGCCGCCAATTCACGCTCCGCGATACGCAATATCTCGCAGCTCGATCGCACAGTGCCCTGCTTGCGAAACGGCTGTCCGGCGTCGGCCAGCGGGTCGTCTTTGTCCTCTTTGCGGGGCCACTTCACGAGCTCGACATTGCGTATCTCTTGTTTGAACGCATCCCATAGCGCCTGCTGACGTGCATCGTCGGAGAGCGATGCCGCCTCGGCTACGAGGTGATCGGCGATCAAATGCAATACCCACCCGGTCCGCTCGGCACAGAATCCGTTCGCACGACCGTAGCACGCCGCCCAATCGCCGACAGATGCATCCGGTTCGTGGTCTGCTTGCGCAAGGTAGTTCTGCAACCGCCCGATCGCGCCACCGATGTTATTCATCTCACGGTGCGCTTCCGCAGCGAAATAGAGCCCATGCCCATTGTTGGGCCGCACGCTCAAGATCAACAATGCCAGATCTAGAACGGCTTGTGGTTGCTTTTCCTCGCGATAAAGATGGCGGCACACGCGTCCCGCAGCCAACACTACGCTGTCCTGCGCGTCACCGTTGCTTGCCTTGAGAACAGTCTCGAACGCTCGGAGGTACGATGCGTTGCGCGTTTCCGACGCATTCAGCCGCGCATCCAAATCGGCGGTCCCGAACCACGTGAAGAGGGCGATCAATCCGGCGATCAAAATGCTCGACAGCCACTTCGTCCGCGCTTCAGGCGAGATGATGCCTGAGAGTGGACCCAAGAACGCCGCAGCTCCCGCGCCGAACGCTGCAAGATAGGGCCGCAGCCACGCGACATCCCACAACAAAACGCAGGCGATCAGGACAACCACAACAATGCCGACAGTGGCGGCCGAAAACGGCGTGAAGTACTCGGCAAAGAGCGCACGAATTCCCTGCATGGCAGTCCCCGCGACTATGAGTCGGTCAGAGTACCATCTTCAGGCCGTCCCGCTCCCGCGTCCAGGGGGCGCCCATGTCCCCGGAAAGGCGCCGGAGCGCTCCCGCATCAATCGTCGCGATAGACCTTCTCGCGCTTCTCGTGCCGCTCCTGCGCCTCGATGCTTAACGTCGCGATCGGACGCGCTTCGAGCCGGCGCAGGCTGATCGGATCGCCTGTGTCCTCGCAGAACCCGTAAGTTCCTTCATCAATCCGCCGAAGCGCCGAGTCGATCTTGGAGATGAGCTTCCGCTGCCTATCGCGCGCACGAAGCTCGTTCGCCCTCTCAGCCTCGCTCGACGCGCGGTCGGCGAGATCCGCATGCGGAACGGAATCGCTGGCGAGAGTCTGCAACGTCTCTTTTGACTCACGAAGGATATCGTCCTTCCACTTCAGCAAACGCTGCCGGAAATACTCGCGCTGACGCTCGTTCATGAAAGGCTCGTCGTCAGACGGCCGGTAATCGACGGGTAATGCGACGCCCATGCGATAGCTCCTCTCCGGCGCGACGCAGGCGCCAAAGTGCGGCGGAATATATTGATCGCCCTCATACGCTTCAACGCCCGAAACGCGAAAAGAAAATTTAAGCTTTCCGGCTGTTTTCTGAGCAATCTCGCGCTTGCGAAAGGCCGGCGAAAACGCCAGACCCCAAAAGCCTTAGCGCTTACCGGTTTCCTTCCGCCGTGCGACCGGCACGGCCATGGTTGCCGCCCGGCCGGCCCGCGTGAGATCGAGCCGCAACACTTGCCCGACCTCGGCCTCGACGACAAGCCGTTGCATCATCCGCGAGTCCTTGACCTGCGCCCCGTTGATACGGGTAACGATATCCCCGGGCTTCAAGCCTGCAGCTGCCGCGGGACCGCCCGGCGCAACCGATCCAACGCGCGCCCCGGCGCCTTCGTCGTCCAAATCTTCGACGTTGGCCCCGATCCACCCGCGCCGCACGCGCCCATGCTGACGCAAACTGGCAACGATCGTAGCAACCGTGTTCGAAGGAATCGCAAACCCAATCCCGACCGATCCGCCCGATGGCGACAAGATCGCCGAGTTGACGCCGACGACCTTGCCGTCCATGTCGAACAGTGGTCCGCCGGAGTTTCCGCGATTGATCGCGGCATCCGTCTGAATGAAGTCGTCATAGATTTCCGCATCGAGCTGCCGGTTGCGCGCGCTGATGATGCCCGCCGATACGCTACCGCCGAGCCCGAACGGATTACCGATCGCAAGCACCCAGTCGCCCGCCTTCGCGCCGTCCGAATTGCCGAAGCTGAGCGCCGTCAGTGGTTTTTTCGGCTGCACGCGCAGAAGCGCAAGATCCGTCTTCGCATCGCGCCCCACAACGACGGCCTTCAGCCGCCGCCCGTTGTGCAACGCGACGAAGATCTCTTTGGCGCCCTCGATCACATGATTGTTCGTGACGATGAGTCCCGCCGCGTCGATCACAAAGCCCGAGCCGAGCGAACGGCCGGCACTCTCATCCGCCTCGCCGCTGATCCGGCCGCCCCAGGACGAAGGCGACGGCTTCAATGGATCGCTGGCCGCAGCCTGTTGCGGCCGCTCGGCTGCGATGTTGACGACCCCTGGCGACAGCTTTTCGACCAGGGCTGAGAATCCGTCGGGCACCGGCTTCGCCCAAGCGGCGCCAACAAGCCCGGCCGCCAAAGCGGCAGCAGCGAAAATCTTGATCAAATGGCCCCTCGCCAAAACGCCGAAACGCAAACGGCGCCGATCAAGTGATCGGCGCCGCATGGTAAAGACCGCGTTTACGGCTCAGCGCGTACCGGTGTGTCCGCGCTGAAAATACTTGAAGAACGGACTATCCGGCGAAATCACCATCGTCGTGTTGTTGCCGCCCATCGACGCCTCATAGGCCTTTAGCGTCCGGTAGAACTCGAAGAACTCCCTGTCCTGACCATACGCATTGCCCAGCACGCGGTTCTTCTCGGCATCGCCCTCGCCGCGCAGGATCTCCGATTTCCGCGTCGCGTTCGCCTTGATGATCGTGACGTCTTTGTCTGCCGTACTCTTGATGCGCGTCGCTTC
>CAYXQB010000027.1:0-18909 GCA_964466435.1 uncultured Flavobacteriaceae bacterium | reverse complement strand
TTCCCAAGCAAAACACCACACCGGCGCGTTTTCCGCGCTCGTTCAATCTAGTCTTGCGCCGACAAGAGCTAAAACTTCTCTTTGATCCAGCGCGTTAGCCCCCCGAACCCTCGCGAAGCACCGCCATGAGTACCATAGGCCAGCGTCGGCGCATCGGATTCGTCGCGCGAAATCTTCACTTCGTTCGGCCGCTGTGACGCCCAAATCGCAAGCCCGGCGCACGCCGCAAACGACGGCCCGCTTGCGCTTTCAGCCAGACCGACAAGCCGCGTCGGCTTACCGATCCGAACCTGTTTCGACAGAACGCGCGCCGCAGCCTCGCGGGCGCCGCTCATTTGCGCGGCCCCGCCCGTCAAGACAACGCGCCGTCCCGAAATCGACGCGAGCCCGCAATCCGCAAGTCGGTCGCGCACGAGTTCGAATGTCTCCTCGATGCGAGGCTGAATGATCCCGGTCAGAACGGAACGCGAAATCTGGCTCTCGCCCTCCCCGTCATCCTCGCCGAGGTGAGCAATCTTGATCAGGTCGCGCCCATCGTTGGGTCCCGACAGCGCGCTGCCGTGCAGCGTCTTGATGCGTTCCGCATTCGCCAGAGACGTCGAAAGTCCGCGTGCAATGTCGCTCGTCACGTGGCTGCCGCCGATCGGCAAAACCTCTGCAAACACCAGATTTCCGTCAAAAAACACCGAAATCGAGGTCGTGCCGCCGCCCAGGTCGATGACAGTCGCGCCCAAGCTCATCTCGTCCGCGACCAGCGTGGCAAGCCCGGCCGCGTAGGGCGTCGCGGCCTTGGCCGTGATGTCCAAGTGACACCGCTCGACGCAGGCCTCGAGATTGCGGATGGGCCCCGACGCGGCCGTCACGGCATGCATCGAAACGCCCAGCGTATCGCCGACCATCCCGCGTGGATTGCGAATGCCGCGGCTACCATCGATCGCATAGCTGCCCGCCATGCAATGGATGACGTCCCGCTCCGACGAGGGAACCTGCGCGCGCGCCGTCGCATAGGCACGGCGCAAATCCTCGTCCCCGACTTCATGCCCGGCAATGGAAACCTCGACGTTGATCGTCCGGCTCTGCGGCTGGCCGCACGAAACGCCGACGACCGCCTCCTTCAGCGTGATCCCTGCCATCCGCTCGGCCTGCTCGACGGCGGCCCGGATGGAGTCCTCGGCTGAATTGATGTCAACAACGGTTGCATTGCGCACCCCGCGGCTCGCGTGATGCCCGATACCTAGGACTTTGAGCTGCGGTTCCGCGTCTTCACGGGTCGCAACGATCTTGACGATGAAACAAGCGACCTTGGTCGAGCCGACGTCGAGGGCCGCAACGATCCCGCCTTTGTGCGAGCGCTGCCCCTTCCCCGTCTTTGTCCGACCAATCCCAATGACCATCAAGTTTCCCTGCCGCCTGCGGGCCGCGCCGGCGTAATCAGCGGCGACCCTGGCGGCAGCTTGACGATGAAACGGTCCGGGTAGCGAAGATCTATCGCTTTGATGTCGCGCGAGAGCACGTTTTGCTCCCGATCGAGCCGGACGAGTTCTGCCAAGGCCGCTTCCGCGCCTTCCTCTGGCAGACGTACCTCAACAGCGTTATCAAGCTGTAAATTCCAACGCCTTTCACCGACTCGCACGGCGATTTTCACACGTGACTTTAAGTTCGGTTGCGTCGCAACAAGCTTGAGCAGCGAGGCAACGGCGCTCTCCGCCCCCTGCCCCACGACGAGCGGCAGCGAGGCAAACCGCGCAGGGTCTTCGCCCGCGATCGGATGCCCGTCGATATCGATGACGGTTTTCGCCCCATCCTTCTGCCAAACCGCGACCGGCGAGCGCTCGACGATGCGAACCACGATGCGATCCGGCCAAACCCGGCGAACTTCCGCCGACTTCACCCAAGGCAGCGCCTCGATCCGCGCCCGCGCCTCGTCGACGTCCACGTAAAGCATCAGGTCGCCGCGCTTGATCCCGAGCATCTTAGCGATCTCGCGCTGCGCCGTCTCGCTCCGGCCTTCAAGCGTCACCGCCTGCACGGTCAAGCCGGCGCCGGCCATGGCCCCCTCGCCCGCACCTTGCAGACCGGCAAACGCCGCCGACACATGCCCGCCAGAGAACAGGCCGGCGAACACGGTTACGAGAAAAAAGACTCCGAGCGCGAGAATCCAAATGAGCGTCGAGCGTGCTGCCCCTCGTGCGGACTCGAGCCAGCGGCTCATCGCACCTTCGTCGCGACGCCCGCGCTTTGGCCGCACGACGCGCGCCTTGCCCTTCGATGGCGCCCGCTTCCGCTTGGGTGGCGGCGGGAGATCGTCTTCGTCGTCCATCGAGGCGCCAACTACCGATCGCATGATGCATCCTCAACCATCCAACGGCACAGCGCACCGTAGGAAATACCTTTGTAGGACGCTTGTTCCGGCGCCAGCGATGTCGGCGTCATGCCGGGCTGCGTGTTCGTCTCAAGAATGATGAGCCGCCCCGGTTCGCCTTTCGTGTCGTCGTAGCGCAGATCTGTGCGGCTCACGCCGCGGCACCCCAGCGCCACGTGCGCGCGCACCGAAATATCCATCGCTTCTTCGTAGACCTTCGCCGGAATTTTCGCCGGAACGACATGCTCCGACCCACCGTCCGAGTACTTCGCCTCGAAGTCGTAGAACTTCGTCTTGGCGACGATTTCGGTCACGGCAAGCGGCTTGCCGTCCATGACGGCAACCGTCAACTCGCGTCCCGGCACGAATTCTTCCACCATAACCTCGTCGCCCAAATTCCAATCGGGGCTCGTCAACTGCTCCGGCGGACGGTTGTCCCCGGGTCGGATAATAAAGACCCCCACACTTGACCCCTGATTAACGGGCTTGATCACAAATGGCGGCTTGATCGCCGTCTGTTTCGAGACTTCGTGGCGCGAAACGACGACATCGTTGACGATCGGCAACCCAGCGCCCCGAAACACGGCCTTTGCGCGCTCCTTGTGCATCGCAACGGCGGACGCGAGCACGCCCGAGTGCGTGTAGGGGATGCCCATGATCTCAAGCAGCCCCTGAACGCACCCGTCTTCGCCCCATTGCCCATGCAGCGCGTTGAAGCAGACGTCCGGCTTCACCTTGGCTAGAACATCGGCAATGTCGCGACCGACATCGATCTCGGTGACCTTGAACCCTTCGTCGCGCAGCGCCGTCGCAACGCCCTTGCCCGTTACAAGACTAACGGGCCGCTCGGCAGACCACCCGCCCATCAAAACCGCGACGTGCCGTTGTTCCGCCATTTTTGTCCTCCAACCAAAGTCTCAACAATAGGAACAGCTCTTCCCCCGCAAGCGGGAGAAGCGCAACCAACCACAACTATCGCTTCCCAATTCTCTTGATCTCCCACTCGAGCTCGATGCCCGTGGCAGCTTTGACTTTCGCGCGAACCTCTTCGCCGAGATCTTCGATCTCGTTGCCCGACGCGCGCCCGTGGTTGATCAGGAAGTTGCAGTGCATCGTGGACACTTCCGCATCGCCCCGCCGCAAGCCCCTGCACCCGGCCCGATCGACCAGCTGCCAAGCCTTCTCGCCCGGCGGATTCTTGAATGTGGACCCACCGGTGCGACTCTTGATCGGCTGCGTCGCGGCGCGGGAGTCCGTGATCTCGTTCATTCGCGCTTCGATTGCCGACTTGTCGCCCGGCGCACCCTGAAACAGCGCTTCAACGAAAATTAGATCGGCCGCCGCGCCGGACTTGCGATACTCGAACCCCATATCGGCGTTTGAAAGCACCACACGCTCGCCATTGCGACTGAGCGCAACCGCTTCGACGAGAACATCCTTGAACTCGCGCCCATAGGCGCCCGCATTCATGCGCAAGCCTCCGCCGACGGCACCAGGAATCCCGCGCATGAACTCGAGCCCCGAGAGGCCCGCATCCAACGCCGCTTTCGATACCGCCACATCTAGAACGGCAGCGCCAGCGCGGACGCGGTTTGCCTCGGTGCTCACGTTCATGAAACCTCGGCCCAGGCGGACAACCACGCCATCGACGCCGCCATCGCGCACCAGCAAATTCGAACCGACACCTATGACCATCAACGGCAGGTCTGCCGGCACGCCCTTCAGAAACGTGGCCAAATCGTCGGCGTCCGACGGAATGTAGAGCACCTCTGCCGGCCCGCCCGCGCGAAACCAGGTCAGATCCTTGATCGCTGCATTAGCTTGATAAGGCCCCTTCACGCGCGGCAAGCGCGCGATCAGATCGCTCGCCGCCGTCGTCATCTCTAGCTTTTGCCTTCGCGCAAGGCCTGCAGCTGGCTCGGCAACAGATTGGCCCAATTCGTGATCGTGCCGGCACCCATGCACACGACATAATCGCCGGGCCGCGCAAGTTCGGAAACAACCTTAGCAAGCTCGTCCGGCGACTGCAGCGCAACGACGTTTCGATGCCCATGCGCACGCATACTGTCGACCAGCGCATCGCGCGACACGCCTTGGAGCGGCTGCTCGCCTGCTGGATAAACATCCGACACCACGACCGTATCTGCGCCATGCATGCAGGTCGAGAACTCCTTGAAAAGGTCCTTGAGCCGCGAGTAGCGATGCGGCTGCACGACCGCAATCACCCGCCCGGACGCAACCTGCCGCGCTGCTTTGAGCGCCGATAAGATCTCGACCGGATGATGCGCATAGTCGTCGATGATGGTCACACCGTTCCAAACGCCCGTCTTCGTAAAGCGGCGCTTCACGCCCTCGAACTGCGCCAGCGCCTCGCGCACGGTCACATCCGGAACGCCAAGTTCGCGCGCGACGGCGATGGCCGAAAGCGAGTTCTGTACGTTGTGTTCGCCCGGCATCGGCAGCGTCAGGCCCGCGAGAGTCCGCGAGCCGCCCTTCACGCGATCCGACAAGCGAACGTCGTAATGCGAAACCCCACCTTCGAATCGCACGTTAACGGCACGCACATCCGCCTGTGGCCCGTAACCGTATGTGATCAGCCGCCGGTCGCTCACGCGACCAATCATCGACTGCACTTCCGGATGATCGATGCACAGCACCGCGAACCCGTAAAACGGGATGTTCTCGACGAACGTATCGAACGCCCGCTTCAGCCCCTCGAAACCGCGATAGTGGTCGAGGTGCTCCGGGTCGATATTGGTCACGATCGCGATCGTCGCTGGCAGCTTCACGAACGTGCCGTCAGACTCGTCGGCCTCGACGACCATCCAATCGCCCTGGCCGAGCCGCGCGTTGGTGCCGTAGGCGTTGATGATTCCGCCGTTGATGACCGTCGGATCGAACCCGCCCGCTTCAAGCAGCGAGGCCACCATCGTGGTCGTAGTGGTCTTGCCATGCGTGCCTGCGATCGCGACGGCGCTCTTGAGACGCATCAGTTCCGCAAGCATCTCCGCGCGCTTCACAGTCGGAACCTGCCGGGCGCGGGCCGCCGCCAATTCCGGATTGTCGTTCTTTACGGCCGACGAATAAACGACGACAGCAGCGTCACCTAAATTGTCCGCTGCATGCGGTCCGATGGAAATCTTGATTCCCTGGCCGCGCAAGCGTTTCACGTTCGCGCTCTCGGCGGCGTCCGAGCCTTGAATCTTGTAGCCGAGATTGTGCATCACCTCGGCGATGCCGCTCATGCCGATGCCGCCGATACCGATGAAATGCAGGGGTCCGATTTGCAGAGAAAGCCGGCTCATGTTGGCCGTACACTCCGTGAGACAAGTCGAGGGGCTAAAGCCCGCCGACCTCTTCCACGAGATCGGCAAGCCTCGAAGCGGCGTCGCTTCGCCCTAGGCTTAGCGCTTTCGCCGCAGCGGCCTCAAGCAAAACCGGGTTTTGCGCCAATTCTGTGACCTTCGCCGCAAGCTGATCGGCCGTCAGCCCCGCCTCTTTGAACGACCAAGCTGCCGCCTCTGCGGCAAGCTGCCCCGCATTAACGGTCTGATGGTCGTCCATTGCGAATGGATAGGGAATCAGGATCGACGGTCGCCCGACCGCGCAGAGCTCCGTCACCGTAGAGGCGCCGGCGCGGCTGATCACCAAATGCGCCGCCGCCAGCCGTTCACCCATGTCGCCGAAGAACGGCGCCAGCGTCGGCTGCAGGCCCATCGCGGCGTAAAGCGCCTTCGTGGCCTCCAAATCCTCCGGCCGGCACTGCTGAGTGATGTTGAGCCGTTGGCGCACAGGCTCGGGCAACTTAGCGATCGCCGCCGGAACCAGGGTCGAAAACACCCGCGCGCCCTGGCTGCCGCCGAACACGAGCAGGTTGAACGATCCATCGACCGGCGGCTTCGCATAGGGCCGCGCCGCCGCAAGAACGGCGGGCCTAACCGGATTACCCGTCACCGTCACAAGCGGCTGCAACACCGGATCGAGATGCGTGAGCTTCGAAAATGCTGCCGCGATCTTGGTGACGGTCGGCGACAGCCAACGGTTCACTCGCCCCAAAACAGCGTTCTGCTCGTGAATGATAGAGGGCAGCCCGCGCCGCGCCGCAGCGAACATCGTCGGCAACGCGGGATAGCCGCCAAATCCAACAACCACGCTGGGCTTCAACCGTGCAAGCGCAAGGTAGGCCGCAATCGCGCCACGTCCAAGGCGCGCGACCGCAAACGCCTTGCCCACCAGCCCGCGCCCCGCAAACGTCGCCGACGGTACGGTGACGATGTCAGCCTGCGGAAACGTCTGCGCGTAGTTGTGACCGCGATCGTCGGTCATCAGCACGACCTTGCGCCCGCGCTTCGCCAACTCCTGCGCCAGCGACTGCGCCGGGAAAATGTGGCCGCCGGTTCCACCGGCCGCGATGACGACGGGGCCCGCCATCACCAGCCTCGCTGCGAAGCGGTACGCCGCCGTGTGAGCGCAAGCAGCATGCCCACGGTCAACGCCAGCGCCAGCGTGGACGACCCGCCATAGGAAACGAACGGCAGCGTCATGCCCTTCGCCGGTATCAAGCTCAACGTCACCGCGATGTTGATCGCCGCCTGAAGCCCAAACATCGTCGCCAGCCCCGAGGCCGCAAGCTGAACGAAGTGGTCGCGTTCTTCGAGCGCGTGACGCAATGCGCGCACCACGATGACACCGAACAGCACAATCAGTACCGTACATGCGGCGAGCCCAAACTCCTCGCCGGCGACGGCAAATATAAAGTCGGAATGGGCATCGGGCAGAACGAACTTCACAGAGCCCTCACCCGGACCAACGCCGCCGAACCCGCCCTGCGTGAACGCATTCAGCGATGTGTTGACCTGGAACGTATCGCCCTCACCACCCAAAAACCGATCGACGCGGCTCGCGACATGCGGCACGAAGAAATAGGCGCCCACGCCACCGCCCACGCCGGCGGCACCGAACAGCGCCAGCCACTGCCACTGAAGCCCGGCAAGAAAGAACATTGCGATGACGACGATCGTGGCGAGCATTGTTTGCCCGAAATCCGGTTGCAGAACGAGCAAACCCGCGAACGCCGCATATACGAACCCGGCGATCAACGCGCCCGGGAAACCCGGCGTACGGTTGCTCTCGGCCAACGCCGCTGCCGCAAGCACGACAAACGCGGGCTTAGCGAACTCCGAAGGCTGTAGCGAGAATGGACCGATCAGCAACCATCGGTTCGCGCCCTTGATCTCCGGCCCCATCAGCAGAGCGACCATCATCAGCAACAGAGAGATGACGTAGACAACGAGTGCCAATCGCCGCACGTCCCGCGGACCCGCCAACGACACCGCAAGGATCACGATCAGCGCGGGCGCTACGAAGCTGAGTTGTTTGTAGACGAAATGAAGCGGCTCGACCCCGATCCGCCCTGCAACCGCGGGGCTCGCCGCCAACGTCAAGAGCACGCCGGACACGATCAACGTCGCAATCGCGGCCAAGGACCAGCGGTCGATCGTCCACCACCACTGGGCGATCAAACTCCGATCCGTGCGCGACAACAGCGCCATCAAGCTTTTTCCTTCAATCGTGCCTCATCGGCAACCAACTTGAACACGCGTTTGAATTCCGCCCCGCGATGCTCAAAGTCACGGAATTGATCGAACGAAGCGCAAGCCGGCGACAGCAAAACGACCGGCGCACCTGCGTCGCCCGCCGCGTCTTTGGCCGCCGCGCGCATCGCGGCCTCAAGCGTACCCGCCTTCGTGAACGATACCTGCGCGCCAAGCGTCGCCGCAAACGCGTCCATCGCATCACCGATCAAATAGGCCCGTTTGATCCGGCCAAAATAGGGCGCGAGGCTTTCGATACCGCCCGACTTCGCCTTGCCGCCCGCTATCCAATAGATATCGTCGTAGCAGGCGAGCGCCCGGGCGGCCGCGTCTGCGTTCGTAGCCTTGGAGTCATTGACGAACCGCACCCGCCCCACTTGCCCTACAAGCTCGATGCGATGTGCAAGTCCTGGAAACGACGTCATCGCAGAAGCCGCTTCCGACGGATCGACCACGAGCGGCCGAACCGCCGCGTAAGCGATCGCCGCGTTCTGCCAATTGTGCGCACCCGGCATCCGCTCCAGCGTCGCAAGATCGCGCACCTCACGCGACGCCGCGCCGGTCGCATCGTAGAGCTTGCCATCGAGCACGAAGATTCCGCGCCCCAGAACCTTTCCGATCGACACCGGCGTCACGGCGACACCGCCGCGCGCGGAGAGCTTTGTGAAAATCTCCGACGAGTACGCATCGTCGACGCCGACGACGGCTTGATCGCCGCGTCCCAGATGCCGGAAGATGTTCGCCTTGACCTCTGCGTAGTGCGCCATCGTGCCGTGCCGGTCGAGGTGATCGGGCGTGATGTTGATCAATACCGCCACATCTGGCCTCACCGACGGCGTCAAATCGATCTGATAAGAACTCATCTCGATGACATACGCCCGTCGCGGCGACGGCGGCGCCAACTCAAGGATCGGCTTGCCGATGTTGCCCCCGACCTCGGCATCGAAGCCGAGCTTCGAAAGCAAATGTCCGATCAACGCCGTTGTCGTTGACTTGCCGTTCGTACCGGTGATGCAAACGATCTTCGGATGGGTAACGCTCTCCGCCGGTCTCACGGCGCGGAAGAACAACTCGACGTCGCCGATGACTTCCGTGCGCGCCTCATGCGCTTTGACGACGAACGGGTGCGGTTTCGGATGCGTGAGCGGC
The DNA here is from genome assembly GCA_964466435.1 of uncultured Flavobacteriaceae bacterium. GTDB lineage: Bacteria > Pseudomonadota > Alphaproteobacteria > Micropepsales > Micropepsaceae > SZUA-430. The sequence goes on along the minus strand of CAYXQB010000027.1, from coordinate 9,804 downwards.
ACGCCCGGGCTCAAGATCAATGCGGCAATACCGTGCCAATCGACGTCGGCAAGGTTGCTGACCGTGACACCGGCGCGCTGTGCGGCTTCGCGCGCGTCCGCCTTGTCGTCCCATCCCACGACCTCGGCCCCGCCAGCGATCAGCGAAAGCGCGGCAGATATCCCCGATCGCGCAAGCCCGAAGACGGCGACGGTTTTTCCTTCGAAGAACGGGACGGCGATCACCTGAGCATCACCTGATCTTCAGAGTCGCAAGACCGACCAGAGCCAGGATCACCGCGATAATCCAAAATCGGATGACGATCGTTGACTCGCGCCAACCCAGTTGCTCGAAATGATGGTGGATCGGCGCCATCTTAAAGACGCGCTTGCCCGTCAGCTTGAACGAAGCGACCTGGATCATAACCGACAACGCTTCGAGAACGAACAACCCGCCGACGATACCGAGCACGATTTCGTGCTTGATCGCCACCGCCATCGACCCAAGCATCCCGCCCAAGGCAAGCGACCCGGTGTCGCCCATAAACACCATCGCGGGCGGCGCATTGTACCAAAGGAACCCGAGGCCTGCGCCCAACATTGCCCCGCACAACACCGCAAGCTCGCCGGTACCGGGCACGTAGAGTAGCTGCAAATACGTCGTGAAGTCCGCCCGCCCCACGACATACGCGATGACGCCGAACGTGGTCGCCGCCACCATCACAGGCACGATTGCAAGTCCGTCGAGTCCGTCCGTGAGGTTCACCGCGTTCGATGCCCCGACGATGACGAGGATTCCGAAGACGATGAACAACGCGCCCAGCGGAATCACAAAGTCCTTCAAAAACGGCAGCGCGATGGTGCCGGAAAGCTTCGGCGCGGCCGCTCCGCCCATGTTTCTGTGCAACTCCATAATCACGATGACGGCGACGATCGAGATGATGCCTTGCACCAGCAACTTGAACCGGCCCGACACGCCCGCTGACGAACGCTTGGTGACCTTCAAATAGTCGTCCCAAAAGCCGAGCATCCCAAACCCGAGCGTGACGCCCAAGACCGTCCACACATAAAGATTGTTCAGATCGGCCCAGAGCAATGTTGATACCGTGAGCGCGATTAGGATCATGAACCCGCCCATCGTGGGCGTGCCCTTCTTTTCCAGGATGTGGCGTTGCGGGCCGTCCTCGCGGATCGGCTGACCGTCCTTGCCCTGCTTGATCTTCAACCAGCGGATCAGCGGCGGACCGATGATGAACGCGATGATCAACGCCGTCATCATCGCGCCGCCGACGCGGAACGTGATGTAGCGAAATACGTTGAAGAGCTGGAATTCGTCGGCAAGCGGAACGAGGAAGTAGTGCAGCATGAAACCCCGCCTTATGGCGCCGTCGCCAGAGCCCGAAGAGCTTCAACCACGAGACGCATTTTTGAACCGTTGGAGCCTTTGACCATGACGACGTCGCCAGCCCGGACTGTACCCGCGACCGCGCGTGCGATCTCGGACGAAGCGCCTGCATATCCCCCGCGCTGGCGCTCGGCAATTGCCGCCCACAAGTGATTCATGAGCGGACCGCTCGCAAAGACCAAGTCAATGCCATGTTCGCTGAGCGGTTTTGCCAGGCCGGCGTGCAGTTCGCCCGCTGTTGGCCCCAACTCCAGCATATCGCCCAGGACCGCGATCCGCCGCCCGCCTGGCCCCGGTTTGGTCCGTCCCAGTGTCGCAATCGACACAGCCATCGACAGGGGATTGGCATTGTAGCTCTCGTCGATCAGATCGAATGAGCCGTTCGCGGCCGTGATTCGCTGTCGTGCCCCGCGACCGCTGAGCGCGCTCAAGCTCGCCATGTCGGCCGCCGCACGTTCCGTATCCGCGCCGAGCGAGGCGATCACTGCGAGTGCCCCCAAACTGTTGAGGGCCCAATGCTCGCCCGGCGCGCCGACGCGATAGCGAAGTGGCTTGCCGAACAGGTCGATCGAAACGTCCGACCCTTCTTCGCCGAGGTGCAGGCCGGTCAACCGGATATCGCACGACGCTGCACGCCCGTAGGTGAGCACGCGCGACGGATTCGCCTTCATCGCATGGCCCTCGAGGCGCCCGGCCCACTCGATATCGCCGTTGATCACCGCGACACCGCCAGATTCGAGCCCCGAGAAGATCTCGCCCTTAGCATCCGCGATTCCGGCAACGGAGTCGAAGTGCTCCAAGTGCACGGCCGCCACCATGGTCACGATCGCAACATGAGGACGCACTTGGGCCACCAGCGGCGTGATTTCACCCGCATGGTTCATACCGATTTCGAAGATGCCGTATTGCGCGTCTCGCGGCATCCGCGCAAGCGACAACGGCACACCCCAGAGATTGTTGTAGGACGCGGCCGACGCATGCGTGCGCCCTTGCAACTCCAGCAGGTGCCGCAAAGCCTCCTTCGTGCTGGTCTTGCCGACACTGCCGGTAACCGCCACCACCCGCGCGTTCGCGTCGGCGCGCCGCGCACGGCCCATTGCTTCGAGCGCGGTCTGCACGTCAGGCACTTTCACGAGCCTGTCTGCCGCAACACCCGCTACGTCGCGCGACACCAACGCAGCTGCTGCACCTTTAGCGATTGCTTCGCCAACGAAATCGTGCCCATCCCGCGCGTCTTTCAGCGCCACGAACAAATCGCCGGGCTGAAGTGTGCGCGTATCGATGGAAACGCCTGTTACGGCGGCATCGCCTGCCGCAACGCCCGCCGTCGTGGTCGCAACCTGCTTCAACGTCCACAGCGCGCTCATGTATTTCCTTTCGTGCGCGCAATGGCAGCCCGCGCCTCGTCAGCATCATTGAACGGCTTGACCTCGCGGCCGACAACCTGCCCCGGCTCATGCCCCTTGCCCGCGATCACAACGACATCGCCACGCTCGGCTCGCGCGACCGCGGCATCGATCGCCGTCGCCCGATCGCCGATCTCTTCCGCACCGACGGCGCCCTGCAAAGCCGCACGACGTATCTGGCCCGCATCCTCCGTGCGCGGATTGTCGTCCGTGACGATCACCCGGTCCGCATACGCCTTGGCCGCCGCACCCATCAACGGCCGCTTCCCTGGATCGCGATCGCCACCGCAACCGAAAACGATCCAAAGCCTCCCTTCCGTATGCGGCCGAAGTGCCTTGAGCACGGTTTCAACCGCATCCGGCGTATGCGCGTAATCGACATAGACTGGTACACCCGCCGCCGAGATACCAACTTTCTCAAGCCGCCCTGGCGCACCTTTGAGCTTGGCCAGCGCATCGAACACCGCTGGCGGATCTGCACCAAGCCCAAGCACAAGGCCCGCGGCAACCACCGCATTCGATGCCTGAAACCCGCCAGCGAGGGGCAGCGCCACGTTGTAGGTCCGCCCCTCCCACCGAACCGAAAGCAGTTGCCCATCGGATGTCGGCTCGCGGCGGAGGATGTGCAGATCGCCACCCGCCTCGCCCACCATGATCAAGCGCTGCCCGCGCGCCCGCGCTGTTTGCGCAAACACAGGCGCCGATGGACTGTCGCCATTGACCACCGCCACGCCGTCGGTCGGCAGCACCTCGCTGAACAAGCGGAGCTTTGCTTGCTGATACGCCTCGACCGTCTCGTGATAGTCGAGATGATCGCGCGTCAAGTTCGTAAACGCCGCTGCCATCAGTTTCACGCCGTCCACGCGGTACTGTGCAAGACCGTGACTCGACGCCTCGAACGCCACATGATCGACGCCTTCGTCGACCAACTCGGCGAGCAGCCGGTGAATCTCGACCGGGTCCGGCGTCGTATGTGCCAGCGGCTTTGTGCCCGACGGCGACACAACGCCGACTGTCCCAAAACTGGCCGCTTTGTACCCGAGCAGCGTCCAAATCTGCCGGACGAACGACGCAATAGAAGTCTTCCCGTTCGTGCCCGTTACGGCCACGATCGTACGCGGCTGACGCTCATAGTATCGCGCCGCGATCTCGGCCAAACGCTTACGCGGATTGAGATCGACGATGGTCGCGGTGGCTCCAGTGTACGCGCGCACAGACTCGCCGCCAAGCACGGCAACGGCACCTTTCGCGATCGCATCTTTGACGAATGCCGCACCGTCGAGCTTCGCCCCCGGCAACGCCGCGAACAGAAAGCCGTGCTTAACCGCGCGGCTGTCGGCAGTTACGCCGGTGATCTCGGGATCGGCGCCAGAAGCAGTCGGGACAAGAGCGCTAAGTCGCATGGGGTCAATGGAGGTCCTCATACGATGCCATGGTGGTGGGTAAGCCCTTGGACGGTTCGGTGGGGGTCACGGGCACGTTTAGCATCGGCGCAATGCGCGCGATCACTTTGCCTGCCGTGGGTGCCGCCGTCCACCCTGCCGTGGCGAAGCCTTTAGTCGCCTCGCTGGGCTGCGGCTCGTCGAGCAGGATGAGGACCAGATACGAGGGATTCTTGGCCGGAAACACGCCCATGAACGACGTCAAAAGCGCCTTCTCGGCATAGCCCCGCTTAGTGGGCTTCTCCGCCGTCCCGGTCTTTCCGGCGACCGGATACCCCGGAACATCGGCTTGCGTCGCTGTGCCTTGCGTCACAGCCAAGCGCAATAGCTCGCGCATCTGCGAACTCGTTCGCTCGGAGACCACGCGCGTGAACGGAACGACCTCACCCTCCTTGCGCTTCATGAGTGTTGGCTTCACCAACCGTCCACCGTTGACAAGCGCCGAACTCACCGAAGCCACATGAAGCGGCGTCACCGCAATACCGTGACCGTAGGAAACGGTCATCGTCTCGAGCTCACCCCAGGTCGCGGGTAGAAGCGGCGCTCCTGCCTCCTTGATTTCGCTGACCAGTGGCGTGAGCAGGCCCATCTTCGCGAGATACGCCCGCTGTACCGGCGTTCCGACCGCGAGCGCCATCTTCGCCGTGCCGATATTCGACGAATGCACAAAGATCTCCGGCACCGTCAGCACCCGGTTCTCGGGATGGAAATCGGAGATCATGAAGCGGCCATACTCGATCGGAGCTGTCGCATCGAACTGCGAGGTCATCGTGACCTTCGCAGCGTCGAGCGCTATCGCCGTTGTGAATGTCTTGAACGTCGAACCCATCTCGAACACGCCGAGCGAGATGCGGTTGAAAAGCCCGTCCTTCGTCGCTTGGCCCGGCTCGTTAGGATCGAAATCGGGCAACGACGACAGCGCAAGGATTTCGCCATTGTTGACGTCCATCACGATGCCGGCCGCAGCCTTCGCCCGGAACGTCGCGACAGCGGACGCCAACTCGTCGGCCAACGCATGCTGAACCCGCAGGTCGAGCGACAGTTCGACGACACCGCCCTTGTTGCGCTTCTCGAGGATAACCTCCTCAACACCACGCTCGACACCGGCGAGGCCGTGGTTGTCGACATTCACATAACCCAGCGCATGCGCCGCCGTACGGCCATTGGGATAGACGCGCCGGGGCTCGGACCGGAAGTGCAGCCCCGGAATCCCCAACTGCCGTACCTCTTCCTGCTGACGCGGCGGCAAATTGCGCTTGATCCACACAAACGCCTGACGGCTCGAAAGCTTCTTCGTCAGCGAAGCCTCATTGAGACCAGGCACGATGGCCTTCAACGCGTGCGCCGTTTCCGCGGGGTCCCAGATCACGCGCGCGTCCGCGTAGAGCGACGCCGCCTGCAAATCCGTCGCCAAGATTTCGCCGGTCCGGTCGACGATGTCAGCGCGGTAGTACGATGCCTCGCTGGTCACGCGAGCCGCTTTGTGAACTGCGTTCTCGCGCAACAGTGTGACTTCGACGAGGCGGCCGAACAAAACCGCAAACACAACGCCGAATCCGATCATCGCGTACGTGAGCCGCGCGCGCGTGCGCGCCATGGCCGCCTTCGCGACGCCTTCCAGCGTGATCCGGTCCTCAAGTTTCACGGAACCGCCTTCGTGGAGAGGGGCTTGAAGCGCGGCAGCCGCGCATCCGGCACGACCTTTCGCGGCAACTGGTTCGCTTCGATGACGGGCGACGCGTCAGACGGCCCGGCGTCGGTTTTCAACGGCAGCGAGGCCATCACCACGATCTGTGACGCACCTGTCGGCGTCAACGGCAGGTGTTGGCGCGCCAGTGTCTGCAGCCGTTCGGGCTGGTTGAGATAGGACCACTCCGCTTTCAGCACGCGGATCGCCTCCTGTTCGCTCGCAATCTGCGTCTTGAGCGTCGCGAGTTCGCGCTCTTGGGTTTTAACGCGCGAAACGCCGTTGTAGAGCTCGAAACAAATAAGCGCGAGCAACGCAACGCTCGCGACACCGACGAAGCGGATCAAGCGCGAACCTCCGGTAACACGCCCGCTTTGACGGCATCGTACGGAATTGCCGGCGCGCCGGTGCGAACCGCCGACCGCAGCTTCGCCGAGCGAGACCGAGGATTGCGCGCAAGTTCCGCCTTGCCGGGCGACACCGCACGCTTCACGTCCAGCTGAAACGAAGCGGTAGGCGCATTCACCGGCGCGACCGGCATGTGCCGCGAGGCGTGCGAAACCTTGCCCGAACGTTCTGCCAAAAACTGCTTCACGATCCGGTCTTCGAGCGAATGGAACGATACCACAGCAAGCCGCCCGCCGGGCTTCAGCAACCGTTCGGCCGCAGCCAACGCACGCGTCAACTCTCCAAGCTCGTCGTTCACGTAGATCCGCAGCGCCTGAAACGTGCGCGTCGCCGGGTGAATGCCGTTTGCATAGCGCCCGATCGCCTTCGCGCAGATGCTGGCAAGCTCAAGCGTGCGCGTGATCGGCCCCTTAGCGCGGGCCGCCACAATCGCGCGCGCAACCGCGTTCGCGCGGTCTTCCTCGCCGTAAGCGAACAAGATGCCTGCGAGCGCTTGCTCGCTGTAGGTATTGACGATGCCTTCCGCCGATATCCCGCTAACGCCCATCCGCATGTCGAGCGGCCCGTCGTTCATGAACGAGAAGCCGCGCTCCGCCTCCTCCAACTGAAACGACGAAACGCCCAGGTCGAGCACAATGGCATCGACAGCGTCCACGTCGTGGGCGGCGAGCAAATCTTGCATGGAGCCGAAAGTTCCGTTGAGCAGCGTCAGCCTGCCCGGGAACTCCCTAACGAATTCTTTACCGCGCTCGATCGCATCCGGATCGCGGTCGATGCCATACACCGAGCAGCGCGCCCGGCGCAGCAACACGCGCGAGTACCCGCCGCCGCCAAACGTGCCGTCAACGATGACCTGACCGTCGAACGGTTGCAGGGCGTCCACGACCTCGGCGAGCAGAACAGGAATATGGACCGTATCGTTCATTGGTGCCCCCCGCCGTTCTTCACCCGAAGCATGCCTCGGTTTTCCGTCGCAGACCGCCGCGCCTGCAGTTTTCTGATTTCGAGCGCCCGCGGTTCCCAAACCTCGAAGCACTGCCCCTTGCCCACGAACGCCGCGGATTCGTCCAAGCCGGCATGGCGCATCAACTCAGCCGGAAACGTCACCCGGCCCTCGCTGTCGAGGCCAAGCTCCACTGTATCGCCCAGCCACGAATAGGCGAAGTCGTCGTACAGCGGGCTCGACGGATCGTGCGCATCGATCATCGCCTGAATGCCGGCCATCCACTCCGCGCCGCCAGCAACGATCGCAGGCTCGTTCGTCGAGGTACGGGCAAAGATCGTACGCGACCCTTGGCCGTCCAAAACCTCGCGATAGCGCGCGGGCACCGAAATGCGGCCCTTGGCATCGACCCGGTTCACGAACGTCGAGAGAAAGGGCCGGGCAATGGTCATGGCCGGCCCCCTATCCGCTCAATGCAATGCCGCTCGATCGCCACGACCCAAAAAACCCACCGCCGAAACCGGCGTCACCCGAAATGAAAATGGGCGCATGACCCCGCGCCCGGTTGAACATGGGATAGCATGGGACAGCTTGGGACGCAACTGCGAACACAAGCGATTTCAATGAATTAGAAGCAACTCTGGAGACATGCCCTCCATATCTCGTGGTCCAGAACCAAGCGGCGTCAATATGTTGTTAACACACGTCCGCATCCAACATGCATGTGGCGGCTACTAAGTTCGAACCAATTAACGGAGACGACCTTGGTCGAGATGGGCTTTGAAGATTTGTTCGTACGCTTTTGGTGGCTGATCTTCCCTCTGTTCGGCTTTCTCTGGGCGTTTGTGGAACTGGCGCAGAGCGGCCGGCGCAGCAAAAGAGCGATGGACCTCATCCAAACCTATGTGGAGCAAGGCAAGGAACCGCCGTCGGAACTCTTAGACATAGCGGCCGGCGGTGAGTACGGCGGCATCTACGCCCCCGGTCAACGTCAGCAAGGCTACACCTCGATCGTGGTCTCATTCACGGCGATTGCGGTCGGATTCGGACTCGCCTCACAGCTTGTCGGCAACGACAAGGTTCAAGATGTTTTCTTCATCCTAGCTTCCGTGTTCGGCGTGTTGGCACTTGGGTTCTTTTTCATCGTGATGTTCGGTCCCAGGCCGCAGAAGTGAAGGATGACGAGGAGGCGCAATTGATCGCAGCAGCACGCACAGGCGACATGCGCGCCTTCGGGCGGTTGGTCGACGCGCACCAGGTGGCAGTCAGGGGCTTTCTGCGCCGCTTGTTGCGGAACGCGGGTGACGCCGAGGACATCGCGCAAGAGGCCTTCGTCCGCGCCTTCGAGGCACTCGCAGGGTTCGACGGACGAGCACGCTTTCGAACCTTCGTCTGCGGCATCGCCTATCGCGTATGGCGCGATCAAAATCGAGCTTGGTTTCGCGCACACGCACGCGATCAAGCTTACGCCGACGCAACCGCCCGCGACGGCATCGACGCGGACCTAAACCTCGCACTTCGCCAAGCGCTAGACTCACTTCCGCAGGCACAACGTGCGGCGGTGGCCCTCTGCCTCGGCGGCGAATTCAGCCACGAAGAAGCGGCCGCGGCGTTACAGATGCCGCTGGGCACTGTAAAGTCGCACGTGGCACGCGGGCGTGCCCGATTGCGACAAATGTTGGGTGACGATGACGGCGGACAAGACCAAGATGGGTGACACTGAAGCGCGCGCCGCATTGGAGAGCACTGCCGCAGCGTTCGACCCTGCGTTTCGCGTCCGCGTCATGCAACGCATCTGCGAGCGCGCACGGCGCCGCGCGATTCTGCAGCGTACCACCATCTGGATCGCAGCCGGCATCGGCACCGGCTTCGCAGCGCAAATGCTGACGCCACCCAAAACCGGCGTACCGAGCGCCGAGATCATCGCAATGACTGCATCGATCGGCGCCGCGGCTCTGATGCTCGCGACTATGACGGCAGCCGGTGCCAGCGGCGCAGCGCAATGGCTGCAGCGCAGACTGCTCGGAAAATCGCGCCATTGAACGATCGTTGACGACCTTGTCGCGACGAAAAGGAGAATTGAGCCAGAGGGCCTATAAGCCGGGTTCTGTCCACCCTTTCGGGTTGGATGACCATTCCTCTGGGACGTCCGTCGCCGGACGCCTCGCGCGACCTACCCGGATGACGAGCCGGAAACAGCTCATGTGCCATCCCTATTTGGTCTTGCTCCTGACGGGGCTTGCCGTGCCGCTCTCGTTACCGAGAACGCGGTGCGCTCTTACCGCACCGTTTCACCCTTACCGCGCGAACGCGGCGGTCTGATCTCTGTGGCGCTATCCCTGGGGTCGCCCCCGCCGGGCGTTACCCGGCGCCATGCTTTCAGTGGAGCCCGGACTTTCCTCCAGGGCGTAACGCCCCAGCGGTCATCCAGCCCTCTGGCTCAAGCGCATAAGTGAGCGCGCTACGCCGCGGCGTCAAGCCGCTCGATCAGCGCACGAAGAATTGCCTGCGTCTCGCCGTCCGCGACGCCGCCGA
>CAYXQB010000026.1:0-18927 GCA_964466435.1 uncultured Flavobacteriaceae bacterium | reverse complement strand
CCCTCTTGCAAGATTGAAAATCTTGAGTCCTAACCGATAGACGAAGGGCGCGGAACGGCGGTTTCTATAGGGCCGCGACGCGCGACGCAAGCCCCGAAAGGCGGGCAAAACCGCCGTTTCGTGCGGCCCACTCACGCACCCGCGGAAAGCCCCAGGGCGCGCCAGCGCAGCATGCCGCCGCTCAGATTCGCAATGCGTTCGAAGCCGTTCTGCCGCATTAGAAGCGTGGCCCGCGCCGAGCGCGCGCCGGAGCGGCAATAGACGACGGTTGGTGCCGATTTGTCGAGTTCGCCGAGGCGCGCGCCAAGCTGGCCGAGCGGTATCAACCGCGCTCGGCGAATGTGGCCGAGTTCGTCGTTGAACTCGCTGTCTTCGCGGACGTCGACGATTTGCAGCTCGCGTACATGTTCCTCGACCCACGCGGGGGCGATCTCGGGTACGCCGGCAAACGTCAAGTGCACTGGCGCCCAGTCGGCGTCGAGGGCAATCGGCGCGTCCGGTTTCCCGCACTTGAGGTTGGCCGGGACCGCGACTTCCATCTTCTTTGGGTGCGCAAGGCCAAGGTTATCCATGTAGCCGCAGAAGTCCTCCTCGCGAATGCCGAGGCCAAGGCGCGGATTGTGTGCCTTCTCCTCCTCTACGGAGGACGAGGTTAGGCCCGTGTAGTCGTGCCCAGGGTAGATTGCGCAGGTGTCGGGCAAAGAGAATATCTGTTCCCGCACCGAGCGGAAGAGCGTGCGCGCGCTGCCCTGCTGGAAATCCGTCCGTCCGCATCCGCGAATGAGCAAGGCATCTCCGGTGAATGCCATGCTGCGATCGTCGGTCACGAACGTCATGCAACCGTCCGTGTGGCCCGGTGTTGCGCGAGCCTCGACATACCGGTTGCCGAAGCGCACCTGGTCGCCCGGCTGCAAATGGATGTCGGCGCCCGCTGCACCAGATCGTGCGGACAGGGCGATGCGTGAACCGAGCTTCGCCCTACCAAACCGAGCGACAGTGATATCGCCCACATGAACATGCCTCTCGAGCGTCGCCGCCAGCTTCAGCCCAAGCTCCTCGATCAAAGCGATCTCGCGCCGCACTTCCTCGAACACTGGGTCGATCAGAATCGCTTCACGCGACGCGGCATCGGCGAGGAGGTAGGTGTAAGTTGACGATTGCGGCTCAAAGAGCTGGCGGAAGATCATGAAGGTCTCGCGTCGCGGCAAGGGAAAGGGCTTATTTACCACACGCACAGCGCGCAGCGTTCAGAATTCCGAAGGGGACACTTGTTGATAATGAAGCCAGGCCCCGTGTAGATGACATCCAGCGGGACCGCTACATTGCTGCGGCATCATCAGGGCGCTGAATGCGTAGGCGTTTTCTTCTCTTTTGCGTAGTGCTCACAGCATGCGTGCGCTCAGCGCTCGCACAGCCGGCGGAGGAGTCGGGCGCGTTCGGCGGCGCCGTTTTGGAGGCACAGCCGCGTAACGAAAGCGGGCCGATCGCTGGGTCGGGCACATTCGATCCCGAAGCAAGTGCCGCCGCCGAGACAAGTGTCGATCTACCGCCCGATGCCGGAGGGCTCAAAAGCTACATCGACGGCCTCATGTCCGGCCTGGTCGCCGCCGGTGAGATTCCGGGCGCGGCCGTTCTGGTCATTCAAGACGGCAAAGTCACGCTCAAAGCCGGCTACGGCTTTGCCGACATCCGTGACCGTGTGCCAGTCGATCCGGAGCGCACGCGCTTTCGCGTCGCCTCGATCTCAAAGCTGTTCACCGCGACGGCGGTGATGCAGGTCGTGGAGCAAGGCAAAGCGGATTTGAACGCCGACGTGAATACGTATTTGCAGGCGTTCAAGATACAGCCGAACTATCCCGAGCCCGTGACGCTTGCCAACATCTTGACCCACACGGCGGGCTTCGACGACCGCTATCTCGGCCTCAGCACGCCGATGACGGGCGCGCCGTTGCCGCTGGGCCAGTACCTTGCGCAAACGATGCCGCCGCGCGTGCTACCGCCGGGCAAAGTTCTGGCGTACTCGAACCATGCCTTCGCTCTCGCCGGTCACGTCGTTGAAAACGTATCCGGCGAAGCGTTCCCGGCCTATGTCAGCAACTACATTTTTACACCGCTCGACATGACCTCATCGTCGTTCGGTATCCCCTATCCGACGCCGCAAGACATCGCCGTGCCGTATCATGCCGGCGGCGATGAAGGCGGCTTCAAGCGTGGCGAACTCGACCGGCTTCAAGGTGCTCCGGCGGGCGATTTGATCACCACGGCGGCCGACATCGCGAAGTTCATGCTCGTGCATTTGAATAAGGGCGTCTATGGCGACGACGAGCGCCTGCTCGCCGAACCGTCGATCGCGCGCATGCACGCGCAACATTTTGCGCAAGCCGAGGGGCTCGACGGGTTCGCCTACGGGTTCATGGAGGGGCACCGCAACGGCATACGCTGGATCGGCCACGACGGCTCGTGGACGGGCTTCTGCGCACAGCTTGTGATGTCGCCGGACACGCGGAGTGGGTTCTTCGTCGTCTATAACGCCGATTGCCGATTCTTGACGAGCGCCTCTTTGCGCAAGTCGTTGTTCGACGTGCTATGGCCGGCAAACAACGCGGCGCCGGCCGCTGCCGATCCGGCTGCCGAGCAACGTGCGCCTGGTCTTGCTGGCACCTACATGGCTGTGCGGCGCGCACGGTCCGACTTCACGGTGATGGCGGCCGCCGCCTCGCAACTGACCATTCAGGCGCAGGATCAAGGCAAATTGCTGGTTCACTGGCCCGAGGCCGGACGCGGGCTCCTCTTCCTGCCGCGCGGCGACGGTACTTGGATCAATCCTGACTTCCAGCTCAAGGCTGCCGCGCTTGCTGATGCGCAGGGTCAGCCCACCAGGTTCGCGATCGGTATGCACGTTTTCGAGCGTGTCGCGGGCTCCAACGAATGGTCGATTTGGTCGCTCGCGCTCGGCATCGTTGTCGTGGTGTCGATCGTCGCGCTCTGGACCTGGTTGACGGGCTTCCTTAGCCGCCGCTTCTTGGGCGAGCCGCAATCCGTCATTGCCATCTGGCCACGGTTGACGGCGGTTGTCGCGACAGCGCTGACTCTTGGCAGTCTCGTCGTGATGGCTTCGATGCTGGAGCAAGTTCCGCCGCTCGCCGTGCTGCATGGGCCTTCGGCTTTGCTGACAGCTCTGCTCGCGACTCCGGTCGTCGTGGCCCTTCTGGCTATGCCCATGGTGATTTGGAGTGTCGGCGGGTTTGGCGACGGCACGCGGGCTCGCCTCGCGCAGGTCGGGTACGCGACGCTGACGATCGCTATCCTGATCTTCTTGGCCTTTGCTTGGCAGTGGGGCTTGCACCCCTTTGCTCTTAGCCGCTGAGGCGCAGCCCTTCGGTTCCCGCTTCTTCCGGATGTGCGCGCAAAAAGTCCGCCTTGATGGCGTGTGAGTCTTTTCGGCTCTTGTCGTGGCACCAGCCGGGCGGGGCAAATATGTAGCGGACCCGGTCGAAGAATGACCGCCCTGAACCAGCGGCATCGCGGGCGATCCCCCAATACTCGCCTAGCGCCACAACGATCGGGTTGAAGGTCTCGATGTTCTTTACGAGTCCGAACACGGGCTTGTCCCGATCGAGTTCAGGCACAAATGTTCCGAAGAGCTTGTCCCAGACGATGAGCGTTCCTGCATAATTCGCGTCGAGGTAGCGCGGATTTCGCGCGTGATGCACACGGTGATGGGACGGTGTGTTGAACAGTGCCTCGATCCAAGGATGCAGCCGTCCGACCGACTCGGTGTGAAGAAAGAACTGGTAGAATAGGTTCAACGAGGCGCAGAACGCGATCAGCGCCGGGTGAAATCCGATCCAGGCCAAGGGAACGGCGAGTAGAACGAGCCCCGTGATGGTCCCCGTCCACGGCTGCCGGAGCGCCGTGGAGAGATTGTAGTATTCGCTCGAGTGATGCACGACATGCGCGGCCCAGAACCAACGCGAGCGGTGCTGGATGCGGTGCGACCAATAGAACCGCAGGTCGTCGAGGATGAAGCAGAGCACGAACGCCCACCACGCGAAGCCAATGGTCGCCACGCGGTTCTCGTACGCCCAGAAGACAACGCCAACGCCGAGTGTCGCGAGCACCATAGGTATGACGACGCTGCCGATGCCCATGATCAAGCTGGTGTGGGTATCCTCACGCCTGAAGTGTCCCTTGATCACACCCCGCCTGACCAGAAAGTACTCGGCAAGCAAGAGTGCGATATAGAGCGGCGCGGCAAGTTCGTGCAGCCGCGGCAGGGTGAGAATGGTTGGTAGCTCCATGGCGCAATCGTCCTAAGCCTTGGGCTTGGCGTCCCGCAAGCGCCGGCGCGGGGCGGCTCTCACCGGCGTTTCAGGTGCCGCGGATTGGATGATCGAACGCATCTCCGCCCGCTTTTCGTGGATGCTTGCAATCGCCAGGCCCATCGGTACGCCCACATCGACCAAGACTGCCTCGCCAAGCTGCAAGCTGGCTTCGACCGTCTCGGGCACAGCATCGGTTGCGCCGAGGCGGTAGAGCTCTGCCGCATGGTCGGAGTCGCGTGCGCGCACGATGATCTGGAGGTTCTCGCGCGCCGCGCGCGCGATCGTGACGACCTCGCTCGCCGCCTTCGGTGCATCCATGGTGAGCACCAAGGCGCGGGCCGTTTCGATGCCGCAACGCCGCAAGAACTCGATCTGCTTGACGTTGCCGAAATAGACGTCGTGGCCCGCGTCGCGTGCTTGCGCTACGGCGTTCGCGTTGGCGTCGACGGCAAGGAACGGGATGTTGTGCTCTTTGAGGAGGGCCGCGACGATCCGGCCGACGCGCCCGAATCCCGCGATAATCACGCGCGGGGCGCTGTCCTCGGGTACCGGAATCAGCGTTGCAGGGTGGGGCGCCACCACGGGGCTCATTTGCGTCTCAAGCGTTCGGCCGACTGTCTGGAGCACCGGAATGAGCGCCATTGTGAGCGCAGCCACAGTCAAGAGGAACGAAACGGTCGTCTCGCCGACCAGCCCAACGGATGCTGCGAGCGCGAGGATCACGAAGGAGAACTCGCTGCCCGGGCCAAGCACGAGCCCGCTGCGCACCCCTTGCGCAACCGTCAGACCGAACAAGGGTGCGGCAAGCGCGACGATCAGCGCCTTTGCCGCGATGAGGCCCATGCTCGCGGCGGCAATCGCGATCGGCTCCGCGGCTATGCGGCCAAGATCGACACTCATGCCGACCGAAATCAGGAACACCCCAACCAGCAAGCCCTTGAAGGGCTCGATCATCACCTCGATCTGGCGGCGGTACTCCGTCTCGGCGAGCAGAAGTCCGGCAATCAGCGCGCCCAACGCCATCGAAAGACCGGCAGCCGCGGTCGCAAGGCTGGTCGCGATGATCACGAGCAGGCAGGCCGCCATGAAAAGCTCGGGACTGTCCGTGTGCGCGACCCGGCGAAACAGCGGCCGCAGGATGATGCGTCCCCCGGCAAAAACCGCGACGACCGTCAGCGCCGCCTGGAGCAGCGCTAAGCCCAACGTCGTAAGCAGAGAGCCCTGCGCATCGGCCCCAAGCATGCTGACCGCGAACAGCACCGGCACGACCGCGATGTCTTGGAACAGCAAGACGGCAAAACTCGCTCGTCCCCACGGCGCCACAAGCTGCTTCCGTTGAGCCAGAATCTGGGTCACGATTGCCGTCGACGACATCGCAAGCGCAAGTCCGATGACGGCCGCCACCGTCACGTCGCCCGTCGCCACATAAGCCACAGCGCCGACCACGAGCGCGCTCGCCGAGAGCTGGATCGTGCCGAGCCCGAAGACCAGTCGGCGCATCAACTGCAAGCGCTCGAGCGACAACTCCAGCCCGATCATGAACAACAGCAGCACGACGCCGAACTCGGCGACGCGCGAGATGCCGCCCTTCTCGATGGTAACGTACGAAAGCCACGGAATGTCGGGTGTCAGCGCGCCGAACCCGAACGGCCCGACGACCATGCCGATCAGCACATAGCCCAGGACCGGGCTGATCCGCAGCGAATGGAACACCGGCACGACGACCGACGCCGCCCCCAAGACGATCAGCGTATCCTTGAATTGAGAGATATCGGTCGGTCCCGCCATGCGCCTGATCTAAGTGAAAGGAATCGCGCCGTCGAGCAGGCCTTTTGTCCGCAAGCCGTGTCGTGCCATTCTGCCGCCATGTTGGACGATTTGAAGAAACTCATCGAGCGCTCGAAACGCGCCGTCGTGTTCACGGGCGCGGGCATCTCGACAGAATCGGGCATCCCCGACTTTCGCAGCCCCGGCGGCATCTGGAGCAAGCACCGCGTCATATATTTCGACGAGTTCGTCCGCTCGCGCGACGCGCGCGTCGAGGCTTGGACGCGGCTCTTCGCCGGTCGCGAAATGCTCAGGAATGCGCAACCGAATGCCGGCCATCGGGCGGTCGCCAAGCTGGTCGAGCTGGGCAAGGTCACGCATGTCGTCACGCAGAACGTCGACGGTCTGCACCAAGCGGCTGGCGTGCCGGCCTCGAGAGTGATTGAGGTTCACGGAAACTCCACCTACGCGAAATGCCTTTCCTGCGGCCAACGGCACGAATTCGACGATATCGAACCCGCCTTCAAGGAGACCGGCGAGCCGCCGAGCTGCGTCACGTGTGGCGGTGTCGTGAAGTCGGCAACGATCTCGTTCGGCCAGGCTATGCCGGAGGCTGAGATGGAGCGTGCGGCGGAGGCCGTTCTCGCCTGCGATTTGTGCCTGGCGATCGGTTCTACCCTTGTCGTGTATCCGGCCGCGGGCTTGCCGATTGCGGCCAAACGCAACGGCGCGAAATTCGTGATTCTGAACCGCGACCCAACCGAACTCGACCACCTGGCCGACCTGGTCGTGAACGCCGAAATCGGCCCAACTTTGGCGAGGGTTGTGGGCGTAAATTGACAGGCTTGGCGTGGGTCCAGAGGGGGTGCTAAACCCACTTCGAATCCCTCCATTCCAGGAAAGTACGCCCCCATGACCTCGCGGTTCCGCCTCGACAAGGAAGAAGAGACCAAGACGCCCGAACCGCCGCCCTTCACGGCCATTTCCCAGGCGCTCTACAAGTCACGCACCGTGCTCATCTTCGGCGAAGTCGACATGAAGATGGCCGAGCGCGTGACAGCGAACTTGCTTGCCCTCGCGGCCGACGATCCGAACAAGGACATCAAGATTGTGGTCCATTCGCCGGGCGGCCACGTGGAATCGGGCGACACGATTCACGACATGATCAAGGCGCTTCGCCCGAAGGTGAAGACGATCGGCACCGGCTGGGTCGCCTCCGCCGGAACGCACATCTTTCTCGCCGCTGACCGCTCGCGCCGCTTCGCGCTGCCGAACACACGCTTCATGATCCACCAACCGGCGGGCGGCATGCGCGGCACCGCCTCGGACATTGAGATCGAGGCGACGGAGATCCTTAAGGCGCAAGACCGCATCAACCGAACGATTGCGGAAGAAACCGGCCAGCCGTTGTCGAAAGTGAAAGACGACACCGACCGGAACTTCTGGATGTCGTCGGAAGAAGCAAAGGCCTACGGCATCGTCAGCCGCATCATCGAACGGATCGATATGGCGTGACCGCATGGTGGCAGAGCGCGGTCGTCTATCAAATCTATCCGCGTTCGTTCTCCGACTCGAACGGCGACGGCATCGGTGACCTGAAGGGCATCGAATCCAAGCTCGATTACGTCGCGTCGCTCGGTGTCGATGCGATCTGGCTTTCACCCGTTCATCCCTCGCCGAACCGCGACTTCGGCTACGACGTCGCGGACTTCAACGGCATCGAGCCAACGCTTGGTGCGATGGCCGACTTCGAGCGACTGATCGCCGAAGCCCATAGGCGCGGCCTCAAAGTCATCCTGGACGAGGTGCTCGCCCACACGAGCGACCAGCACGCGTGGTTCCTTGAGAGCCTGACATCGCGCGACAACCCGAAGGCCGATTGGTACGTCTGGGCGGACCCGCGCGAAGACGGCACCGCGCCGAACAACTGGCTGAGCGTTTTCGGCGGCCCCGCCTGGTCGTACCACCCGGTGCGCCGCCAGTACTACTTTCACAAATTCCTCAAGAGCCAACCGAAGCTCAATCTGCGCAATCCCGGCGCGCTTACCGCAGCGCTCGACGTGCTGAAATTCTGGCTCGACCGCGGCGTCGATGGCTTCCGCCTCGACGTCGCCAACAGCTACTTCCACGACGATCAGCTGCGCGACAATCCCGCGGTGCCGATGGCGGAGCGCACGAACCACCACTGGGCGCACTCGCCGAACCTGCAGCGCCGCACGCGCGACTCGAACCTCCCCGAGAACCGTGAGGTGTTGGACAAGATCCGCGCCGTCGTCGACGGTTACGATAACCGCTTCGTCTTCGGTGAATTTTCGGAAGAGCCAAGCCTGCTCGGTCATTTCGCGGGTAGCGGCCACGGTCTGCATACCGGTTACACGTTCACGTTCCTCGAAGACCGCTCTTTCAAGCCCGAGGTCTTCGCGAAACACTACGCGTTTCTGAACGCGATCGAAGGCCTCTGGCCCTGCGTCACGTTCTCAAACCACGACGTGCCGCGCACCGTCACGCGCTATGGCCGCGCGATGGACGCCGACCCCGCGCTCGCCAAACTCGCCCTCACGCTCCTGATGACGCTGAAGGGCACGGTGCTTATGTACCAAGGCGAAGAGCTGGGTCTCCCCGACGGCCCGATCGAACGCCACCAAATCCGCGACCCCGTCGGCGAACTCTATTTCCCCTATTCGAAAGGGCGCGACCCCTGCCGCACGCCGATGCCGTGGGTTCAAGGCAAACCGAACGTTGGCTTCGGTTACGGCGAGCCCTGGCTTCCCGTTGCGCCGGCGCACGCAAACCTTGCGGCAGCGGCGCAAGAGCGCGACCAGGCCTCGACACTCTGGTTCGCCCGCAACCTGATCGCGCTGCGCAAAAAGCACCCGGTTCTCGCGCAGGGCGACATCAAGATCACGACCGCAACCGACCAAATCCTCGCCTTTGAACGAATTCGTGGCGACGATCACATCACCTGCGTCTTCAATTTGTCGAAGTCCGCAGCGACAGTGCCCTTCGACAAAGCGGGCGACGCCTTGCTGACCGTGGGTAACATCGCGCGCGCCGGTGGATCGCTGCAGTTAGGGCCTCGCTCCGCCGTCATCGTCTAGGGAGATCGCGATGCGTTGGCTACGTTGGTTGCTGTTCGTTGCGGTCGCACTTTACGCTTCAGTCGTTTCGCTACTCTACGCGTTCCAACGCGAGGTTATGTATCGCCCGGACTCGATTCGCCGTGTAGCGCCGTCCTACTACGAGATGCTTGCGGACGTTCAGGAGATCGAGTTGAAGACGCCCGACGGATTGCGTGTCTACGCCTGGTTCGCGCCACCGCCTGAGGGCCGCCCGACCGTCGTCGTTTTTCATGGAAATGGCGGCTCGCTCAGAAGTCAGCGCTACCGCCTCAAGTACTTCAAAGACGCGAACATGGGCGTGCTTGTTCTGGGCTATCGCGGTTATGCAGGTAGTGACGGAGCGCCGTCGGAAGAGGGGCTCTACACCGACGCTCGCGCCGCGCTTGATTGGCTGAATGCTAATGGCGTCGCAGACGCGAACATCGTGCTTTATGGCGAGTCACTGGGCTCAGGTATCGCGACCAAGATGGCGGTCGAGCGGGAGTTCGCCGCCGTCGTACTGGAGTCACCATACACGTCAACGGTAGATGTTGCGGCCGAGCGCTTTCCTTTCATTCCAGTGCACTGGCTGATGTCGGACCGGTTCGAGTCGCTCGACCGCATCGCAGCCGTAAAGGAACCGCTGCTCGTGATGCATGGCGAGGCCGACGAGGTGATCCCACAATCTTTCGGGCGGCGTCTGTTCGAAGCCGCAAATGAACCGAAGGAAGGGTTCTGGCCGAAGATGGCCGGTCACAACAGCATCTTCGACCTCGGCGGGTTCGTCACGGCGGCCGAGTTCATCGAGCGCCGCGTCAGTCGGTGAGTGCCTTCTCGGCGGCCTCAAGCGGCAACAGCACGCATGTGTGACGGCTTTTGTGCTCGCGAACGGGGGCAAAGATTTCGAAGGGCGACCACTTGCCGCTTGGCGCCGCTGCACCTTCCTTCAGCATAGCCGTCACCGCCGCCTTGAGGCGCGCGAAGCCCTGTGCGTCTTCGCCCGCCGCTTTGGCGGCGACAATCGCGGCACTGGCCTGCGTCAGCACGCACGCCTTCGTGTCGTGGCGGCACTCGGTGACCTCGTGTGTCGGGTCGAGAGCGAACTCGATCGTCACCTTGTCCCCGCACATCGCGTTGTTCACCGTTGCCGCCCGCTTAGGTTCGGCGAGGTGCCCTGCGCGGCTCACGTCCGCGGCCCAACGCAACAGTTCCTTGGCGTAGAGGTCGTCGCTCATGTTTCAAAATCGGCTTTGAGGGCGGCGAACGCCGCAGGCGTGTCGGCATCAGCCAGGACCCCGGCATCGGTCTCCACCTCATACACGGCATCAGCGTGCGCGGAAAGCAGCGCCCGCGCGCCGACATCGCCCTCGGCCGTGCGCATTTCGTCCACGAACGAGTGCGCGAACAACACCGGATTTCCGCGCTTGCCCTGATAGATCGGCACGACAATCGCGCGCCCTTCGGTCGGATTGAATGCCGCAATCAACTGCTCGATGGCCGCGCTCGTCACGGCCGGCATATCGCCCAAGCAAATCAGAACGCCATCGGCGTCCGGGGGCAGGGCCCCGAGTCCCGCCTTGAGGGACGTGGCCATCCCGTCTGCATAGCGCGGATTGTGCACGATCGTCACACGCGCAGTTTTGAGCACCTGCGCAACCGCATCCGCATCGTGTCCGGTCACGACGATGATGGGCGCGGCCGTTCCCTCGATTGCGGCGACGGTGCGGGCGATCATCGGCTTGCCGTGCAGGTCCAGCAGCAGCTTGTTGCGTTCGCCCATGCGGGTGGACCGGCCCGCCGCCAGAACGATTGCGGCGATCTTGGGCTGAGCTTGCGGTCTGACCGTTGCTGCCTCCCGCGGCTGCGGCCGCGTTGGAATCTCCTTCAGCAGTCCGCCGACGCCCATCGCCATGATGTCGGCGGCGGTGACCGGCACATCTGCGCACAGCCGCTGCAACACCCAGTCGAACCCATTCACCTTCGGAGAGCGTGCGCAGCCCGGCAGCCCGATAACCGGCATCGCGCCCATGCGCGCGAGCAACAGCAAGTTTCCCGGATCGACCGGCATCCCGAAGTGCTCGATTACGCCGCCCGCCGCGGCAATACCGGCCGGTACTGCGTCGGCGCGGTCCGATGTCGCCGACGCCCCGAATACGAACAACAAGTCCGGCTTTTGTCCGAGGCACGTTTCGACCGCGGCTGCAACGGAGCCGGCGTCATGGCCGACGCGCGTCTCGAAGGTGACGGAACTGCCGAGCGCCTCGACGCGATGGTCCAACACGGCGCGGTTCTTGTCCAGCAACGAAGCCTTCATGCCGGGCAGCATCGTGGACACGAGCGCAACACGCTTGGGCCGAAATGGAGCGACGCGGACGAGGTCATGCAACGCCTCAGCCTTCGCGACGGCGGCCTCGGGTGCCGCGTAGGGGATGACTTTGATCGTTGCGAGCATCTGCCGCCGCTCGACCGTTTCAAACGGCGCCAGGGTTGCCAGCGTGATGCTCTCGTGAGTAGCGTTCAGCGCATTGACGCTCATCGTATCGACCAGCACGAGTCCGCGCTCCGTCGCGTAGATGTTGCTTCGACCTGTCATGGCCGCCGACAACTCGGTGCCGGATCCTCGGATTGCTTCGCCGACGCGCCTGGCGGCAATATCTTCCGGCACATCATCAGGTTCAAGCCGGGCCACCATCACCATGGCAACACCCGCGCGCGTCAGTGTTTCAATATCCGCCGCCGAGAGAACGCGCCCCTTCCTAAGGCCAACGTCGCCCTCGTTGATGCCGTGCGCGAGCACGCACCCTTGGGCTTCCGCGACGGGGACGCTGCCGAACTTCATTCCGCGCGCAGCCGCTCGATGATCTGCGCCATGACGGAAACGGCGATCTCCGCCGGTGAGACCGCTCCGATGTCAAGACCGACGGGACCATGTATCCGCGCGATGGCGGCGTCGTCAAAGCCCGCAGCTTTCAACCGCTCGACCCGCGCCGCATGGGTCTTCCTCGAGCCGAGCGCACCGACGTAAAACGAGGACGACTTCAGCGCGGCAGTCAGCGCCGGATCGTCGAGCTTCGGATCATGGGTAAGCGTGACGACCGCGGTGCGCGCATCGAGCGGCAGGTCCGCAAGCGCCTCGTCCGGCCACGCGGAGATCAGATGCAAGTTCGGAAACCGCTCGCTCGTGGCAAACGCGGTGCGCGGGTCGATGACGGTCACCTCAAAGCCGTTTAGCGTGCCAATCCGGCTCAATGGTTGTGCGATATGCACCGCACCCACGATGTAGAGCTTCGGCGGCGAATTGAACACATTCAGAAACCAGCTCGCGCCATCAGCCTCCACGGTTCCACTTTGGTCGCGCGCAAGCGCCGTCTGTGCAGCACTCGCCAACGCGCCGGTGCGCACACCCGCCTCGATCAAGCGCTGTTCGCCGCTATCCAGCCGTGTCGCAAGCACGGCGCCGACGCCCTTGGCGCGTGCTGCTGTCAGCGCTTTGAGAAGATCGCGCTTCAATCCACGCGCTCCACGTAAATCTCGATCTGCCCGCCGCACGCGAGGCCGACTTCCCACGCCTGCTCGTTCGACACGCCGAACGCGAGCTTACGCGGCTTGCCGTCGGCAATCGTCTCCATAGCCTCGCCGATCACGGCGCCTTCGACACAGCCGCCGGATACGGAGCCTACGAACGTTCCATCCCTGCGCACCGCGAGTTGGCTGCCGGCCGGGCGAGGCGCCGAGCCCCACGTCTTGATCACGGTCGCAAGCGCCACTGTATGGCCGTCGTCGAGCCAAGCCTCCGCTGTTTCCAGCACTTTGTCGTGATCGGTCATGCCGCGCGCTCCTTAAGCAGCTGCAAGCGATCGGGCCGCGCGGGTTCGTTCAACGCCACCGCCAAATCCGCCATGCTGGAGAGATTGTGCACCGGTCTCAGTTCGTCCACATGCGCGAGCAACGTTTTCACGCCTTGAGCCCGCGGCGCGAACGCATCGTAGCGCAACAGCGGGTTCAGCCAGATCAGCCGTTTCGCCGAGCGGTTCAGCCGGTCCGCCGCCGTCGCGAGAAGCTGCACATCGTCGCGCTCAAGCCCGTCCGTGATGAGAAGAACGACCGCGCCTTGCCCCAACACCCGGCGCGACCAATCGCGATTGAACCGGCTGAGCGTCTCGGCAATGCGCGTGCCGCCGTCCCAATCGGGCGTGAGTTCGGCCGCCTTCGCGAGCGCCTCATCCGGATCGCGCAGCCGAAGCGCGCGCGTGACGTTCGTCAGTCGCGTTCCAAACAGGAACGTATGCGTCGCCCCGCCGCCGGCCCGGCGCATGTGCGTCAACCCGTGCAAGAAGTGTAGGCACATGCGCGCATATCCGCTCATGGACCCCGAAACATCGCACAGCACGACAAGCGGTGGTTCGCGCAATTGCCGCCGCCGCCGCTCGAGGCGAATGACATTGCCGCCTGTCTTCAGCGACTTTCTGAGCGTCCGCCGCAGGTCGAACGCGTGGCCCCGCGCCGCTGCTTCCGTTCGCCGCGTAAGCCGTTGCGGTAGAGACCAGCTCATACGGGCCAAGAGCATTTTGGCGCGGGCAATCTCGTCGGCGGTCATCTGCTCGAAGTCTTTGGCCGCCAGCAGCTCGTCGGCGGAGGTCGTGTCGCGGGCATCCACCTCGAGGAGCAATTTGTTCTCGCCCTCGCGCGGGCTTGCTTGAGCGCGCAAAGCGTTCGCAACACGCCTCGCACCGGCGTCAGGCGGAAGCTCCGTCGGCGGGATCAGCGTCTGAGGCAACAAAGCCGCAAGCGACCTCTCGAACAAGCCCGGATCGCGCCAAAACGCTTCGAACGCTTGGGCGAACAACGGCCGCTGCCCCGGCTGCGTCACCAGTGTGGCGAACAGCGCGGCCCGCAAGTCCTCACGCCGCCCGATACCAACCGCCTCGACCGCACGCAGCGCCTCGTTGATCTGCCCCGTGCCCAGCGGGAACCCGGCGCGTCGCAGCGTGCGCGCAAAGTGAACGATGTTGTCGGCGAGCGCGTTCATGTGCCGTCAATACAAGCCATAGCCGTCTCTATTGCCGTACCCGCTCTGAACGCGATTCAACCAGGCGTCCTCAAAAGTCAGGATCGGCTCGAAGCTCGCGGCTGTGTAAGGCTCAGGCAAGACGATTAGGTAGTTGATTCCAACTTCAAAATACGGCGCGTACTCGCAATATGAAGGAGCATCGGCTGGGTGAAAACGTTCCCGCTGCGGTGGATAAGACTCGGTTAAGGTCGCCTTTGCAAGGAACTCGGCGTGACGGTAAGTGGCATCCAGCAATGCTGGATCAAAGGCGAATTCAAACTTTGGCTTCACACCAGCAAGCTCAACTTGCTTCGGGACGCCTTTCCCCTTTACGACCATGACAACATCCAGCGTGTAGATAACGTTGTTGCCGATCCACAAATTCTTCGGGTTTGACCTCACGGAGCGAACCTTTGCGAGCACGATGCGATCGGCCCGCTTTAGAACATCATCGATTTTCGGTATTCGGGGTGCGTAGGGATTGCAGTGCTTTGCATGGGGCCGCAGTAGCGAGCCGTGGCGAGCCTGGCGTGGCATCTCTTGTCGGTCATTTTGCACCCACTCCCACGCCCCACGCCACCACTCAAAGTTTGCCGCCACCGGAGCAATGGTGAAGCTCGCCGCGACAAATCCAACAATGAACCACACTGCACGGGAGTATTTCATCGTCGTTTACTCCGCCGCCGATTTAGCAGCCGCAACAAGCCGCTCCACTTCGCCACCGCGGATCTTCGCCAAGTCGTCCTGGTACTTCAGCAGCACGCCAAGCGTCGACTGCACCGTTTCCGGCGAGAGCGACACGGTGTCGAGCGCGGTCAACGCTTGTGCCCAGTCGAGCGTCTCGGCGACGCCCGGCATCTTGAAAAGATCGCCCTTGCGCAGACCCTGCACGAAGGCCACGACCTCGCGCGACAGCCGCTCGCTCACGCCGGGCACCTTGCGCCGAACGATCTCAAGTTCGCGTGCGGCATCCGGAAAATCGACCCAGTGATAGAGGCAGCGCCGCTTGATCGCGTCGTGAATCTCCCGCGTACGGTTTGAGGTGATGATCACGATGGGCGGCTTGGCCGCCTTCACGACGCCCAACTCCGGCACCGAGACCTGAAAGTCGGCGAGCACCTCCAGCAGGAACGCCTCGAACGGCTCGTCGGCGCGGTCGAGTTCGTCGATCAACAAGACCGGCGGCCCCTCGACATGCGGCTCCAGTGCTTGCAACAAGGGGCGTTTGATCAGGAAGCGATTGGAGAAAATTTCACTCTCGATCAACGCACGATCGTGCTGCCCCTGAACCTCGGCAAGTCGGATCGCCGTCATCTGCGCGGCATAGTTCCACTCGTACACGGCCGATGAAACGTCGAGCCCCTCATAGCACTGCAGGCGGATCAAGCGGCGGCCTAATGTCGCGCTCAAAACTTTCGCGATCTCGGTCTTGCCCGTGCCAGGTTCGCCTTCGACGAACAGTGGCCGTTCGAGCTTCAGCGCGAGGTAGAGGACGACGCCTAAGTCGCGGCCGGCGACATAGCCGCCGCTGTTCAGCAGTGCGAGCGTTTCGTCGATCGAAGCGGGCAGGGGATGGATCATCAAGGCGAAACTAGGCCAGCCGCGACCCCAAGGGAAGGCTTGGGATGGTTAGCGCACGGCCCGATTCTCGGCATGGTTTGCATCCTGATCGCAACGTTCTTCTTTTCCACGACCAATGCGATTATCCGCGCCCTCTCGAGCGACCTGCCGCCGGTCGAGATATCGTTCTTCCGCTCGCTGTTTGGCGTGTTGTTTTTGCTGCCGCTGGTCGTCTGGTACGGCCTTGGCTCGGTCAGGACGGAGCGGCCGGCGCTTCACATTGCGCGCGGCGTGCTGCACGCGATTTCGATGATCCTCTGGTTCGTCGCACTTTCCATGGTGCCGTTGGCCGAGACGGCGGCGTTGGAGTTCGCGGCCCCTATCATGGCGACGATCATCGCGATCCTGTTCTTGGGCGAAGTCGCCCGCATGCGCCGCCTGATCGCGCTCGCGGTCGGCATCGTGGGCGTGTTCATCGTGGTGCGCCCCGGCTTTGACGCCGTCTCGTGGGGCCAAATTCTGATTCTGATTTCGGTGGCCCTGTGGGCCGGGTGCCAACTGATCATCCGCGAACTGGGCCGCACAGACAGCGCGTTCGTTCAAGGCTTCTACACGGTCGTGATCTTCGTCCCCATCACGGCGGCGGTGGCGATACCCGTGTGGGTGTGGCCGACATGGATCGAGCTCGCCGTGTGCATGGTGATCGCCGCATCGTCCACCATCGGCATCTGGTTTTACGGCGAAGCGTTCCGCCGCGCCGAGATGACGGCGATCCTGCCCCTGGAATCGACGAAGCTGCTGTGGGCGGTTCTGTACGGCGTGGTGTTCTTCGCCGAGCAGCCGGAGGTTTTGACCCTCGTTGGCGGCATCGTGATCTTTGCGGCGGCGGCCTACATTACAATTCGTGAAGCTCAGCTGGCACGACAGGCAGTGGTTGCACCCGTTACAGGCGAATGAGCGTTTGCCACCGCGCGCGACAAGCGCGCCGTCTTGGCATCGGGCACGTAGCTGTGCCATGTCCGCGGGCCCCCACGGGAATCGTGGGGATCGCTATTGAAATCAATCCCTCAGGAAGGAACGCCCCATGAAACGCATTCTTCTCGGCGCCGCCATTCTCGCGCTCAGCGCCGGTGTCGCGCTCGCCGATCCCTATGCCGGTTACTACGGTAACACGGTCAACGTGACCGGCCCCAACGGCAAGACGGACAAAGCGTACGTCAACCCCGACAGCACGTGGGAACGCAAGAACGCGGACGGCACTTCGATGAAGGGCACATACGCCGTGGCCGCCGATGGCAAGAGCGCATGCTTCACGCAAGTGACGCCGCCGCCCGCCGCCGACCAGAAGCCCGCCTGCTTCCCGACCGACAACCGCAAGGCTGGCGACGCATGGGAAACGAAAGACGACAAGGGCGCCGTGACGAAGTGGTCGATCACCGCGGGTCGCTAAACACCGCCTAAAGAGTACGTATCGACAGCCGGTGCGCGAGCGCCGGCTGTATCATTTTGGGTTGCGCGCGTGGTGAACCGAAACTGCCGGTAAGCAGCCGCCACACTATCGCCCCATCATTCCCCCAACACGGCCCCGATTGCCGCCCATTCGCGCCCCATTCAGCGGGCCTCCTCTAAGGCGTGGCGAATCCATCGCCCGAGGGAGAGCACTATGGGACAAAAACTTCACCACCTCTTGGCCGCAACCGCGATCTGCTTCGCGCTTGGCGCCTGTTCGCAGACGACACAGACCACATCCGGAGGCGACTACCTGCGTGGGTACGCACAAGACGCGGGCCGAAAAGGCCCCGCACTTAGCGTCGAGATCAAGGAAGCAGCCGCTGTTGAGCCGTTACTCCGCTTCCCAGCGCGCATAGGCCTCGCGCGAATCGGATCGCACCCGTGGGGTGGCGCCAAATTGACCGGCATCCCGCCGCACGAGGCGGCTGCATGGCAGAAGGTTGCCACGAACCTCGGTCCGAAGTTCGGCGAGTTCGTGCCCGTTAGTCCGCTCGTCGCCGAACTGTTCGACGACCGGGACAGCAGAAGCCACTCGAACCCGCGCGAAGTCGTGCGCAAGATCCAACTTGCGGCGGCGCGCCAACATCTCGACGCGGTCGTCATCTACGAATCCGACGGCACCGCCGACAGCACCGACAACTCGCTCTCGATCGGCGAGTGGACACTGATCGGCGCCTTCATCTTGCCAAGCCAAGACGTGGAGGCCCGCGGTGTCGCCCAAGCAATGATGATCGACGTCCGCAACGGCTACCCTACGGCACCGCGCAAGCCGAAGCGAAAAACACCGCGATCTCCGCGCGCTTCTCGACAGGCGACG
This sequence comes from uncultured Flavobacteriaceae bacterium, assembly GCA_964466435.1. GTDB lineage: Bacteria > Pseudomonadota > Alphaproteobacteria > Micropepsales > Micropepsaceae > SZUA-430. The sequence continues at coordinate 798 of CAYXQB010000026.1, read as the reverse complement.
CGGAAAAGGACCTCGCGGAATCCGCGCGCCTCGCGGCAGTCGAAAACCTGGCGCCGGAAGTCGAGAAGATGATGCGCAACCTACGCATGGAACTCGCCGAAGCGCGCGACAAGAAGCGGTCGCGCTAGCCAGACCGTCGCAATCGTCCAGGCCTTCTCCCGCGCGAAAGCGTGGGAGAAGGTGTCGCGCCGCACACCAGTGCGGCGTGACGGATGAGGGGGAGCCTCTCCACGCACTCGCGGGCCCTCATCAGTCACGCGCCTACGGCGCGCGCCAGCTTCTTCCGCAAGCGGGAGAAGCGCAGGGGCATTCTGCTAAGCGATGATCGCCGCCACCGCGCGCTTCGCCATCACCGTCACCAGATGCGCGCGATACTCCGCCGTCCCATGCAAGTCGCTGTTCAAGGTGGCCGGCGACACTTTGATCCCGGCGACCGCATCCGGCGTGAACGACTTGGTGAGCGCCGCCTCCATCGCACCTTCGCGGAACACGCTGCTGGCCGCCCCCGTGACGGCGACGCGCACGCCCGCCTTCGTCTTCGCCACGAACACGCCCACCATCGCATAGCGCGAAGCGGGGTTCGGGAACTTCATGTAGGCGGCCTTCTCGGGCACCGGGAAGGAGACCTCGGTGACGATCTCGCCTTCCTCAAGCGCCGTCTCGAACATGCCGGTGAAGAAGTCATCCGCGTTGATCGAACGCGAGGTCGTCTTGATCGTGGCGCCAAGACCCAATGCGGCCGCCGGATAATCCGCCGCCGGATCGGTGTTGGCGATCGAGCCGCCGAGCGTGCCCCTC
>CAYXQB010000025.1:0-19304 GCA_964466435.1 uncultured Flavobacteriaceae bacterium | reverse complement strand
CATGCGCTCGATCGGTCAGGCGGAGCGGGCGCTCGATCTCATGGTCAAGCGCGGCGTCTCGCGCGAGGCGTTCGGCAAACCGCTGATCAATCTCGGCAAGAACTTGGAACTCGTCTCGCGGGCACGGATCGACATCGAGGCGATGCGACTGATGGTGCTGAAGGCCGCGCGCGCGATGGACGTTTTGGGCAACCGCGAAGCGCGCGTGTGGGTCAGCATGGTCAAGGCCATGGTGCCCGAGCGCGTTTGCCAGATCATCGACCAGGCGATGCAGATTCACGGCGCGACCGGCGTATCGCATTGGACCCCGCTCGCCGAGATGTACGCCCACCAACGCCACCTGCGCTTCGCGGATGGACCGGACGAAGTGCATCACATGGTGGTGGGCCGGGCGGAGATCACGCGGCATTAGTGCAGATGGGTTTGGCGCAGCCGAAACTAGCTACCGATCAAACTAGTTTCGGCTGACACTGTCACTGGATGACTTCGGTTGGTCGAACGCCCGTTGTCGTGGTGTTGAATTGGCATACGCCTGGTGATTTGCATGCACCTGAACCCCTGCCCGAGGTGCAAACGAGCAGATTGGGGGTTTGGACAACCGAGCACGTCCCTTCACCCGAGCACGAGCAAATGAAATCCCCAGTTACGCCGTTTGAGCGGCTGATCCTAGCGGTGGTGCCCGTAACCGCGACGCTGTCGCCCGGCGAAACGCTGATGCTTTTGGGACCGATTGTGCTGGACACGGTGGATACGGTCGGCGTCTGTCTGAACACGCTCGAGGTGAAGCGTTGCTGCTGCGAGGCGTTGCACTGCCACACCTGGACGCGCCCACCGTTCTTCGATTGATCCGGATCATGAACGTCAAGGCATAGGCCGCCCGCATTCTGTAGCGAGCCGTTTGCGAGCGGCGTCCACTGTTGCTGCTGAGCGGCGTTGCAGGCCCAGACCTGCACGCGGCCGCCATTCGTCGTCATCTCGGGCGCGTGCACGTCGAGACAAAGGCCGCTAGCGACGCGAACGGCGCGCGAGTTGCGGTCGTAGGTCCAACGCTGCTGCGGCTGACCGCTGCAGGCCCATACCTGGACACGTCCACCGTTCTTGCCCATGTCCGGCGCGTGAACGTCGAGGCAGAGGCCAGCCCCGGTGCGAATGTCCGCGCCGCTTGAGCTCGTAGGCCTTCCCGTGCGTGCCATTTTGCAGCTGCAGCCGCTGCCCGTGCACTCAAGGACCGTGCATTCACCGGAGCTCCCGGCATCGCATTTGGTGTCGCAGTTCTTGCGCATCGCCTTGCAGTCTGCACCGTCACGGGCGCCCGTGCAGGTGCACTGCGTCGTGTTCACGTCGCAACTGAAGCCAAGTCGCGAACTCCCGGCAGCTCGCGCCGACGGCGCATTCAGGGTCAATAGAGTGCCGATGCTCGCCGCCGCGAGCGCCACGGTGGCGAGAACCAATCGCGACGTGTTTTTGTTCCTTCGAACAATGGATGTAAAGCGCCACATGCTCATCTCGCAGACTCTGTTTTCCGAGGTTTTCACATCGTGGAGACGTCCGCATCCCCCGCGCGGGGGATGACGCTCAGCGGTGTGACGGCGGCAGCACCGGGGGTGTGAGCTCGCGGATCAGAAGCTCGAGGTGGCGTTGGTCGTGCATGCCTGTCTTGTCGAAGATGGTCGACAGCTGCGTCTTGACCGTCCCGTCAGACACGCCCTGCGCAGCGGCTATTTCCTTGCGCGACTTGCCGTCTGCCACTTGCGTGACGACCCGCGCTTCGGCAGCCGTCAGCCCGAACAGGGCGGAGATTGCCTCGATCGCGGGCGTCGGCGTCACGCCGGCGACGCTGATGAAGACTGCCGCCGCCGCGGTCTCCGCAAATCGTACGTCAGCTTCTCGCCGACCCAGGGGAAGTACGTGTGCGATCGCGGGCGCCACCGCGCGGGCGAGCGGCACGTTGATGCCCGCACCGCCGAGTGCGACCTCGTCGTGCTCGCCTTGGAGGATCGCTCGGGCCACCGCTCGATGTGCCGGCGCAAAGGTCAGTGTCAGTTGCCCATTGGAATAGGCCGCGACGCCGTGCTCGCGAAACAGGCTGTCAGCGGCGGCATTCGCGAACAGCACTCGCATGTCGCGCGTCACTATGATGACGGCGTGCGCCAGGGACTCGATGAGTCTGCGGAACGCCCCCGCCAAGGCACGCTCCCCCTCGAACAAATCGCCGATGGTGACTGCGCGTCTTATGTGCGGCGCCATCGCGCGCAACCAGGCAAGCTCGACCGGCGCGATCGCCTTGTCGCGGCCTGTGAGGATCGCCAGCGAACCCGTTCGCGCCGACTGTTTCACCAAGGTCAGCCAGAAGAAGTCGTCGAGAGCGTTGGGGATCACGAATTCCTGCGTGATCCTGGCGTTGCGCCAGCGGTCTTGCGTTCCCGGGTCGAGCAGCTCGTACACCTTGTCGACGGTGTAGACCTCGTCGAACGAAAGTTTCGGCGCCGCCAGGAGAAACGGGATGTCGCCGGAATGATCCTCAAGTAGAGTGCGCGCGAGATCGCCCTCGCCCGTCGCGACGGAAAAACGCGTCGCGCGCGTCGCATTCTCGATGACGCCGATCACACCGACTCGTCCGCCGACTGCGGTTCGCAATTGCTCCAACACGCCGGGCCAGCGCGCATGGTCGGTGATGCAGTCGTATATGTTTTCGACCAACGCAGCTTGGCCGGGGTATGCGTGCATGTTGCGACCCATGCGGATGACGCGCTTCAACGAGATCATACCAACCGCAGTGCGACGTGGATGTGAAGACGGTGCAACGCTGCATTGCTGCCTGGACGCGGCGCAACCGCCCCAGTGCCTCTACCACGCCTGTGGCGACATCCGGCACCGCGGGCGCGGCGGTCGCGACCGCGCCTGGTGCCGGCGTTTCGTCCGCGGCTCCCGGTCCGGGTGCGAGTATTTGGATTGTCGAGGGTGCGCGCGCCAAAGCGATGGCGCGGTAGAACGCAGTTACCGGCTCGCCGTATCGCGGTTCAGGTAGCGGTGCGGGTCGACGGCGCGGTCGCCTTTGCGGATTTCGAAGTGGAGTTGCGGGCGGTCGACATCGCCCGTGGCGCCGACGAGGGCGATCGTTTGGCCTTGGCGGACTTTGTCGCCGCGGCCAACGAGGATCTTGTTGTTGTGCGCGTAGGCCGTGACGTAGCCATTCGCGTGACGCACCAGCAGAAGGTTGCCGTAGCCCGCGAGCTCGTTGCCGGCATAGACGACTGTGCCGCTGTCGGCGGCCTTCACGGGTGCGTTCGGGTCGGCAGCGATGTTGATACCGTCGTTGTGCAGTCCTGAACCCCTGCGGCCGAAGCCCGAGATGATCTTGCCCTTCACCGGCCAGGCGAAGCGGCCCGTGCCCCGGGTGACGGGGCGTTCATCGAACGCGGCATCGGGGTCGCGCTCGGCGATCTCGACGCTCTTCGGTTTCGGCTTTTCGTCGTAGGCGAGGTCCGGATCGCGGCTTTCGCGCTTGGCCTTCTTCGGCGGCTCGTAGGGCGCGTCGAGGTCGGACTCGGCGATCTCGCGCTTCGGCTTCGGCCGGGGCATGACGACGTTTGCGTCGGCGAGTTTGGGCGCGGCCAGCACTTCCGGACCACCCTGCCCTTCGGATGCGGGCTTCGCACGCGGAGACCCAAGCGCGTAGAAGCGCGCACCTTCGAGGCGCGGATCGGGCGCCGTCTCGCCGGGTTCGACGACAACAGGCGAGACGAGCACTTCCGTCTTCACCGGCGGGCGAACGACCGGACGCGGCTTTGCCGGCGGCGGTGGGAGTTCGGCTTGTGTGACCGCTTCGACGGCGAGTTTGCGCGGGCGCGGCTTTGGTTGCGCCGCTTCTTGCGGCTGCCATGCGGCGGCGGCATACGCCGGCGGGATGACGATGCGCTGACCGTGCGTCAACCGGTATGGCGCGTAGAGGCCATTCGTTTCGATGATCGCTTCAGCCGGCACTCTGTAACGGCGCGCGAGATTTTGGAGGGTGTCGCCTTGCTGGACGAGGACAACAGTTGCAGGCCGCGCGAGCCGTGCGTTGTACACGGGCGCTTGCACATCCACTGTCGCGCAGCCGCTTGCGGTTCCGAGCAAGAGCGCCGCGATTAGCGACTGTAGCGCTTGCTCCTTGCGCCTACGGTTTGGGCGACGTCCGCGCGGGTCATTCGACCGCTCCATCGCTTCTCGCCACGCCTTCCAACAAGGGCACGAACTTCACGGGCAAGAGATCCGTGCTCTGAAAACCCTGCGCCGTCCGTCTCATGCGGACTAGCACCTGCCCATCGACACCACGATCTATTGGAATAACCATAGAGCCCTTAATAACGAGTTGATTTAACAACTCCGCGGGCGGTTTTTCGCGAGCGGCGGCGGTGACGATGATGCGGTCGAACGGAGCCTGACCCGGCCAACCGCGCGTGCCGTCGGCGACACGGGCGTCGATGTTAAAGAGATGCAACTTCTTAAAGCGCTCTACAGCTAGTTCGAGGAGCGCGGCGTGACGCTCGATCGTGTAAACGCGTTTGACCAGCTTCGCGAGCACGGCGGCCTGATAGCCCGAGCCGGTGCCAACCTCGAGCACGCGGTGCGTGGGTTTCAGCTCCAAGGCTTGGGTCATGTAGGCGACGATGAAGGGCTGGCTGATCGTCTGGCCTTCGTCTATCGGGAGCGCGACGTTGTCGAACGCGCGATCGGCGAACACTTCCGGAACGAACATCTCGCGCGGCGTCGTCTCGAGCGCCGACAGCACGTCGGTGTCGCTGATGCCCTGGCGGCGCAACTCCATCAACAAGCGGATCATCCGCACGTCGGGCGTCATGTGGCCCTCGCCTACTCTCAGGGCATTGTGCATCAAGGCCTCCGCTAAGTGCAGCCGGATTGAACGCGCAAAGGGGTTACCGATTTGCAACCAAGCCAGCAGGTTCGTCTGGGACCTAGTCCGGCGCGCCGTCCAAGTGCTGCGCCAAGGTCTTGCGGGCGCTGTGTTCCGTCAGATTCATGTGCAACGGCGTGATCGAGATGCGGCCATCGTAGATGGCGCGCAGGTCGGTGCCTTCGGGCGGGTTCGAGCGAACGCGGGAGAAGCCGAGCCAGAAGTAAGGATTGCCGCGGGCGTCGGTGCGCTCGATGAGGTTCGACATCGACTGGTCGCGCTTGCCTTGGCTCGTCACTTCGATGCGTTTGACAGCGTCGGGCGCCACGTCCGGGAAGTTGACATTGATGATGACGTCCTTCGGCCAACCGACCTCGCGCAGTTTGCGGATGAGCGCCGGACCGTGATGTTCGGCGCAGGCCCACTTCACCGGACCTTCATCGAAGAGCGTCGATTGGCTGAGCGCAATCGAGGGGATACCGAGCGCGGTGCCTTCCATGGCGGCGGCGATCGTGCCGGAGTAGGTCACGTCGTCGGCCATGTTGGAGCCGCGGTTGACGCCGGAGAGAATGAGGTCCGGGCGGTGGTCTTTGAGCACGTGAATCACGCCCATGAGCACGCTGTCGGTCGGCGTGCCTTGGACGGCAAAGCGTTGCTTTGCTATTTCGCGGATGCGCAGCGGTTGCGTCAGCGTGAGTTTGCGGGAGGCACCGCTTTCTTCGCTTTCGGGGGCAACGATCCAGACGTCGTCGGAAAGTTCACGCGCGATCTTTTCAAGCGCGACAAGCCCCGGCGCGTTGATGCCGTCGTCGTTCGACAGAAGGATGCGGAGCTTCTTTGTCATTTCGGGACAATCGCTTCGAGGCCGCCCATGTAGGGCTTGAGCACGTCGGGGATCGCGATCGATCCGTCGGCTTGCTGATAGTTTTCGAGAACGGCGATCAGCGTGCGGCCGACGGCGAGGCCCGAACCGTTCAGTGTGTGAACGAAGCGCGTGCCCTTGCCGGCCGCCGGCCTATAGCGCGCATCCATGCGGCGGGCTTGGAAGTCGCCACAGTTCGAGCAGCTTGAGATTTCGCGATAGGTGTTTTGACCGGGCAGCCAGACTTCGATGTCGTGCGTCTTGCGCGCGGCGAAGCCCATGTCGCCGGTGGAGAGTACCATCGTGCGGTATGGCAGGTTCAGGCGCTTCAGCACTTCTTCCGCGCATTCGGTCATGCGGTCGTGTTCGGCGTTCGACAGCTCAGGCGTCGTGATGGAGACGAGTTCGACCTTGGAGAATTGGTGCATACGGATCATGCCGCGCGTGTCTTTGCCGGCGGCGCCCGCTTCCGAGCGGAAGCACGGGGTCCAGGCCGTGAAGCGGAGCGGGAGCGCGCTTTCGTCGAGGATTTGTTCGCGCACTTGGTTTGTGAGCGAAACCTCGGCGGTTGGGATCAACCAGTAGCCGTTCGTGGTGCCGAACTGTTCATCGCGGAACTTCGGCAGCTGCGCGGTGCCGAACATCGCTTGGTCGCGCACAAGGTAGGGCGGCACCACTTCCTGGTAGCCGAACGTGTCCGTGTGGAGATCGAGCATGAAGTTCGCGAGTGCACGCTCGAGTCTGGCAAGCTGACCCTTGAGCAGCACGAAACGCGCGCCGGACATTTTGGCGGCGTTTTCAAAGTCCATGAGCTTCAGCGCTTCGCCGAGGTCGAAGTGCTGCTTGGCGGCAAAGTTCATCGCGCGCGGCGCGCCGTGGCGGCGCACCTCTTTGTTGGCCGTTTCGTCCGGTCCGTCGGGCACGTCGGCGGCGGGCAAGTTCGGGATCGTGGAGAGGAGCTCGTTCAGCGCCTCTTCGCTTTCGCGCACGCGCAGTTCGGTGGCCGGGACCTCTTCCTTCAGCGCTGCCACTTCGGCCATCAGACGCTGTGCTTCGGTTTCGTTCTTCGCGGCTTTCGCCTGGCCGATCTTCTTCGAGGCGTCGTTGCGATGGCTCTGCATCTCCTGCAGGCGCTGCGTCGCGCCGCGCCAGTCTTGATCGACGCTTAGAATTTCCTTTGACATCGCGCTCAAGCCGCGGCGTTTCAGGCCCTCGTCGAAGGCGGCGGGATTTTCGCGGATGAATTTGATGTCGTGCATTTTGGAGCCGTTTGCGTTGAGGTGGGGTGTTTAGCGGCTCATCCCCTGCCCCACAACGGGGCTAAACGGCGCTTTCGGCGCTTTTCTCGTCTTGCGAGCGACGCTTTTCGATGAGGCGGACGCTCCAGATCGAGGCTTCGAAGAGAAGGCAGAGCGGAACCGCGAGGGCGACCTGACTGATGACGTCGGGCGGGGTCAGGACGGCGGCGACGACGAAGGCGAAGACGATCGCGTACCGGCGATTGTTTTTGAGGAAGTCGGAGGAGACGATGCCCACGCGCCCGAGCAGCGTCAGCAGCACCGGCAGCTGGAAGCTCAATCCAAACGCGAAGATCAGCGACATGATGAGGTCGAGGTAGTCGGCCACCTTGGCTTCGAGTTGGATCGGCAGCGAACCGGTGCCGCCCGGGCTCTCGAAGCCCAAGAAAAACTTGATCGCGACGGGCATCAATCCGTAGTAGACAAGTGCCGCGCCGAGGGCGAACAGGATTGGGGTCGCAACGAGAAACGGCCAAAATGCGCGGCGCTCGTTGCGGTAGAGACCGGGCGCCACAAACATATAGACCTGCGTTGCGATGATCGGAAACGAGATGCAGAGCGCGCCGAAGCCGGCCACCTTGATGTAGGTGAAGAACGTTTCGTAGAGCGCGGTGAAGATCATGCGCCGGCCGGGTTGCCCTTCGAACGCTTGAGCGAGCGGGTGCGTCAGAAAAGCGTAGATGTGCTCGGCGAATGCGTAGCAGAAGACGAACGCGGCGATGAAGCCGATGAGCGACCAGATTAACCGCTGGCGCAGCTCAATCAGGTGATCGAGCAGCGGCGCGCGCGAGGCTTCGATATGGGCCTCGTCGTCGTTGTTACCGGAAGCGGTCATGGCGCGGGCGGCACCGTGGGTTCGGACGTAGCGGCGGGAACGGGCGGCGCGGCGGCTTCCGCCGGTTTCGGTTTTGTTGCCGGCTCGCGGCCCGCCATCAGATCGTCTTCGAGGTCGGAGAAGTCGGGCGGGCGCGTCATGTCGTCGAATTCGCGCTTCATGTCGTCAACTTGAGATTCGCGCATGAGGTCGTCGATGTGGGTCTGGAACTCGCGCGCTAAAGCCCGCGCCTTCCCCATCCACTGGCCCAGCGTGCGGAAGGCGTGCGGCAACTCCTTCGGACCGATGACGACAAGCGCCACAACGCCGATCAGGAGAAGCTCGCCCCAGCCGAGGTCGAACATTCGCGCCCGCCTTAGTTCTTGACGCTGTCTTTGTTTTCAGTCGGCGTCTTGTTCTGGTCGATCGGCTTTTCGTCGTCGGCGAGACCCTTGCGGAAGCTCTTGATGCCGCGCGCGACGTCGCCCATCAGGTCCGAGATGCGACCGCGGCCGCCGAACAAGATCAGAATGAGAGCACCGACAACCAGCCAGTGCCAAATCGACATGCTACCCATGGGTCAAATCCTTTGTCCGCGCGATTGTCCCAAATGGCGATGGCCCGCGCAATCGAGGAGATAGCGCGGTTCACATCGTTGTTAAGGGGCCTATTCGGCGGAATTGCCGTCTTTCGGCTCGGGCGCTTCCGGCTCGAACAGGTCTCCGGTGTCGTCCGCGTCCAAGGGATCCTCGTCCATGGCCAGCGAGTCGTTGGGCGAGGGCACGTTGAAGCTCGGCGGGATGCGGCCTTCCATGAGGCCCGCAGCGCGCAGTTCGTCGAGACCGGGCAAGTCCGAGACCTTGTCGAGGCCGAAGTGAGCCAAGAAGTCGTCGCTGGTGCCGTAGGTGACGGGGCGGCCGGGCACGCGCCTGCGGCCGCGCATCTTCACCCAGCCGAGTTCGAGCAGAATGTCGAGCGTGCCTTTGTTGATCGTGACCCCCCGGATCTCTTCGATTTCGGCGCGCGTGACCGGCTGGTGATAGGCGACGATCGCGAGCGTCTCCAGTGCGGCGCGCGAGAGACGCTTCTGTTCAACCGCATGCTTCTGCAGAACGTGGGCGAGATCGGGCGCGGTACGGAAGACCCACTTTCCCGCGATCTTGACCAGATTCACGCCGCGCTTGGCATAAGCCTCGGCGAGTTCCTGCAACAGGCCGGGGACGTTCGAATCCGGCGGCATGCGCTCGACGATCGAATCTTCGTCGAGCGGCTCCGACGCGGCGAACAGGATCGCCTCGACCATGCGCAGGTGCATCGCGGCCAGCGGGATCGCGTCGCCCGGAAACAGGCGGGTGACCGTCGCGTCTTTCGCATCTGTGGTTTGCTTGTTCTTCATGTCGTCATCGGGCTTCATGGCACGCGCTGGAGAAGGCGTCATGTCGGGGCCTCTTTTTCGAGTGTTTCTGGGTCACGGCGCCGCACATAAAGCGGCGCGAAGGGCGCCATCTGGCGCAGTTCGATCCGGCCGTCGCGTGCCATGTCGAGACTCGCCGACAGCATGCTGGCGATACCGGAGCGGCGGGATTTCCCCGAGTTGAATTCGTCGGGAACGAGCGCGTCGATCACGGCCCAATCGATCACCACGCCGAGCATTCGCTCAAGGCGGTGACGCGCGTCTTCGATGGCGAAGAGCGGCAAGCGCTGCAGCTCGTAGTTCGAGTGCGCGATCTTCTTCACGCGTTGAGTCGAATAGGCTTTCAGGAGGTCGAGCAGCGTGTCGGCGTATTTCGGCGACTTGATCACGCGGATGCCTTCGGGCGCGCCGCGCATGAAGACTTCGGTGCCAAGACGGTCGCGCGCCATGAGGCGGGTGGCGGCAATGCGGATCGCTTCGAGGCGCTGTAGTTGCAACGTCAAGCGTTCGGCGAGTTCTTCGGCCGTGGGCTCGCCTTCCTTCTCCTGCTCAGGCAGCAGGAGCCTCGACTTCAAGAACGCCAGCCACGCCGCCATCACCAGGTAGTCAGCGGCGAGATCCAGGTGCTTCTTGCGGGCTTCGGCGATGAACACGAGGTACTGCTCGGCAAGCGCCAGGATCGAGATTTTGCGCAGGTCTACTTTTTGCGCGCGGGCGAGTGCCAGGAGAACGTCGAGCGGGCCTTCGTAGCCGTCGACGTCGACGATCAAGGCCTCGTCTGGTTTCGGTTCGACCGGCGGGGGGCTATCGAATTCGAGCGACATGGTTAGACCTGCGCCAGCGCGTGATCGACGCGCGATTGGGCTTCGGCAATTGCGAAGGGTTTCGAGGGCTGAAGTGCGGCGAGTGCGCGGTCCGTGCGCTCGCGCGCTTTGCCGCTTAGGATGGGCGTTGCATCGGCCACCTCGCGCATGTCGGCGACGCTGCCTTTGCAGTGCAGGACGAGGTCGCAGCCAGCCGCGATCGCGGCGCTGGTGCGGTGGCCAAGCGAGCCTTTGAGCGCACGCATCGTCAAATCGTCGGTCATCAGCGCGCCATCGAAGCCGATGAATCCGCGGATGACTTCGTCGATCACGCGCTTTGAGGCGGTCGCCGGCGCGGCCGGGTCGATGTCCGAATAGACGACATGCGCCGACATGCCGAGCGGCGCATGAGCGAGTGCGCGGAACGGGGTGAAGTCTGTGCGCTCCAGTTCGGCGCGCGGTGCGTCGACGACGGGCAATTCCAGGTGGCTGTCGGCGCGGGCGCGGCCGTGGCCGGGGATGTGCTTGATTACAGGCAGAACGCCGCCATCGAGCATACCGTCGATCACGGCTTGGCCGAGCGACGCCACGACGCACGGGTCGCGGGCGAAGGCGCGGTCGCCGATGATGTCATGCGAGCCTTCGACAGGCACGTCAACACAAGGCACGCAATCGACGTTGACGCCGAGGTCGCGCAGTTCCTCCGCCATAACGCGGGCGTTGTCGTAAGCGAGGTTGCGGGCTTGGGCAGGGTTTTGGCGGTTGATGGTGCCGAATGAGGCCGCCGCAGGACGCTTTTTCCAGTGCTCGCCGCGCAGGCGTTGGACCCTGCCGCCTTCTTGGTCGATCAGGATCGGCGTGTTGGCGCGGCCAACCGCTTCGCGCAGCGACGATGTGAGGTTGCGCAGCTGGTCCGGCGAGCCGCAGTTGCGCTGAAAGAGGATGAAGCCCCACGGGTTCGCCTCGCGGAAAAACGCGCGCTCGTCCGCGGTCAATTCATGACCTTCGCAGCCGAAAATAACCGCTCGCACGGACACCGAACCAAACTCCCCCTCGGCGCCAGGGGAATCCCCTCCCCTGCGCACGCCCCCGCGCTTAGATCACTTGGCGGCGATGATGCAAGCCTGGCCGGTCGCCGCGAGCTGTTCGCAGGCGACTTTGGCCGCGGCTTTGTCCGCAAATCCGCCAACGCGCAGGCGATACCAGGTGCCTTTGCCAGGGATTTCGGCCCGGTTGAACGCCGGCGAATGATCAGCGAACAGGTCTTGATTGGCCGACTTGATCTTCGACCAGGCCGAAGCCGCGAGCGTCGCGTTCGGGAACGAGCCAAGCTGGATCATGACGCCCGAAGGCGCGGCGGTCGACTCGGACTGCGACGGCGGTGCGAGATCGACGGCTGCCGGCTTTTCCGGCACGGGCGCCGGCGCGGGCGTCTGGACCGCCTTCGGTTGGACGGGCTTGACCGGGGCCAACGCCGTGGGCGCAGGCTTCGTTGCGGCGTCACGCGGCGGCAACGCTGCAGTGATGTCTTCGCTCGCCGCGGGTGCGCCGCTGATCGCGCCGACGGTGGGGTCCATGCCCGGATCGAGGGGTGCCTCGAAGTCCGACGCTTTGGTGCCGAACTTACCACCAACCGATTCATCGGCAGGCGGTGTCACGGCTGCAAGGTCTTGCGGCGACGGTGTGGTCTTCGGCTGCTCAGGCTTCGGCAGCATGTTGACCTGGTCGCCCTCCGGCTCGGAACTCATCAAACGGTCGTAGCTTTTGGCAGGTGCGGGATCGATCGCGGGCGATGCGGTCGCGGGATCGGGCACGATGCGCGTCGGGCCGGCGTCCGCCGTTAGAACGGGCAAGCCATTCTGTCCCTGCTTCACGCCTTGATTATAGGCGACCCAAACGACACCTGCGAACGCCGCAAGCACGACGATGCCTAGAAGCACAACAAGCGGACGCGAGCGCGGGCGCTCCGGCTCCAAGTCGGTGTCGTAGAGGAGCGCGTCGTCGTACGGCGGCTCGTATAGATTGCGGTCAGGATTGACCATGGCGCTTATTCCCCTCAACACGACAAAAAATTGGTGGATAGACGAATCGTGGTGTGCCCTCGCGAGAGTACACCGACATCCCACTGATCTACGAAGCGATTTCTCATTCGATTCCTATGTCGATTGCAAAGAGTCTTCGATGCTCTTCCAATGCGAAACGGTCCGTCATCCCGGCAATGTAGTCGGAGACGACGCGCGCGGTGCCGGCGGTACCGGCGCCGTCGCAGAGATCGCTCCACTGCGGCGGCATTACATCCGGTTCACGCAAGAACAGCGCGAAAAGATCGGTCACCACACGCTTGGCCTTGGCCATCATGGCGACGACCTTAGAATGGCGGTACATGTTCTTGAAAAGGAAGGATTTCAGCGCCCTATCGTTGGCGCTCATTGCGTCCCCGAATGCGACAACCTGCTGCCCGCAGGCGCGTACATCATCCGCGCTCTGCAACTTCAACTCGATTATGCGACGCTGCGTCTCGCCGATGGCATCGTCGATCATCACGCTGATCATGCGGCGGACGCTTTCGTGTACCAGACGCGAACGATCGAGGTTCGGGTAGCGGGTCATCACCTGCGAAAAAATGCCGCCCACAAGTGGCAGCGATACCACTTCCTCGATAGTGAACAGGCCGGCCCGTAATCCGTCATCGACGTCGTGGTTGTTGTAGGCAATGTCGTCCGCAAGGGCTGCGACTTGCGCTTCCGCGCTCGCGAAGGAATCGAGTTTGAGATCGAGCGCGGCGTTGAACTGGGCGATCGCTTGCGGGAGCGGCTCGCGCTTCGACTTTAGTCCGATCAGCGGACCGTTGTGCTTGACGATGCCTTCGAGCGTTTCCCACGTGAGGTTCAGGCCGTCAAATTCGGCGTAACGCTGCTCGAGTTTCGTGACGAGGCGCAAAGCGTGCGCGTTGTGATCGAAGCCCCCATAGGGCTCCATCGCGGTGCCCAACGCATCTTCGCCCGCGTGACCGAACGGCGTGTGCCCGAGATCGTGTGCCAGCGCCAGCGCTTCGGCGAGGTCGTCGTCCAAGCGCAGCACGCGCGCAATCGAACGTGCGATCTGCGCGACTTCGAGCGAGTGCGTGAGGCGCGTCCGGTAGTAGTCGCCCTCGTGGTACACGAAGACCTGGGTCTTGTGCTTCATGCGGCGGAAGGCACCCGAATGGATGATGCGGTCGCGATCGCGCATGAAGGGCGTGCGGGTCGGGCTTTCGGCCTCAGGGAACTGACGGCCGCGCGTCGCCTCCGCCCTGGAGGCGTATGGCGCAAGATCGGCGTGGCCTCGAAAACCGCTCAAACTGAAGCACCTTTCGCGCTGGGGAGGGGCGTCGCCCCAACTGGGGCTTGGACGCGGGCGCCTGCGCGCACATATAATGATAGTGCTACGTCACCCTTCTTTAAGGGGGGCGAGGTTAACCGAAAGTTACCGATGGACGCTGCAACCCAAGTTCGCGTGAGCGCAAGTGCCGCCAAGCGCATCGCCACCCTGACTGCGGCCGAAGGTCCGGCCGTGATGTTCCGTATTGCGGTCAACGGCGGCGGCTGCTCGGGCTATCAGTACGATTTTTCATTCGACGATGCGCGCACTGACGACGACGTGCTCATCGAGCTCGACGGTGCGCGGGTGCTGATCGATCAGGTGTCGCTGGAGTTTCTCGGCGGGTCGGAGGTCGACTTCGTCGAGGGGCTGATGGGATCGCATTTCGAGATCAAGAACCCGAACGCGAAGTCGTCCTGCGGCTGCGGGACGAGTTTTTCGGTCTAGTGCGCGCGCCTCATTGCTCTTGGCCGGGTTGCGCCTTGTCCTGCTGTTCCATGTAGTGGATCAAAGCTGCCGCATCGTCGTCGCCCAGGCTTAGATTCGGCATCGGCAGGTTGCGGTAGCGCGCCAAGAGTTCGAGCGCGATCGGATCCTTCTCCGCAATCATCTTGTTCGGCTCTTTGAGCCAGCGCACGAGCCAGGCGCGGGGCCGTGCGGCCGCGACGCCCCTGAGGTCGGGGCCGAGGCGGTCGCCGCCGCCGATCGTGTGGCAGGACGCGCAACGCGTGCGATAAAGATACTGGCCGCGCGAGAGGTCTTTCACCTCGTCCGCCTTTTCATACGCGGCGAGGTTGCCGACCTGCGTGCTAGCGTGATTGTTTAGCGTGCTGACCAAGATGTTACCGAGGATCGTCGGGTCGTCGTAAGGAGAGCGCTTGATCCATTGCGACGTCCTTTCGTTGCCCATGATCAAGCGCGTGTCGTGATCGCGAATGTTCTTGAGGTCGACGATTCGCAGGCCCAGTTTTCGCTGGATGAGGACGATGTCTTCTTTCTTGCCGGTCAAGAAGGTCCAGCCGGGGCCCACGTCGAACGTGCGCATATAGCGGCGCAGCGCTGCGGGCGTGTCATTGTCGGGATCGACCGAGATCGAATACATGAAGATGTCACGGCCAGCGCGGTCGCCCAGCAACGCGTGAACCTGGCGCATTTGAGCGGTATCGAGCGGGCAAACGTCGCCGCAGCTCGTGTAAATGAAGTTGATGGCGACGATCTTGCCGCGAAGGATGTCGTCGTAGAAACGGACTTTTTTGTCGTCGTGCGTCGTGAGTTCGACGTTTGGAAAGTAGTTGCCGTGCCAACCCCGCTCTGCCTCTAGAGGCGCGGCGCGGGCGGCCGATGCCGCGGCTAGCGCGGCAAGGGCGACCAAGAACAAACGAAGCGTTGGCACGTCAGCCTCCCGGCGACCGCTTGAGATCACACACCCGAACACAAACCAACCGCGCGGACCGCTTTAGGCGGCCCCGGTCTCAGTGACCGTGCGAGGGCTCGTAGGTGGTGCCCTCCCAAGTTGGTATAGGCGCAGGGATCACGACCGTCTGGCCGGGGTTCCGAATATCCCAGCGCAGAAGCATTCGATGGTCCTCGTGCTGCGTGTTGTGGCAGTGCTCCATAAACGTACCCATGAACTCGCGGAAGCGGATAGCGATGTCGAACGTCCGCGGCAGACCCGCTTCATTGCCGATCGTGTAGAGGTCCTTGCGCGCCCACTTCTCCCACATTCTCGGGGCTCCGCCGTCGCGAGCGATGATTTGCCCTTCTTCGAAATGAATGTGGACCGGGTGCGCCCAGCCGCCATCGGTGTTGACGTTCCAGATCTCGACATCGCCTTTGGTCGGCGCCGCATCGACGCGGTGAATGTCGGTGCCAAGCCCCAGACCGCCGTCGGTCTTGATCGTCCACGGCATCGAGTCCGTATTGCCGCTGCGGCCGAATTCAAACGTGCGTCGGCGGGCGGAAGCCAGTTCCGCGGGCGAGAACGTTGGACGCGGGATCATCTTCTTTTTGCCTTCGACGTAGTCGGCCGGGTTCATGCTCTTGTCGATGCCGGTGTAGGCCTGTACGCGGAACTCCATCACTTTCCCGACGGCGGGGTCGCCGTTGTAGGTGTTGTTCATGATCGAGGCGAGCGGAACGACCTCTTTCGGGCCGCGCCCATCGGCGTGTTCCATCAGGTTGACCAGATAGAGCTTCGTGCCCACAGGGAATGCCTTGAAATCGACGACGATGTCGAAGCGTTCGCCGATCCCCTGCCCCGGCAGTTCTTGCGCCTCGGCGTTGGGGAACGGAACCGCGTGCTCCATAATGTTGCCGTCGTTGGCCACCATGTGGAACGGCACGCGCGTGCCGTTCGCGGTCACGAGCGCGAATTTCCAGATGCGCGACACGCTGCCGTTCAGAATGCGCAGACGATACTTGCGTGCACGGACGTTCATATAGGGCTTGTAGGTCCAGTTCACGAGCACGCGGTCGCCGAGGAAGCCGTTCAAGTTAAAGATGTTGAAGTTCAACTGGCCGCTGGCGTCCCACGCCTTGTCGGCGACGAGCAGGTTCACGTCGTAGTCGCGGTTGCCCCAGTCGAGTGCGGTGCCGGACGGCAAGCACAGATTCGCGTTCGCCGCGTTCGTGTAGTTGCAGAGGTAGCCTTCCTTGCCGCGGTCGACTGCGCTGAAGATGTTCATCACCGCGGCGTTGCCCTTGTAGACGTTCTGCGCGGTGTAATCGACCATGTGATCGTGAAACCACAACGTGCTCATCGTCTCGCGCCAATCGCCGCGAATACGCGTGACGCCGCCGGCGCCGTTCGGGAAGCCGGCGCGCGGATCGGTCGCCGTCGTATTGATCGTGTCATGACCGGCCAGAATCATCGGCCAGCGATAGTCGTAGTATTGGCCCGGGAAGTAGAACGCGCCGGTGAAGCCGTCGCTTTCCGCCGGGTTGTGGCCGTTGTGAAGATGCGTCGTGATCGTGTGCGCGCCGAATCCATTGTTGGCCGCCTTATCGATCGGCAGGGCATTGTAATGGCGGAATACGATCGGCTCGCCGTAGCGCGCGACAAGCAGCTTCGGCGGCATCGTACCGTCGAACGTCCAGATCGATTTCGCGTCTTGCACGGGCATGTTCGGGTGGAAGCGAACTTGCGCGCCCGCTGTCGTGCCGCCGCGATAATAGAGACCGCCAGGCGCGAACTCGCCCTTGGAGTAGGTGTGGCGTTGCATCGTGTCGCGCAGACCGCGATTGGCGCGCGCGCCTGCTTGTGCGGTTTGCACAAAAACGCGCGGCTTGAACTCGCCCCAACGCTGATGCGCGAACCACTCGCCGTTGGGACGGCCTTCGGCCGCGCTCGTCGCGAGCGGATAGACGCACGAGCCGATCTTCGACGCCCAGGGATTGCCGAGCGAGGTGTTCGCTTCGCGTTGCGGCAATGGGAACAGCGGTTGCTTCAAGAAATTGTCGAGACCGACCGAGTCGGGCGACGAATCGCAGGTCGCGGGTTGCGGTATGGGCGTGCAAGTTGGGCACGTCGTCGAAGTCGGCACAGGCTTCGTACCGAACTCTTCGAACTGCAGAACCTCTTGCGAGAACGGCAGCGCGCCAAACAACGGACTCGGCGGGAGGCCGGTCGGGATATCAGGCGTCGACTGGGCGCTCGCGGAGGCAGCGATCATGCAAGTGAGCGCGAGGGCACTGACCGTGCCGCGCACAACCAGACGTAGCGTTTTCTTCATTCTTATCCCCGAACCGGCGAAGCCTGCCGCCGAAAAACCTGCCTCTGCAAACATGGCGCCAAGGTCAGGTGTGACTAAAATATTTGCCAATTGTTAGGGAATAAAGTGACAGACCGCCAGAAAGTTCAGATTTTCTCCACAAAATTGCTGAATGGTGTCACCGAAACCATACAGTCGGGAAAAATAACCTTAACGTGCGGGAATAGACCATCGCTCACCTCTGAGTTGTTCGCGCTCAGGGTGTTCGAGAATGGCTCAAAACTGTCTCTGGTTACCAAAACCGCGACCCGGGACGGCGCGCACAGCACGCCGCTTCAAGATCAGGGGACACTTTATTTACCAGCACGACGTGCGCAGCGTTCGCCGATTCTTGAAGGTTTGTGAAGGGCTCGATCGGATACCGCCGCCGACGCCGACTGCACTCGAAAGAGGTACCCCCACTGGGTCCGGGAATAAAGTCAGACTTCGCTTGTGGTGTGTTCTCGCAACGAGCGAATGTCCGCGATCAAATGTACGACGGGCGATGAAGCCTGCCGACGTGCCTATGGGGTTTTAGACCACAAAAATGCGTATCGGACTGAGGAACGCAGCCCTTACGGCTGCGCATGGGAGAGGTGTGTCCGAAGGCCTTAACGAAGCGTTGACTTCGTTTGCGGCCTGGCCCGGCGCCTGCACCTGGCGACAGGTGAGAGACGCTCGCATCGAGTGGTCTCAGGGGCCAAAAATGACCGGAATTCTGCTTATATTACAGCAAGATAACAGACGTCAGGGTCAACGATCCGGGCGCAAGCTGCGTTCCAGTTTGGCACGCGTAACAACGCCCGTGCCAGTCAAGCAAGAGGTTGACTCGGCTCAGATTGGGGCGCGCGCATGAGCAATCTTCGCACCGGTCTGCTCGGCCAAGCGCTGTTCCGTTCGCGCAAGCTGTTCATCACGGTTGGCGTATTCAGCTTCTTCATCAACCTCGCCATGCTGAACGGCCCGCTGTTCATGCTGCAGGTTTACGACCGGGTTCTGACCTCGCAGAGCCAGGACACGTTGATTTTCTTGACGATTCTTGCGGTCGGCATTCTGGCCTTCCAATCGATGCTGGAGGTCACGCGGTCGGACCTTTTGGTTCGTGCCGGCGCCAAGCTCGATAGCCAACTCAGCGCTGAGACGTTCGGGCTCTCTCTCGATGCAGATAATAAGGTGATGTCGTCCGCGCAGGGCTTGCGCGATCTCGACACCGTTCGCGGCTTCTTGTCGGGGCCGGGGTTGATTGCGCTGTTCGATGCGCCGTGGACGCCGATCTTTCTGTTGCTGGTGTTCGTTATCCACCCTGCCCTGGGCGCTTTGGCGCTTTGCGGCGCGCTTGTCATCCTGGCGCTGACCTATTTGAACGAGTTGGCGACGCGCAAGGCGTTGGCCGAAGCGACGACCGCGCATCGCGACTCGGAATATTTCGTCGGCACGCTGCACAACAACTCCGAATCGGCCCGCGCGATGGGGATTGCCGACAACGTTCGAAAGCGTTGGCAGGAACATCACGACGCCAGTCTTGCCTGGCAGGCGCTGGCCAGCGACCGCGGAACGCGCCTGAACACGGCGGCAAAGATGTCGCGGCAAGCGTTGCAAATCTTCTCGTTGGCGCTGGGTGCATGGCTCGCGCTCAACAACGAGATTTCGGCCGGTGCAATCGTCGCCTCGTCGATCATTATGGGCCGTGCGCTGCAGCCAATCGAGGCGGCGATCGGTCAGTGGAAGGGATTTGTGCATGCGCGGCAAGCGTACGCGCGCTTGAGTTCGGCCCTGCAAGCCGGCGCACAAGGCGAACGCACCGCGCTGCCGGCGCCGGAGGGCGGATTCAAGCTCGACGAAGTGTGGATGCGCTTCGAAGGCGTGAAGGAGCCGGTTCTTCGCAATATTTCGTTCGAGCTCGCACCGGGCGATACGCTCGGCATCATCGGACCTACGGGAACGGGCAAGTCGACGCTTGCGCGGCTGATGATCGGAGCTTGGAAGCCCACGACCGGTAGTGTGCGGCTCGACGGCGTTGAAATCTCCGACTGGCCGGCCCGGGAGATCGGTCCACACATCGGATATCTGGCACAAGACGTCGAGCTTCTGGACGGCACTGTTGCCG
>CAYXQB010000024.1:19202-19458 GCA_964466435.1 uncultured Flavobacteriaceae bacterium | reverse complement strand
ACACTCTCGACGGCAGAACGCAACCTAATGCTGGCGTTGGACCAACTCCCCGCCGCACTCGAAGCCGCCACCACCAAACGCAGCCCCAACATCCTCTGCGCCTTCGCCTTCGACCTCGCCCAACGCTTCTCCAGCTTCTACGCCGCCCACCACATCCTGAGCGAAGAGAACGCCCCCCTCCGCGCCGCCCGCCTAACCCTCTGCACCTTCGCACTCGCCGCGTTGACGCAAGTGCTGACCCTCATTGGCCTCGATC
>CAYXQB010000024.1:0-19192 GCA_964466435.1 uncultured Flavobacteriaceae bacterium | reverse complement strand
CCCCTCCGCGCCGCCCGCCTAACCCTCTGTGTCACCACACTGACGCAACTGACGACGGCGCTCATGCTTCTAGGTCTTAGCATTCCCGAACGAATGTAACCGGAAGCACCCGTCCAGAATTCTTTTCGAGAGACTCAAGCACTACGGATTCGCCTTGGCGTTGAGTTAGCTTTCAGTTCAAATGGTGGTCGTCTATTGTGTCGGCCTAAAGCGATGGTGGGTCACGTGTCCAGCCACTTCGACAATCAGGAATTTTCTGCACAAGTTCGTTCCGGTCTGCAGCGACTGCCATCTGATATCGATCTGAAAAGCTCGATACTCCAAGGCGTATTCGTGGGCGCATTGGTCTTCACAGTCGAGCGCTTTGATCTTGTTGATCTTGCTGCACGCCTTGGAGCCATACTCAAGGGACAATCCGCAGGGGATGCTACCACCTATCTGGCTTTAATGACTGCTGTCTCTTTTGCTGCAGCGATTCTAACAGCATTGGCCGCCGTGTATCCTCAAACGAGTGGAAGCGGCAGTAGCAGTGTATCATATCGCGGCATCAGCACCAGGAGCAGTGCTCAAGAGTATGTAGAGCACATAAGCAAGATGAGTCCCGAGCAAAAGGAAAAGGAAATTCTAGAGCACTGCTTCGAGTTAGCGCGACTAATACGTAGGAAACTGATTTTCTCACGCATCGCTATTTTCATGGGATTCTTTGGCCTCGTAACGCTGATGCTTGCACTTATGGCAAAAAACGCCGGTTCTTAGTTGGTGGGGCATGTGCCATGGTGCGGCCAGATCCGCAACGGTCTCACCTGCCCAGGAGCTCGATTTGTCTAACCCGGCGGTTCGAATGAGGTTCACTCTTGAGAGCGTTTCGCACGCGCTACGCCTCAACGACGAGGCGACGTCGGTAATTGATTGGTGGGACAAGCCGCTGCAGCTACTTCTCAAAGCAACGACGGATGAGTTAAACGCGTGCGCCGACTTGTGGCTACTCGATGATCATCGCAACGAACCCGCGCTCGTCCGTTGGTATAATGAGTATCGAGCCGGGTTCTGTGAGGTTCAGTACCCCGAGCCTATCCCGGTCTCAACAGAGGTCGTCAGCGACCGCTTACTAGGACGACGCGCGCAACCCGACTTGGCTGCAGCATTGGGATTCGAGTCGAGCCGGTATCTGCTTGTACCAGTCCTGGGTAAGGTGTTTCCCGAACGAAAATGCACGCAACTGGTCGGCGTGATCGCGCTTAGCCTTCCACAGGCTGATCGCGATCCGTTGCTAGAAACAGACGAAAACTACTCAAGCCTAATTTCATTTGGTCGACTCGTAGGTACCTGGTGGACTTTGCATCGGCGAATGCGAGTTAGCAGAGCGGTGGAGGTCTTTCAGAAACGCATCGAAGGTTTGTCGGATCCCGACGAGATCTGTCGGCGTGCTGCGGAAGTCTTGGTGGAGAAAGTGGCTGCCGAAATTGGCTGTGCGATCTACCGCCAGGGCGTGGGCGGGGACTTAGTTCGTGTGGCCTGGCATGCGCCAAAGTTGAGTTTCGCGGAAGCTAGCTCGAGTGGCGCACCGGCAACGAGCGTCGCAGGGGCCTTGACCCAGCAAATCCATGGTGGCGATGCTCACTCGGGTAGCGCAGTTGTCCGCGTTCGAGACGTGAGCGACCAAGACGAGCTGCGGTTCGCCCTTGGCGGAACAGGACATAGTGACCTACACGATACGGAAGGCGTAGTGCTCAACAGCCCCCTGGCCTTGATGGCCATGCGTGTGACCTGTCCCAGCGCAAACCCGACTGGTTGGGCCCCGCTTCTGACGATCAAGCTGCTTGCTCGGAGGGGCCCAAAATTCACTGGCGGTGCGTTCAGTCGAACAAACAGGGATATCTTAGAGAGAATCGGATTGTACCTTCGTGATGTGATTCCAGGACTGCTGGTTCGCGAGTCGATGGCCGAGATTGCCCGGACTATTTTGGAAGAAACCAAGAGGCGACAGCCACGCGTTACAAGTGAAGCCCACGACGTCGATATGAGGCTGTACGAGCGACTCGCAGTGAGGGCCGTTCACTCGATCAAGGAGTGCTACGTTGTTGATCGCGGAAGGTTGCGTCGGTTGTCAAGTGACTCGCGCGCCTCGACTCTTGGCGGACACATCCCACTGCATCAACTGGACTTCTCGCGTCACGGGATCGTCCAGCAGCTTCCAAATGGTTCATACGCTGTAGTGTGGCACGTCCTTGAGCGGGCTGATCGCTCCGTTAGCTTGGTTTGTCGCTGCCATTCGAATTCCGTGCCGGAGCATGACGCGATAATCCTCGAGCGAATAGCGGCGGAGTTGCATCGGGCTTTGGTGCAAGACTTCGATCCGGCTGAATGGACGACGCAGCTGTCGGAGGTTCGTCACAGCCTCCGAAATATCATTTCGGCAGTACGCAATCAGGTGGACAGTATCTCTCAAAGCTACGAAAGCGTTTCAGATCTTGCGCCTGAAGAAGTGTACGATCAACTCGTTCGCCAGGCGCGCTTTCGAAAGGACATGAAGAGATTAAAGCTCAGCGTGCAGGACTTGTTGGCTCTATTCGAAAGCAACCGCCTCCTGCTTTCGGACATGACTCGGGAGCGCATGCAGCGAACGAGCGTAGACCTCAGCCAGTTGCTGCGCGATGCAATACTCTTATGCCGTCCGGAAAGCGAGCGCCGCGACATAACCGTAATACTTCAGAATGGGTTTCCTCGCGACCTCAAGGTGGACGCAGATCGCGTCTTGATGCAGCTACTCATCTTCAATCTCCTGGACAACGCCATCAAGTACTCGGATCAGGAAGAGACAGTGGTCATACGAACGTGGATTTCGCATCGCCATTGGGTGCTCTCGATAAGAAACATCGGCCAGTTCTTAGACCCAGCTCAGATATCTAAAGCATTCGAGCCGTTCCGTAGGTTGACGCCTGCTCGAGGGCGCCAGCAAATGTCGGGGACCGGGCTAGGGCTGCCAGCTGTCGACAAAATTCTTCAACTGCACAACTCACCCGGAACGCCGCGACGTGAGTACATCAAGATTGAGTCTACAGCGCTTGAGCGCGAGCGAGGGGATCAGCTTCGCGGTGAAGTAATTCGCGCCAAAACTACAATCAACGTATCGTGTCCCATTCGTTTAACTGTGGCTTAAAGAAATGCTTGAGCACACGATATTTCATTTTGAAGACGAACCATTTCGTTGCTCCTACGCAAGTATGATCCAGTCAACATTGCGTCGACAAGGTGCGAGCCCATGCACTTTGATCTCCAACAAAGAAGATACGAGCCACGTCATCGAATTCTCACTTGCCGGGCAACGCGGGCGGCTGCACTACTTTCAGCCGGGACACGTCACGGGGCTCGATGAAGTCGTCATTAGGTCGGCTATCTTGCACATCGTCGACTACAAGTTCGGATCAGACAATGAACGAGGCAAGGTCATATTTGACCGCCTAAAGGAGTGCGGGGTCGACATAGAGAGGCGGGTTTGGATGCTCACAGCGTACGGTCACACAGTCAGAGAGCGATTCGTCAACGTAAGTCCGATGCCAAGAATCATCGATAAGCCTCCACCGCATAACGAGATCGCGCGGGACTTGGTTGCGATAGTTCGCGCGGGGTTCAAGCTGCCGGTCCTGCCATGAGTACAAAGCAGAAGCTGGGCAAATCCATCGAACGCGTGTGGACGCTCGATTCTGGACACATCCGATCGATCTTCGAGTTCTTCCCGCCGGGGCCAACGTTTGATGTAAACCTCGTATCATCTGCCAGGGGTCTATTCGATCGTCTCGCGGTCCACACGGCGGTTGTTTTTAGATATTACGAAGACAGCTCGCAAGCAGTTCGTCAGCGCACCGATTTCTACTTTCTCAGGGGAGGGGCGTCGGACGCGGCGATTGTGTCTAGTTTCCTTGAGGCGCCGCTCTTCAAGAAGGTCGTTGATTCCGACAAGCAAGGAGCCTGCTTCATCGCAGGTGAGTTCGGCTCGAAGTTGGTCGCTGCCTTCGTCGGGAAGAGATCGGAATATGGTGATCATCGAGACGTAGCTCAGGAAAGTTACGTGTTGCTTATGATGGTCGACTCCGAGGATCGGCAGCATCTGGAGAAATTTCTGGCAGATCCCATTGCGCCGGAGTTGACTGAGAATCCCGCACCGGAGCTGTATGCAACCATATACATGATCTTCACAGCGATTGGATTCCGGGAAAGACTACTGTCGTTCTTCCCTCCTTCGTTTAGGATGGCGTTTTGGAGCAACATCGTGGGTGTCGGTCGCAGTGTCCACGCCCCATGGACGCTGACCAGAGCGGGTGCGTCACCAGCGGTGTCGACTGGCCGGGTGGCATTTCGCCCAGGACATCGAACATTATCGTTGTCCCTCGATTTGCGACGCTCAACGTTTGCGATGCGAGAAGCCAAGGACCAAATGCTCTACGCATATTGGATGGAAGCCTTGGTCGAAATACTCCGAGCGATAGCGCATAACAATCTTGGCGTGTTTGACAAGTTCACGGGCGATGGTGTCCTCGTTCACTTTCTCGGTGATCACATCACTCAAATCATGGCAAGTGACGTCGCGTGGAGTGCAGTCGCTGGGGGCGGAAACACGATTGGGTGGCTGCAGGAACTTACGAAGGGTGGCGGGACTCTGGGCGCGATACTGGGGCTACGGTGTGCTCAAGAGATGATTCTTGCCGTCAATCATCACTTGGAGAACACAAAGGAGAACCTGAGGGTTTACTCCTCGGACTTTGGAGGGGCGGTGGGACTCGCGGAAGACGAGGCGGCGTGGTCCATGGACAATGATGGGCGCCCGGTAATCGTTGGTAGAGGGGTTGTAAACGCGTGCAGACTTAGCGATGGGAAGGCCGGCTCGATCCAACTCACAAACGACCTGCGCATGTTGCTCGGTGCTTGGCGTCCAGACCTAGGCTTTGAGGAGATTCAGCTCAAGACTAAAGACTATCCGGAGGGTATGAACGCGATTGCGTGGCGAATTGAGAGCGACCTCCCCCTTATCATTAGGCGACCGGACGAGATTCGGGATCTCGTAAAGAGGGTTTGGCTAAGAGTGCAGAGACGCAGCGATTCTCCAATATGGTTCGAAAGTACAGAAAGACGCCCCTGAATCGCGGCAGGCACTGCGCTGCGATGCACACACTGCCTCGCAGTGCCTGGGCCATGAAGCGTCACGGCCATGGATTGCGCGGTGCCCGACCAGCATCGCCTTGTACGAAATGGGGGGACACTAACGGAGCACCGCTTGCCCGCGAACCCGCACCACCGTAGGCCGTAGCGCCGTCACCGGCCTGACCCATGGGCCAGCGCCATCACCGCGATCCCCGTCTGTACGCTCGCAAAGGTGAGCCCGGTGAAGAACCACAGCAAAATCGCGAACGGCCACGTCTCGCCGCCGCTCAGCAACCGCCCCATGTGGCCGAGGGCCAGCGCCGCGATCGCGCCCACGAACAGCGCCGAAAGCCAAAACCCGATCGCCGCGTTGACGGCAAACAACCGCACCAGCGGGTTCCCCCGCCAGAACACCCTCAACCGCCGCCGCATATGAGAAAGCGCCATAGCGCCACGCACTCTACGCCCGCCGCAGCGCGTTGTCGTCCGAGTCTTGGCCGCGTGTCTTGGCGTTTGGTCTTGCGGCTCGGTCTTGGAACTCGCTTTTGGGTCTGAGTCTTGGCGATGGGTCTTGGGCCTGGATCTTGCCGTTCGGTCTTGGCGCTCGGTCTTGGGCCCACGCCCGGGATAGACGCGCGACTTTCCCCTCACGGGCGAACCCGGCCGCCCTGCGACACTTTAGTTCTCTTTTTGTTCTTGAATCTTTCGGCGATTTCGGCGATATTCGGCGCTGATCTTCCCTAGTCGTAGAAATCCGTCCGGCGCCGGTTCCGGGCGACCGGCCGCCAGCCTCACAGCGCCGGCCGCGCCTTCGCCAACCGCATCATGCGAACCGCAACCTCGGTCCCCGCGTTCTGATTTTGCCCGGTGACCAGCCGGCCGTCCTCGACGACATGGTTGGCGAAGATATCGCGAAACGCGGTCGCGGCCGTGAAGACGCCGCCGGCGGCGCGCAGTTCGCGCTCGGGGTGCATCGGCGTGATCGTGATGCCCAACTCTTCGACCTGTTTGTTCGTCACCGCCGTCACGCGGCGCCCTTTGATCAACGGCGCGCCGTTTTCGTCGGTGGCCTTCAACAGGCCGAGCGGGCCGTGGCAAACGCCGCCAACCACGCGGCCCGCTTTCCACGCCACGGAAATCTTCTGGCCCAACACGTCGGATTGTCCAAGGTCGTACGCCGCGCCCCACCCGCCGGCGAGGTAGATGATGTCATAGGCCGCGAAGTCCACGTCGTCGATCTTCAGCGACCGGCCGACCTTCTGGCGGAACGCCGCGTCGCCGTGAAACCGCTTGTCGGCGCGCGATTCGACGAACCAAAGAAACGACATCGGATCGATCGGAATTTCCCCACCGGCAATGCTGGCGACGTCCACCTGCATGCCGCCGTCCAGAAACACATAGTAAGGCGCCGTCATCTCGGAGGCGAACACACCCGTGCGCGCGGTGCCGGGCGAAAGCTCGCCGTGGCTGGTGGTGACGATCAGCGCCTTGCCGCCCGGCATTTCAACGCGCGGCCCCGCATAGTCCGGATGCAGCCCAAGGCTTGAGAACAACGGCGGCAACCCAAACCACGCCGCCACCGCCAACGCCGCAACGAACGCAATCAAAAATCCCAAAACTCTCATGGTCAACATCCCTCAGCACCCCGCCGACGCGGGCAGAACGCCACAAAACCACCCCCGGCCCGCCACGGCGTTGATGCAGGTCAGCTTTGCGTGTGCTGCGAAGACGTCTGAAAGCAGCGGTATCCCGCGCTGCACGAACTGGCACACTGCCGCGCACACTCGACCCTTGTGCCACATGTGCCACTTCGCGGAAGACCTCACCCGCCAAAATCCGGGCGCAGTCTCGTACGTTGCGACCGCGACACGCAGCGGCCGGTCTGAGCTAAGATTGCCGCGATCATGATCAACCGCGACCCCGAAACGAACTTCGACGCGCTGTGGGAGACCTTCCGCGACAGGTACCCCTTCTTCGCGCTCAGAAACGTCGACTGGCAAAAGCAGTACGAGACCTTCCGGCCACGCGTCACGCGCGCGACCGGCGACGCGGAGCTCTTCGATATCCTCTGCCAAATGCTCGAGGCGCTGAACGACGGGCACGTCGAACTCAAAGCCAGAATAGGCGAGGGCGGGACAACGCGATCCTTCACCGCCGAAAAGCCGCCCCGGTTCTATCGGGAGTTCACGGACCGTGAGATCAAAGACCTCTTCAAAACGACCGAGAAGACGCTGGCCGCCCACGGCTTCGCCCGCCCGGAAGCGACCGAAGCTTGGCTGCTCCGCTACGGCCGGTCGCCGTCCATCGGCTACCTGCGCATTCTCGAGCTTGAGGGTGTCGGCAAACAAAAGCTGACGGCCGCCCTGGACAAGATGGCCCAAGACTTCGCGGACCTCGAAGGCTTTATCATCGACATTCGCGACTGCCCCGGCGGCGACGATCACGTCGCGATCGAGATCATCAACCGCTTCTGCGACGCCAAGCGAACCGCCTTCCACCGCAAGACGAAGATCGGCCCGGGCGAAGACGACTTCACACCTTTGAAGACCTGGCACATCGAGCCGGAGGGCGCCGCGCAGTTCACCGGCCCGATCGCGCTCTTGACCTGCGATTCCGTGTTCAGCGGCGGCGAGGCGTTCGCGCTGGCGATCAAGGAACTGCCGCATGTGACGCTGATCGGCGAGCACACAAACGGCATCTTCTCCTACACGCTCGACAAAAAGCTGCCGAACGGCTGGGCGTATTGCCTGTCCTACCAAGTGTACCTGTCGGCGGACATGGTCTGCTACGAGGGCAAAGGCGTGCCGGTGGACATCGAGCTGCTGAACACGAAAGCCGACATTGAAGCCGGCGTCGATCCACTGATCATCCGCGCCCTCGAAGTGCTGCGGTCGCCCGTTGTCTCGTGACGACAGCCGCGCACGTGTCGGCCCCCTCGATCACGTGAGCGCAAAAGCGCTGCGGCCCGCCCGGCGCCTGAACGACACGCAGCGTCGGCGTGAGCTCGAACTGGAACGCATCAAGGCCGAACGGCAATCCCTCGCCGATGGATTTCAGCGCGGCTTCCTTGAGCGTCCAAAACTGGAAAAAGGTCCGCGCAGAGTCCGCCGCTTCGACGGCCTTGGCCTCGGCTTCGCAGAAGTAGCGTCGCGCAAGCTCACCCGTCGCCGTCGTCCGCGTTCGATCCTCGACATCGACACCGATGTCATGGGTCGAAGACCACGCCCCCAGAAAGCCGAACCGGCAGGAGGAAAAGCTGAACGACGTGCCCGGCAACTGGGGAAGATACGGCCAGCCTTTCTCGCTCTCAACAAAGCCGATCTGCGCCAGCGGCGCCGAAGACCCAAGCGCCCGCGCGCCGCAATAGCGCCGAAAGGCACGCTGCTGTTTGAAGCGGGCCCGACGGTCGTCCGCCAAGAAGCGCTCCGCCTTCGCCAACTCGCCGGCCGACAAAACCGACGCGCACCGGCGCGACACCTCCGCGTCGTGCGAAACCGGCGCGAACAGCACACAAGCCGCATCACGCGCCGGTGCCGGCGTCCACTCGCGCGCGTTGGCCGCAAACCAGTCTTGAACCCATGCGCTATCGTCTCGCGTCATGCACTCGCTATCGCGCCGCGCGCAGGCTCCGCGGGGCTCCCCTCATAGACGGCCGTGGAAAGGGTCATCTCCTTGAGCACCATCGACAACGGCAGCAGTGTCGTATCCCGCGCGATCGTCGCCCCGCCCATCACGGTCGCGCCGACCGCAACCACGCACCCGTCCTGGATGTGGGTTCGCTTCACCTTCAGCGTCATGTCCTCAAACGAGTGAAGCTGCAGGAAGCCGTCGACGACGCAATCGCGGCCGAAGCTCACCGCGTTCCAGTCGGAGCATTGCATCGGCTCGGTCAGGATCGTCCGCGCGCCGATCCCGCATCCCATCCACCGCAAGATCGGGTTCGCGAGCACGGTCCCGGCGAAGAAACTGATGGGCCCCCGGCACCAGACGAAAAAGCAATCCTGTGCGAAGAAATAGGCAAAGTGCCGCCACGACCAAAACGGCGTCGTATGATCGGCCCCCCAGTCGCGTCCGACCAGCGCCCTTTTCACGACGACGCTCAGCGAGATAAGCCCCGCCTCCGTGACCAGGAAAGCGGCGAGCACGCCCGCAATCGGATCGAAGCCCCAGCGCGTCAGACTAATGAACAGAACCGCGAAGATGAGACCTTCTGTGGCGCGCAGGATGCCGATGCCGAAGAGGTCGTTGAGGAAGACGCGGGTCAGGAACAGGGCGAAGCCCGGCCGTCTGTGCGCTTCGTTCTCCGCCTCGAACGACGCGCTCGCAAACCGGACCGGGGGATTTCCCGCGACCGTGATCGGCGCGCCGAGCCGCGATCGCATCTGACGGCGAAACAAAATGTCGTTGCCCGGCGTCGAAACGCCCAGAAGGAAATTGGACGGAAGATTGCCGGACTCCGCCACACAGTTGTTACCGGCGAAAAAATTCCGCGGCATGTCGAGCGGGCGCAGCGTCATATGCTCGGCCCCGACGTCGAGCATGTTCGTCAAACAGCCGTTCGACCAGAAGATCTGAGAGTCCGCGCTCGCGGCCTCCGGGACAAGGTTGAACATGAGGTCGCATTCCGAGCCACCCACGCGCGGGAAATGCATGCCTGCAAGCGCCCGCAAGTACTGCCCCGTGACGGTCCAGGTCCACAGCGCCTGAATGCCGTTCATCTTCGACACGCGGTACAGCAGAAGCGCACCCTTGAGCCCGCGCGAAGGGATGAGCCCCGGCGACGCGGCCGTCCAGCGGATGAAGAGACAGCCGAGCAAAGACACCACCACGATGGTGAGCCAATTGGTGATGAACGCGTAGAGCACCAGGTGCCAAACGATCTCGGCAAGCGGCGTCGTCGCAAAATAGTCGGCGGGAATGCCGCTGCCACCGGCGACGTTGCCGCCAAGCGCCGCCTCGCCGGCGGGTATCAAACCGCGAGCGAACCAGAAGATCGCGGCCGTGGGCACGACGGTGAGAAGGAACGACACGGCGATCTGCATCAGGATGTTGAGCGTCTCAAGCATCCAGATCGGCTGAGTATACCGGCACGCGTTCGCCGTCCGCTTCAACGCCGTGGTTCGGCCGGTCAGACGGGCCGGCGCGCCTTCCCACATCTCGTGAGAGCCCGTGTCGCTGAGGATCGGCGTGAACGGCGTGATCCACGTGCCGCGCCCCACGGTCACATTGTTGGCGACCGCCGCCCGCATGCCGATCTTGCAACCGCTCTCAAGCCGAATGGGCCCCACATGCAGATACGGCCCCGACCACACGGCCGTTCGGATATAGGCGCCGGTCTGGATGGCGACATCGTCCTCGATCGTGAGCAGGTCGAGCGGACCGGCGAGATAAGCATCGCTCGCGCACTGCAGGTTCCGCCCCACGCGCGCACCGAGTTGGCGCAACACGAACGCCATCAGCGGCGCGCTGCGATACATCGCGCCAAGCGAGAGAAGCACCATGCTCTCAATCCGCCCGATGCACCAAATCCGCAGGTGCATTCGGCTCCACTTGGGATACACGCCCGGCGTCACGTTGTTCCGGGCGAAGTCGCCGCCCAACAGAACGCGAGCGATCATGGCCATGAGGAGGAGCGCGAACGGCGTCACAAGGCCGAGCAGGTAAAGTGTGAAGCCGACGACCACGAACGCCGACAGGCTCGCGGTCGCAAAAAACGTCCCGACATCCACGAGGCTGAAGGCGGCGAAAGCGAGCAGCAGGGCAGGGGCGATCGACAGCGTCGCAAACAGAACCTGCAACGTGGTGAAGTAGCCGACGGAGAGCACCTCCGCCGCAGCCTCATCGCGCCCGGCGCTGTTCACATCCGTTTGCCGGGCCATCGCAGGCGCCATCGCCGCAAGCTGAGCCCGCCGCGGCTGGCTTGCCACCTTGCGCGCCGTGTTGCAGTCGCTGAGCAGTCCGCGTACCGACACGGCCCAGCCAGCGGCCTGCAGCCGCTGCGCCAGTCGGGCGATCAGAATGGAATGTCCGCCGGCCTCGGTGAATCCATGGTCCAATCCAAGCGGCGTCTCGAACACCTCCCTGCAGATGCTCAGCACTTCCTCGCATTCCGGGCTCGACTCGGCGTTCCCATCCGTCGCGACGACGCGAACTTGCGTGTCGTGCACGCGTTCCGCGCCGGCGGTGGCCCCCAAGAGTTGAACGAGATTCGGCAATCGCTTCCGATCGATCTTCCCCGACACCGGACTCATGACGAACTTCTCGACAAGGAAGATGCTTGTCGGAATCGACGGCTCCGGGAGCTGTGTCGCAAGGATCGCCGTCACCCGGGCCGCCCACTCAGCCGGGGCAGGCGCGACGACGGAAACATCGCCTTTGGCGATGGAAGGCGCCGCGACGAAGGCGACCAGCGCCTCGTTCTGATAGTCCAGCACCGCAGCTTCGATCTCGCCGAACTGCGTCTGGAGGATGTCCTCGACGGCCTGCGTCTCGACGCGATGCCCGCGCACTTTCAGCTGCGCATCTATCCGGCCCAAGAACTCCACGCGCTGAGCCCGAATGTCGATCCGGCACCTGTCCCCGGTGCGGTAGAGCCGGCCGAACTTCGGATGCACGATAAACTTCTGAGCCGTTTGCTCCGGCAGGTTGCGATACCCGCGCGCCAAGTGGACGCCGCCGATGCAAAGCTCCCCCGCCTCGCCATGCGGTAGCGGAGTCAGCTGATCGACCTCGAGGATTACGTAGGTGACGTTGGGGAACGGCGGCCCGATTGTGACGGGCTCACCCGGGCG
Source organism: uncultured Flavobacteriaceae bacterium (assembly GCA_964466435.1). Taxonomy (GTDB): domain Bacteria; phylum Pseudomonadota; class Alphaproteobacteria; order Micropepsales; family Micropepsaceae; genus SZUA-430. The sequence continues at coordinate 7,262 of CAYXQB010000024.1, read as the reverse complement.
CAAACTCTGGCGGCTCGTATCGGTGCTCGCCTCGGTGGGACCGTACGTGTTGATGATCTGGCGTCGGCCGCGCGTCCACGGTTCCACGAGCGTCGCAGGAAAGGCTTCACCCGCCGGCACGATGTAGCGGCACAGCGGATAGGGCAGATCGATCTCCGGGCTCGGCGTAAGCGTCGTCAGCAGAACCGGTGGGCAGAAGAGAACCGTGACCTCTGCCTCACGCAAGATCGGCACAAGATCGGGACCGGAGCGAACCTGCTCCTTGGTCAGCATGACGACCGCGCAGCCCGACACCCACGCGCTGTACATCTCCGAGACACTGCCGTCGTAGCCGAGCGACGAGACGAGCGACGTCGCGTCCATGCCGGGAACAAGATCGAAGTAGTCCGCATACGTCAGCGCAAGATTGACGTAACCCGCGTGCGGACACTCCACGCCCTTGGGCAGCCCCGTGGTCCCGCTCGTATAGAAGATGGTCGCGAGCCGTTGCGTCGGATCGTCGAGCCATGTCGGAGGCTTCCGGCGCGCCATCTCCTTCGGCAGGGCGAGCACATCGAGTGTCGGCAGATCGCGGAACCTTTCCTGCCCTCGCGTCAGAACGACCACCGGCTTGGCGTCGTTGAGCATGTGGGTGATGAGCGCGTCCGGCAATGTCGTATCGAGGAACATCACCGTGCCGCCGGCGCGAAGGATGCCGAGGTGGCAGGCCACGATCTGCCAGTTGTCCTGCGACATGGCCACGGCCACCACTTGGTCCGGCCCCGTAAGGTAGGAAGACACGGCTGCCGCCATCGCCTCGGCCCGCGCGTCGAGTTCGGCGAAGGTCAGCGACTCGCCGGTGTGAGGAATCTGCAAAGCCGTGAGATCAGGGAACCGCCCGGCCGAACGGCTGAAGACATCGAAGAGCCATCGGGCACCAGCCTGATGCGGCACCTTGATCAGATGACGCTCGCCGAAGACATCCGTCAGACTGTAAGGGCACGTGTCGATCTTCTCGTCCGGCCCGCGCTCCGCCGCCCTGAGATAGCGCCGCCACGCCAGCACCGTCAGCAGAAGGAAGACCGCAATCGCCGTTGCGACGAGCGCTAGCGCCACAGCATCACCTCACTTGCGGGCGGAGCTTATCGCCACTCAATCGAAGTATCTCTCGAGCGTACCCCGCCGGCGAATATCGGTCGTCACGCAGTGGAACCCGCCGCCCAGCAACTTCGAATGCCGCAGCTTGATGGCGATCACGTCAAGCCCCTCTTTCTCAAGCAGCTTGATGAGCGCCGTCTGATCTCGATCGACGACGACCAGGTTCGGATTGATGCTGAATGCATTCATGTCGATCCAGTCGCTGCCGATGCACTTCGAGAGGTAATCGGCGTCGTACCGCCCCGTGTTCTCCATGGGCGGACTATAGATCACCTTCCACTGCTTGAGGATTGGGGGCAGCGTGTCGTCGGTCAGACGGGCGGGATTGCAGAGGATCAGGCCGGGCCGCAGCGCCACGAAGGTCGAGTCGATGTGACTGCCGTAGTAGACGTCTTTAAGGAAATGGACGCGGAACTTCGGGCCCAACATCGTTTGCAGCCATTGCCCGCCCATTTCGTTGCCGGTGGCGCTGACCAGATAGATCAAGTCGTTGCCGAAGCGCAAAACGTTGGCCGCATCGAAAGCCGGTTCGTCGTTTCGCGGTGTGGGCTTCTCCAAATCGACGTCGAACAGCGAGTCGAGCAGCATGGGTCTTGGCGCGCTGTACCACTTCGCGCCCGCGTTCATGTACTCGATCAGCAGCTTGCGATAGCTGAACGATTCCTGCTGGCGGCTGCGGATGACGTTGGGCGTTTCGATGATCTGGTCGCCGATGACCAGAAAGATGTCGCGGGGACAATAGTTGTAATATCCCTCGGACTCCCAGTTGATCGTCGAGAACTTTGCTTCATGCGGCCACGTCTCTGGCCGCTTGACGGTGACACCTTGTTTCTCGAGGGCATGGATGAACGCCTGCAGATCCTCTTCCGTCTCCTCGATGATGCGTTGAGGAAAAGGGCCGCGGGGAATTGCCTCCAACGCACGATCGGGAAACTCGGCAAGCTGCGTGCTTCGGTCGGGCGTTGGAAAGCGCGCGTTCAAGGGATTGCCGACGATCACTTCTTCGAGCGGATCCCATTCGTTCCAGCTCCAAACAGGTCCGGTAGATTTAACCTTGGCATCCATGTCGTGTCGTCTCCTCGGACACGTCGGTCGAGCCGATACGCGTCCTCTCCGTTCTTTGGGTGGTCGAATTCTGATCCGTAAGCTGCCCGTGCGCGGCCGTTAGTCCTGCCATCGCGTGGAATTGCTGAAAAAGTCCGGCACGGCCATCGCCGTCTTCGACGCAATTGCCGCCTCGAGCACGAAGCTGGCGACGGCGAGATCGAGACCGCCCAGTCCGAACGGCGAGAATATGCGCGGCCGCATGAAGTTGAGCGCGACCCGCTTCTCCATCACATCGACCAGCGTACCCGAGATGAAGTTCCGGTTCCCGGTCTCGATCTCGGCCAGATGTACGGACGTTCGTGCCTTCAAGCAGTGCTCGACATCGTCCACGATGTTTTGCGAGGCCAGAATGACGTCTGGACAGATGTCTCTGAGCGAAAGGTGCAGGACCGTCGGCGATGTGCGCCCGAGCAGCCTGTCGTCGGCAAAATAGGGATCGAGCGCCGTCGTCGCAAAAATGATCAACGACGATCCGGCGACGGCCTCCTCCATGCTGTGACGAACGATGGCGGGCGTGGCGTATCGGTCGTGCAGCCACTTGCTGAAACGTTCGGCCTCCGCAGCGCTCGCGTCATAGAGATTGATTTGGCTGAACTGCCAGTCGCGAGCTTTAAGCCATTCCACCGTCGTGCGCGCGATGACGCCCGTCCCGATCACGCAAAGCGAAGCCGTGCGGGGTCCAGGCGAGAGGTGCTCGGCCGCCAGCGCCGCCGACGCCGCAGTGCGCGTCGCGCTGATCAAAGAGGCCTCGATGCAGGCGAGCGGGTAACCGGTCGTCGGATCGTTGAGAATTTGAACCGCAGAGGCCCGCGCCAAGTTCGCGGCCGTGTTCTCGGGAAAGCTCGAGATCCACTTGATGCCGCTCTTCTGGATCGACCCGCCAAGATGGGCCGGCAGCGCGATGATCCGATTTCTCGGTTGCTCCGGATAGCGAAGAAAATAGCTGTCGGGGTTTATGGACTTTCCCGCCGCATGAAGCCGGTAGGCCGTCTCGACCGCATTGAAGATCTGATCGGGGTTCTTGCCGATGACGTCCCTGACCGTGGATCCGGAAACCACATAGAAGGTGGGTGCGGCTGCCACGTGATCGTTCCCCTAAACGGTTTCAAGCGTCTTGGCATGCTGTGCAATGACGCTCTCGACCCACGCGGGGTCGTACACGGTATCGAGATACTTGTCGCCCAAGTCCGCCGAGATGGCGACGATGGTTTCGCCGGGCTTGAACTCCGCGGCGAGCTGCTGCACGGCGGCAAGGACCGTTCCGGTACTTCCCCCGACGAGCAAATGATGATCTCGAACGAAGGAGAGGCACGTCTCGACCGTCTTCACCTCCTTTATCGCCACAACCCTGTCCGGGTTGGCGAGGTCCGCGAGCTTCGGCCTCACGCTTGTGCCGATGCCGGGGATGTTTCGCTTGCCCGGTTTGCCGCCGAACGTAACCGAGCCTACCGGCTCGACGCCGACGATCTTGATATGCGGGAATACGACGCGCAGCCTCTCAGATATGCCCGCAAGCGTACCGGTGGTCCCTGCGCCGACAAAGATCCAGTCGACCTTCTCGAACTCCCGCGCGATCTCGTTCGCGGTCTGCTCGGCGTGAACGTTCTTGTTCGCGATGTTCTCGTACTGATTGACCCAGATGGAGTTCGGCACGGTCTGAAGGATGTTGTCGATGGTCTTGAATCTGGTTTGCAGGAACCCGCCATCGGGGTCGCGCACGTCGACGACGATGACTTTCGCCCCGTACAGTTCCATGCCCCTGATGTTCGCGTGGGTCGCGTTCGCATCCGTCACGCAGATGAATTTGTAGCCCTTGATCGCGCACACGAGGCTCAAAGCGATGCCGAGGTTTCCGGATGAGGATTCGACGATCGTGGTCTCATTGGGTTTGGCGAGGCCGCGGCGCTCAAGGTCCGCAATCAATCCTATCGCGGTCTTCACCTTGATCGAGCCGGTGACGTTGAACCCTTCCAACTTCAGGAAAACGTCGTGCCCGCGAGCGAATCCGCGGACACGATAGAAGAGGTCGCGGAAGATGAGATCCAACGGGGACGCAATGATCATGACGCAATCTCTTTGAGTCGAGATTCTAAAAAACTATCACAGGCGAATGTCGCGCGAGACATCGCGACGGTCCCCCCAGGCCACGTGACGAAACAGGGGCCGCAGCATGCTTAATACCCGGCCGCCGATTGGCGCGCGCCCACCAAGAAGACTGTCAACATTTCGAAATGAATAGCCGATGAACGCGCTCATGCGTTCATCGGCGGCACGCGAAGGCCGAGACCGTTCTGTGATCGAACGCACCAATTTGTATTCGAGCGCGTCTCTCAACCCTGATGTTATTTTCTATTCCGGACACTTGTCATCGAGTGCATCGAGCGCGGCGCTCAACTGCTTGCCGTCAGCTGACTCTTCGTCAGTCCCTTCATACGTGTCCCAGGCCGTCTCGAAATCGGGCCCCAGTTGGTTAATGTAGGCGTCGATCTGCGCTTCGGCTGCGGGGTTCTCGCTATCGCCCATTGCCTCCTCGACGTCGGCCATCTCGCAGTACGTGTTCAATTTGCCCGGGTCGTTTCCGACCATCGTGAACACACGCAGGGCGTTCTCGACGTCAGGACTGGCAGCCGATACCGCGGCCGCTGCAACGCAGACGGCGGCACACGCGAGAAGCGAACGCATCATCGAATCCTCCAGGAATGCCTTCTTAAGACTGTTACGAAATGGAGCCAAAACCACCCCGCAAGTCAATGCCAACGAGCGCACAGTTCAAGCGGATCGTCGGCGGTTCGTATCGCCGAACCGTTCCGTCGGGTGACGCTTGGAGGTGCCATGCGCATAACAGAACTGGCGCGTTGGTGAGATTGAATGTTCATCCTTGCAGGATCGGGGCGACGCCACGGGGCTCGGCGAACTCGATCTTCTCTCCGCTTCACCGCTTCGCAAAAAAGCCGCAGCCCGACTGCCGCTAGGGCTGCCGCAAAGCCACTGGCGGATCGGGCAGCCTGTGCCTCAGCGCGGCGTTTGGGAGACTTGCAGTGTTCGATTCATGCGCTATGTCCCGGTCGCGAATTCGATGGAGAGTAACGATGCGTTCCAAAGCAACAACCTTGAAATTGACACGCGTTCTCATGATCGCGTTATTCGCGACGCACGGTACCGTATCGGCGCTCGCCGCCGACGCACCCGTCGTCATCAAAGATTCGACTGGTGCCTCCTTCACCGGCGATGCGGCGGCAGGCCAAACGAAGTTCGGTGTGTGCGCCGTGTGCCACAAGCTCGAAGCCGGCAAGAACGCAGTCGGCCCTTCGCTGCATGGCGTGTTCGGCCGCAAGGCCGGCACGGGCGCCGGTTTCAACTACTCGCCGGCGATGAAAAAATACGCCGTCACGTGGGACACCCAGCTCATCGCCGATTACATCGAAAACCCGCGCGCGAAAGTGCCGGGCGGCAAGATGAGCTACGCCGGCATGAAGAAGCCGCAAGACCGCGCCAACGTCGTCGCCTACCTGAAGAAGGCGAGCGGCGCGAAGTAGCGCGGCACAACCCAAGCCGGACAGCCACTCCCGTCCGTGATGTCTGGCTTGAGACCTAGAAAATCGGCCAATTTCCCCATTCTACGCCATCTTGGCGCGTTGACTTAAGCGCCGCCGGCGGGTCACATCGCTCCAACGCTGAAGGCCCGCCGTGATGGCGCACCTTCGGTGGCCAATCATTCGACCCTTTGCGGAAGAGAGTGGGCGCGCAAACCGCCCGCCGCCGAAGGAGCAACCGCCCTGGAATCTCTCAGGCACCCGGGACCGCAAAGGCGATGACAGTCTGGAAAGCGAACGCAGCCTTGGAAGGCGGCGTTCCACCGACGGGGTAGGCGGGCGCTGAATGCGCCGGCGAAATCTCTCAGGTCCTCATGACAGACAGGGGCGTTAGTCCTGCGAAGCCACTTGGCGAAGCAGGATGCGACCTTGAACGTTAGAGAGAGACCGAACCCTCATGGCCGATCAGGCCCAAACCGATCTGAAACGAACCCCGCTCTTCGCGCTCAACGCGGAACTCGGCGGCAAGATGGTGCCGTTCGCCGGCTACGAAATGCCGGTGCAATTCCCGGCGGGCATTTTGAAAGAACACCTGCACACGCGCGCCGCCGCCGGCCTCTTCGATGTCTCGCACATGGGCCAGGCATGGCTCCATCTTGAGGGCAAAGGCACCCACGAGGATATCGCGGCGCTGCTCGAAACATTGACGCCAGGCGAGATCAAAGCGCTCAAGCCCGGCCAGATCCGCTACACGCTGCTGCTGAACGACGAAGGCGGCATCCGCGACGACTTCATGGTCAGCCGCCCGCTTAGCGCCGAAAAGGCGGGGACACTGTTCCTTGTCGTCAACGCGGCGACCAAGGATGCCGACTTCGCTCACATCGCGGCGAAGCTGAAGGGCAGGGCCAAACTCGAACGTCTGGAAGACCGCGCCCTCATCGCGCTGCAAGGCCCCAAGGCCGCGGCCGTGTTGGAGCGCATCGTTCCGGGCGTCGCCGCCATGACGTTCATGACGATCGCGACGTTCACCTGGGAGCGTGCGGAACTCTTCGTCTCCCGCTCCGGCTACACGGGCGAGGACGGCTACGAAATTTCCGTGCCGGCTGCGATCGCGACCGCCTTCGCCCGCGTCCTGCTGGCGCAAGCGGAAGTCGCCCCCATCGGCCTCGGCGCGCGCGACAGCCTGCGCCTCGAAGCGGGTCTCTGCCTCTACGGCCACGACATCGACGAACAAACGACGCCTGTCGAAGCAAACCTGACCTGGGCCATCGGCAAGCGCCGTAAGCTGGAAAAAGGCTTCCCCGGCGCCGACAAGATCATGGACCAGCTGTTCAACGGCGCGAAACGCGTCCGCGTCGGCATCAAACCAGAAGGCCGCGCTCCCGCGCGTGAGGGTGCCGAGATCGTCGACGCGAACGGCGCCCCTGCGGGCCGCATCACCTCCGGCGGCTTCGGCCCGAGCGTGAACGGCCCCATCGCGATGGG
>CAYXQB010000023.1:0-19588 GCA_964466435.1 uncultured Flavobacteriaceae bacterium | reverse complement strand
GGCCTTTCTTGTAGAGCCAGTGCATCACGCGATAGGACTGGATCGCCAAAAATCCCTTGAAGAACAAGAACGGCTGCAGATACGTCGTCACCGACGGATCGCGCTCGTACACCGCCGACAGGTCCGCGCGCACTTCATCGCCCAGCGTCGGTTCATCCGCGAAAGCCTGATCGAACACCTGCCGCACCTGCATCGCGCCGACATCATCGTTCCCGAGCTTCTGCGCCAGGTGATAGGTCAGCGCCTCTTCCAACCGCTCATGATTGAGGATCGTCGCATGCACGAAGCTCGCGAGCGCGGGTTCGGCCGCCGCCGCGCGGATAGCCTCCTCCCGCAGGTCGGACCACACGGGGTCGCAAACCGCGAACTTCTCGGCAATGACGGGCATCGAACGCTTGTTATCCATGGAAACCATCTTAATACAGATGGGGTCTTACCGCGAGCCTATCAAGCAAGCGTGACGCCAGGTTAACAACCGCGGTTTTCGTGAATTAACGCGAGGTTTTGCATGCCGGAACTGAACATCGCCGCGCCCGAAGCGCTCGATCTCTTGTTAAGCCGTCGCTCCGGTTCCGCAAAACGGATGACAGGCCCCGGCCCGAGCGAGGAACAAATCCGCACGCTCATCCAAGCGGCATCACGCGTGCCCGATCACGGCAAACTAGCGCCATGGGCATTTCTGATCTTCAAAAACGACGCGCGAGAAAGGTTCGGCGAACTGCTTGTTCGCGCACTTAAACAGTCCGAGCCCAACGCCACCGACGAGCGCATCACGCAGGAACGCGGACGCTTCATGCGCGCGCCCGTCATCGTCGGCGTGGTGAGCCGAGTGCGTGAAGGCACGCCGATCCCCGAGTGGGAGCAAACATTGTCCGCCGGCGCCGCCTGTCAAACACTCTGCATCGCTGCCCACGCCATGGGCTTCGTCGCGAACTGGATTACGGAGTGGTACGCCTATCATCCGGCCGTGCGTGAAGGCCTCGGCCTCACGGCCGGCGAACGCATCGCGGGCTTCATATATCTAGGCCACCCGGCCGAACCGATCGAGGACCGTCCGCGGCCATCGTTCGAGGCCGTCGCGAAAGAGTGGAGGCCTTAGCGACGCAACGCGCGATGTTGAAGTTCGCGATCATCTGCGAACGCGCATGCAGCGCAAGCGCGTCGCGATAAAAGTCGTAATACGTCGCAAGTAGCGCTGCCGGCGTTGCGTCGCTCGTCAGTCGCGCTTCCCAGCCTTGCATCGCGCGGTCCCAAGCCGCGCGGCTCACGCCGTGCACTTCGGCGATCGCGGCACACGCATTGGCATCGCGCAAGACGCCACGCATCTTCACGACAAGTTCTGCATATTTCTCAAGCGACACACCCGCAATCGGCGTCAGAAAATCGCTCATGAACACCCCTCCCTGAAAGCCCATACTCGCAAGTATCGGTGGAGGAGGCGCTAACGCGAAGAGACGAAAATCACGTATCGTTGGCGTGAAGCGAAGTCGAACTATGCTTCGTGCGAACTGAGTTCGTAGACGACCGCATTCCAGAATTTAGCGCGGTGCCGTCCGTGCTTACGCCAACCGCGTTTCGAAAGCGCACGACCAACGATCGCGTTGAAGTAGCCGTGCGCCACGAGTACCGCGAGACCGCTCTCGCGCGCCTCTGCCGAGAGCATGTCGACGGCCTTAGCCGCGCGGTCCTTCGCGTCGCTAAAGTCTTCGATGCCGCCGTCATGCCCTGCATGCCAGGCAAGCCTTGCGATAATCGCCCACGCCGGCGGCTTCATCTTGACCAGCGGCAGCTTCGGCGACTTCAACTGCGCTTCCATGAAAAGAGGGCTGAGCTCAAGCTCTGCATGTGGCGCGAGCGCCCGCGCGCTCTCGCGGGCCCTGGGCCGGTCCGACGCATAGACACGCCGCGCATCGCGTGCGAGATCGACGAGCCAAGTCGGCGGCGCACTGTCCGGGTCGAGCCCCGCTTTCTCGTAAGTTTCGATGTAATCCTCAAATTTGCGGTGCGTCAGCCGCTTCGACGGCGCGACATCGGGCTTGCCGTGGCGGATGAGAACAACTTTGATGGTCTCCCCCGCCGGCTGCGGGCTTCGCCTGCGCCGTCTTAGCACCCTCGTATTCAGGCCTTCCATGACGTCAAAGCTCATCGCCGAAGTTCGCGGTTCCACAGGTACACTCGTACTCAACGCGCCCGAACGGCGCAACGCACTGAGCCTTGATATGTGGCGAGCTATCCCCGAAATCATCGCCGAATTCGAGAAAAACCAGGCCATTAGAGCCATTGTCCTCAAGGGAGCCGGCGACGAGGCCTTCGCCGCCGGCGCGGACATATCGGAGTTCGAAGGCAATCGCGCGACAACCGACGGCGCGAAAACCTACGACACTGCAACCTACCAGGCGATGCTTTCGCTCGAACGCTGTTCGAAGCCCGTCGTCGCTGCCATTAGGGGAATCTGCTTCGGTGGCGGGATGGCGCTTGCCATGGCCTGCGACGTCCGGCTCGCCTCCGACAATTCGAGGTTCTGCATCCCTGCCGCCAAACTTGGCATCGGCTACGGTCTCGCCGGCACCGAAGCATTGGTCGCAAAGCTTGGCCCCGCCCTAACTGCTGAGATGCTGTTCACAGCCAAGACTTACAACGCCCAAGAAGCTCTGATGCGCGGCATCATCCAAGCCGTCGCCCCGATCGCCGGCTTCGACAACCTGATCGACGCCTATACGACCATGCTCGGGCAAAACGCACCGCTCACGATCCTGGCTGCAAAGAAGGCGATCCGCGCCGCTCTCTCCGCGAAGGAAGAAGACCGTGCGGAAGCCCACCGCGCCGTCGCCACCTGCATGACCAGCGCCGACTACGCCGAAGGCCGCAAAGCCTTCCTCGAAAAGCGCAAACCCCACTTCCAAGGCCGATAGGAGGGCCGCCCATGAACATGAAAGACCATGTCGCGATTGTAACCGGGTCGGGCACTGGCATCGGCGCCGCCGTGGCGCTCCGCCTCGCCGAAGCGGGCGTGCGCGTCGCAGTGAACTACACGAAAAGCCTGAAGGAAGCTGACCAAACGCTCACCGCTGTAAAGGCCAAAGGCGTTGATGCCGTGTTGGCTCAAGGCGACGTCGGCAACGACGACGACTGCCGCCGCATCGCAAGCCAAGTCGCGGACAAATGGGGCCGCGTCGACATCCTCGTGAACAACGCGGGCGCGACCGTCTTTGCCGATCACGCAAACTTGGACGGCCTTACCGCGGATGATTTTTTGCGCATCTACAGAGTCAACGTCGTGGGCTCGTTCCAAATGATCCGCGCTTGCACGCCGCTTCTGCGCAAGAGCGGCTTCGGCCGCATCGTCAATGTCTCGTCCGTTGCGGGCGTTCTAGGCGTCGGTTCTTCCGTCGCTTACGCGGCATCGAAGGGCGCGCTCAACACAATGACGTTGTCGCTCGCCCGCGCGCTTGCGCCCGAGATCCGCGTCAACGCCGTTTGCCCTGGCTTCGTCGGCACGCGCTGGTTCTCCGATCGCTTCGACGCCGCGACCTACGACCGCATCGTCGAGCACAACAAGCAGTCGACGCCGCTCCACCGTGCGGGCGCACCGGAGGACATCGCTGAAGCCGTCGCCTTCTTTTGCGGTGAAGGCGCAAGGCACATTACAGGCGAACTCCTGCTCGCCGACGCAGGCCACCACCTCGCCTTGGCCGGGGTAACCAAGCGCCAATCCTGACGTCAGCCCCAGGGTTGTCACCCCTGCAACGAGACTCATTCGCGGTTGTGTTGCCCAAACAACACTAGAATCCGCCGCTAAGCCGTTGCCACAAAACAGACTTCGGGCTTCTGATAGTCCATGGGGACGGTCCGGGGGGACCGGCATATTGCGGTGGGGGTACCTGAGAATGAAGAGAACGCTTTTGGCGCTGAGCTTGGCTGCGACAGCCAGCTTCACACAACCTGCGCTGGCCGATGGTGAAGAAGGCGGCGAGGAGGCCCACCGGCCGATCTCGATCACGCTGACCGCAACTTCGGACTATCGCTTCCGCGGCCAGAGCCAAGGCTCACGCGACTTCGCATTCCAAGGGTCGTTCGACTACACGACCGAAAGCGGCTTCTACGTCGGAGCCTGGGCCTCCAATATCGACTTCAGCGACACCGGCGACACCTCGTCGTACATGGAGCTTGACCTCTACGCCGGCTACAGCTTCTCGCTCGGCGAAGGCACGGAAGCGGGCGTGAAAGCGACGTACTACCACTACCCTGAGAGCCCGGCCACCTACGAATATTGGGAACTCCAGGCCTCGCTTAGCCACGACCTGGGCGACATCGCGCTGTCGGCCGAGTTGAACTACAGCCCCGACTACTTCTTCGAGTCGGGCGCCGCGGTCGCCGCCGCAGCCGGTATCGAGGTTCCGCTCTGGGACAAGTTCTCGGCCAGCGGCCACGTCGGCCACCAGTGGATCGACGACAACTTTGCCTTCGGCACCGACGACTGGCTGTACTGGGATGTCGGCGTCAGCGTCGCGCTCGGCCGCCTAACGCTCGATGCGCGCTATGTCAGCACGAACTTGAGCGAACTCGACTGCTTCGGCGGCACAAACCTCTGCGAAGGCGGATTCGTCGGAACGGCAAGCTTCACGTTCCCCTGATTCGAACGAACGACGTCTTACGGCTCAGGGCGGCGCGCACTCGGGTGCGCGCCGCCCTTTTTCTATGCAACCGCCGCCCACGACGAAGGCACTTTGCCTGATACCTGAGCGCCGCAACCCGCGTGACATTTTCAGCGCACTCGCCGCGCTTGCCGCATGCCCGGCACACACGCGTTAACGCGTTGTAAACCACCCCCCGCGCAAGACTTAATGCGAAGGAAACTAGTTCGAGCCGCGTGCCCCACACACGGTCTCGTTTGTCTGCAACCCCGTGTGTGAAAGAGGCTCAGTATGAAGAAGACACTTATGGCGGGCGTATTTGCCGCCGCAGCGATAGCGAGCATACCGGCGGCTTACGCCGAAGAAGAAGGTCCCTGGGGCCCGTTCACGGCTGGCGTATCGCTGACCAGCGACTACCGCTTCCGCGGCGTGAGCCAATCGGATCGCGGTGGTGCGATTCAGGGTTGGGTACAGTACGACCATGCGTCGGGCTTCTTTGGCAACGTCTGGGCGTCGACCATCGACTTCAACGACGCGGGCGTCTTCACGACTGACGACTCGAGCATCGAAGTAGATTTCACTGCTGGCTACAATCACGCCTTCAGCGAGCAGCTGTCGGGCGGCATCAAGGCCGTCTACTACTGGTATGCCGATGCTGACTACCTGCCCGCGGTCAACGACTACGACTACTTCGAGCTAATCGCCAGCCTGGGTTACGACTTCGGCAAAGCGTCCCTCTCCGGCGAGTTGGCATGGAGCCCGGACTACTTCGGCGAAACCAGCGACGCGGTGTCGCTCAAAGGCGGCGTCAGCGTTCCGCTGCTCGAAAGCTTCGCGTTCATGGGCCCACTCTCGGCTTCGGGAAACATCGGCTACCAGTGGATCGACAACAACGCGCTCTACGGAACGCCCGACTATCTTTACTATGACCTCGGCCTGACGGCGGAATGGGAGATCTTCGCGATCGACGTCCGCTGGATCGGTACGGACATGAGCCAAGCACAGTGCTTCGCCGGCGCCGACTGGTGCGAAGACGGTGTGGTGCTGTCATTGACCGCAAACCTGCCGGGCTAACGCCCACCAAACCAGAATCCGAAGCCCCCGCGCGAACCGCGGGGGCTTTTTCGTTTCTAGAAATCGAGAAAGCTCAGCACCGCCGCCTTGTACGTCTTGTCGCCGACGCATGTCATGTGATCCCGCCCCGGGACGATCACCGTGTGGCTCCCCGGTAGCGCCTCGGCGAGCGGCCCTGGCGACCCGGTGATCGTGTCCTTCTCGCCGACGACGATCAGCGTAGGTACGCCAAGCTCCTCGAACTCGCCAGCCGCAAACGATCGCCGCTCGCGCGTCATGCAAAGCGCTAGCGCCTCCAGATCGTTCTTGCCTTGCTCCGCGAACAAGCGGAACTGCCGTGGGACCGCACCTTCAACGTCCGCAGCGTTCAATGCCCGCAAGCCCGCGGCGATCGCATCCGTCTCCACAGCCCCGCGCCCATAGTAATTCTCACCCACGCCCGCGATCACAGCCCGCCGGACACGCGCCTCATTGTCATGCAACAGACGCAGCGTGATAAACCCGCCCATCGAGTAGCCCATGATGTCGGCACGATCATGCCCCAGTTGATCGAGCAAACGCTCGATGTCCCACGCCAACTCGCCCTCGTTGTACGCATCGGCATCATGGGGCTTGTCGCTTTCGCCGTGCCCGCGCACGTCAAGCGCGATGACCTGCCGCCCCGCTTGCGTCAGCGTCTCGTACCATCCAGGCGCCCGCCAATTCGTCCCCCGGTTGGACGCAAACCCATGCACCAGCACGATCGGCGGCTTGCCCTCGCACGCCTCGCCGACCACCTCGTAGGCAACACGGATATCGCCGGGTACAACCAATGTCGGCATTTGACCTCATCTCCACTCTGCGCGAGGCTGGGCTCGAACTTTGATGAAGGACCTTAAGCCATGTCGCTGGAAACTTTGAAGCGCGAGGTTTCGGCCGCGATCGATGCTTTGAGGCCCGAACTCTTGGCGGCCAGCCACGCCATCCACGCTAACCCGGAACTGGCATTTGAGGAAAAGTTCGCCGCCAGCCTACTCACCAAAACCGTCGAGCATCATGGGCTCGCCGTCGAGCGGGGCGCCTTCGGCCTCCCCACGGCCTATGCGGCGGAATTCGGCACCAAAGGCGCCGACGTGATGAGCCTCCTCTCCGAGTACGACGCGCTGCCCGGCATCGGTCACGCCTGCGGCCACAATGTCATCGCAACCATTGGCCTAGGCGCCGCCCTCGGCCTCTCAAAGCTCGGCGCGAAGCTCACCGGCCGCGTCCGCTACATGGGCACCCCCGCCGAAGAACGCGGCGGCGGCAAGGAAGTTATGGCCCAACACGGCGCCTTTGACGGCGTCGACGCGTCGATGATGGTCCACCCCGCGGGCTTCGACATGGTGACGATGCCGGTCATCGCACTCGCCGAAGTCGAAGTGATCTATCACGGCCGCGCCGCCCACGCGTCCGCGATGCCCGCGCGCGGCTTGAACGCGCTTGACGCACTCGTCACCGCCTATCAAACGATCGCGCAACTTCGCCAGCACATCCAACAGACCGAACGTATCCACGGCATCATCGTCGAAGGCGGCATGGCGCCGAACATCGTACCGGAACGCGCCTCTGGCCGCTTCTACGTCCGCGCCCGCAACGGCGTCGAACTCGCCGCACTCAAGAAGCGCGTCCAAGCCTGCTTCGAAGCGGGCGCGCTTAGCTCCGGCACGCGGCTCGAAGCGAATTGGGGCCGCGTGGACTGCCTCGACCTCAAAACCAACTGGCCGCTCGCCTACGCCTATGAGGCCAACGCCAAAGCCCTCGGCCGCGAACTGCTGGATCCCGCTATGCTGCCGCCGGGTCTCGCAGGCTCGACCGACATGGGCAACGTCAGCCATCGCGTCCCCTCGATCCACCCGATCATCCAAGTCTCGCCAGCCAACGTGACGATCCACAACGCCGAGTTCACGGCCTACGCGAAGTCCGAGCGCGCCGACCAAGCCGTTGTAGATGGCGCCAAGGCCCTTGCGATGACGACCCTCGACTTCTTCGCCAGCACAGAGCTGCGCGCCGCTGCCAAAGCCGACTTCCAGAAAAGCAGCGAACTCTCGCGGACCGCTGTCGCCAGCGCTTACCACAAAGACGGCATCATGCTTGCCGGCGGTTGCGGGTGTTGTTGAGCGGACCTAGTCCGGCACACCCGCTAAAAAATCCATCAATGCCGCTTTGAACATCGGCTGCGTCAGGCAGTCCATGTGGCCGCAGCCTGGGATGCGCTTTCCTTTGGCGTTGGGAAAGCACGCTGCAAGCGCCTCCGGCGAACCCGCCAAATCGTCACCAGACCCCGCAACCACCAGCGTCTCGTTCTTGATCGCCGCCAACGTCTCGCGCGCCCATCCGGCGCCGCTGGCGTTGAGTCCGCGCGTGCAGGCAGCAAGCGCCCTCAGATCCTGCCCTTGCCCCTCGGCGAACAAGCGGAACCGCCGCGCCATGTCGTCTGTCACCTGTTCGGCCGATCCGGCCTCCATCGCAGCAGGAAACGCCTCCGGGTCGCGATCGGTCCGCGGGTTGATCAAAAGGTCGCCGACACCGCAAAGAGCGCCGAGCAAGAACCGGTCGCCCCGCTGCCGCAACAGTTCAAGCACCACGCGCGCGCCCAGCGAGAATCCGATCAAATCCGGCTTCTTGATCTGCAAGTGCTCGACGACGGCCAGCACATCGTTCGCCATCAACCCCAACGAGTAAGCCGCGGGATCGTGGAGCTTCGCGCTTTGCCCATGCCCGCGCAGATCGATGGCGACAACGCGCCGGTTCGCGCGCGTGAGCATCGAAAGCCACCCGGCCTTACCCCAATTCTCCTGCGTGCTGGCCGCAAACCCATGCACGAGCACGACCCCGTCGCCGACACCCTGGTCGCTATAGGAGATATCGACCCCATCGACGCAAAGCACAGCCATGAAACGCTACTCCGCAGGCTTTGGCGCAGGGAGTTCGGGCTCTTCTTCCAATTTGTGCCCGACCCTCGCGCCAATCGCGGTTCCGGCCGCGCTCCGCTCTTCGATGAGCCGGCGCAATTCGCTTTGCTTGGCCTCATCCAGCGGGAAGCGCCACATCACGGCGGTGACGATCACGTTCACGATGCTCGCCGGGATGATGTAGAACATCATCATCTGCAGCACGGTCTCGTCGCTGTTCACGCCCTTTTCCTGAAACCCGATCCAATCGAGGAACACAAACGAAAACACGATCGCCGACGAGTAGCCGAGTTTGTTCGTCATCGCGAGAAGCGCAAAGAACACGCCGGCTCTGGGACGCCCCGTCTCGACGTGATCCTGATCCGCGACGTCCGCCATGATCGCACGGTAGAGAAACGGTCCAACCGACATATTCGCGCCGAGTAGAACGAAGATTGCGGCCGACAGCATAAAGTCGCCTTTGGGTATGAAAAACATAAGCGGCAACACGGCCGCATTGAACAGGCAACTGAGCGCCAGCGTCTGATGCTTGCCCAACCATTTGCTGAGGCGGATCATCGGCGGAATGAACAGCATGCCCATCATGAAGTAGATGAGCAGCAGAACGTTCGCCTCCTTCGGCAGCCCAAGCCCGACGGCGACCATCGCGATGAACAGCGTAGCGACGATGCCGCCGGAAATCCCTGAGATCAGATCGCAAAACAGCACATAGCGCAGCGGAACGTTATTGCCGATAGCTGCGATTGCTTGCCCCATCGGCAAATGCGGCGCAGGCGGCGTATCGCGCTCCTTGATGACGAATGCCAAGATCGCAACAGAGATCGGCAACGTCACGATGATGAACCAGCCCATCGAGGCGATCTGGGCAAACCGGTCGCCGCCTTGGCTTTGAATGAACACCGGCAAAAGCAGCACGGTGATAACCCCGATCAGCAGCGCCGCCTCGCGCGCGCCGGTCACGCGCGACCGCTCGTGATAGTCGTTGGTCAACTCGCCGCCCAGCGCGAGGTGCGAAATCGTAAGCATCGTCCAGCCGACGAACAGCAACACGATCGCCGCAACGACGAACGTCGCCGACACGCCGGGACTTGGCATAAAAACCATGACGGACGCCAAGATCATGATCGGGATCGACAACACCATCCATATGCGCCGCCGCCCCCACGGCGTCCGGACGCCGTCCGAAACCACGCCCATGACTGGATCGAGGAACACGTCGAAGAACCGTGCCGCGCCGAAAATCCATCCGACGACCGCATAGCCCAACCCCACTTCGACCGCATAAAAATTTGGCAGATGAACGGCAAGCGGCAATCCCAGCGCCGCGATCGGCAGCCCGGGCAACGAGTACGCAAGCAACCACGAAGCCTTGATCCGGTCTTTCGGCGCTGTTTGCGTTGTCATGAAAGCTGTCCGCTCCTCAAAGCCGCCGCACCGATGCGCGCGAGTGCTCACTATGACCACAACCTGGCGCCGCCGACAAATCGCGATCCTGTTCAGTGCTTACGAGACGACGAGCCGTAAGGTCATCACGATGCGACTGCCACCCGCCACGACTTGAAGCGGATCAAATTACGCCCAGAACAGTGTGAATAGAAATTTTGCCACGTTTGGCATCTGTTCCACGTAGAGTTGCGAATGTAAGCAATCGTCCAAGCTGTACAGCGAGTGGGAGTGGACGATGCCGCGCAAAACGAAAAGCGAACAACAAACGGACAAGGAAGAGGGCCCCTCCGCCGTCGACCGTTACATAGATCTGACGGCCAACCTCGTCTGCTCTTACGTTAGCCGTAATCAAGTCCCGATGAGCGAACTTCCCGGCTTCATTGCCGTAATACACGCGGCGCTCTCCGGCACGGCGGCAGGTCACGCCGTCGAAGCCGAACGCAAACCCGCCGTCACGGTCAAGAAGTCGATCGGCGACGATTACATCATCTGCCTCGAGGACGGGAAAAAGTTGACCATGCTGAAGCGCTACCTGCGCTCGCAGTACAATATGAGCCCCGAGGAATACCGCAAGAAGTGGGACCTTCCGCACGACTATCCCATGGTGGCCCCGGCCTATGCGCGGCTGCGCTCGCAGTTCGCGAAAAAGATCGGCCTCGGTCGTGTCCCCGTCGCCCGCGGCCGCCGCAAAGCGGCATGAACGGCAGCGCCACGCGTAGCCGAAAGGCGAAGCGTGGTGCCCTCTGCCGGACTCGAACCGGCACGTCCTCGCGAACGACGGATTTTAAGTCCGTTGCGTCTACCAGTTCCGCCAAGAGGGCAAATCACCTTCTGCGGGCTTTAGCATGCATGGGACCCCAAACAGAAGCCATCGCGGATGCTACTCGATCGGCTCGCCCCCGGCCGCACGAACCAAGGCCTCCAACCCCGCCTTCACCTCTGCAAGCTTTGCCGCGTCGTTCCCGCGCGCAACCAAACTCGTGCCGAATCGGCCTTCTTTGCTGAACGGATAGCTGCCCAGCGGAATGTCCGGAAACTTCTTCTGCAATGCCGCCAACCCGGCGGCGATCATACCCTCGCCGAGATGCGCGCTCACCGTCACCGAACTCAGCGGCTTCCCCGCGACGAGCCGCCCGCGCACATCCTCCAACATCACCTGCATCACAGCCGGAATGCCGGCCATCACAAACACATTCCCCAGTTGAAACCCGGGCGCGCCCGACAACGAATTGGCGATCAAGCTGGCTCCGTACGGAATGCGCGCCATCCGCTGACGCGCCTCGTTGAACGGCCCGATATTCATCGATGCATAGCGCGTCGCCATCGCCGCAAACACAGTCGGGTGAAAGTCGATTCCCGTCCCAAACGCCTTTGCCATGCAATCGGCCGTGATGTCGTCGTGGGTGGGCCCGATGCCCCCGGTCGAAAACACGTAGTCGAAGCGCCCGCTCAGATGCCGGACGGCCGCCACGATCTCCGCCTCGATATCCGGCACGACCCGTGCCTCGCCCACGGGGATACCCAACTGAGCCAGCCAGCGCGCGATATAGCCGGTGTTTGTGTCCTGTGTCCGGCCGGACAGAATCTCGTCCCCGATCACCAAAATCGCGGCTCCGCGCCTGTGTCCGTCCATCCTTAACCGCCCATATGCCAAGTTCCTCTGGCGTCCTATATCATGGCCGTGTAACAGGCACCCCCGATGACTTACGTTACCGCGACAACCCTCAACGACACCCGCTCGTCAGGCGCGATAAAGCTCCACGGGCCCGAAGGCTTTGCCGGCATGCGCAAGGCGGGCCGACTGTCCGCCGCCTGCCTCGACATGATCGCCGATCACGTGAAGCCCGGCGTCACCACCGGCGAACTCGACGACCTCATATATGACTTCGTCCGCGCCGCCGGCTCCATACCAGCCACGATCTTTTACCGCGGCTACCGCCACTCCAGCTGCATCTCGCTGAACGAAGTCGTCTGTCACGGCATCCCCGGCGACCGCGAACTGAAAGACGGCGACATCCTGAACATCGACGTGACCTCGATCGTCGATGGATGGCACGGCGACACGAGCCGCATGTACATCGCCGGCGACCCGCCGTTGAAAGCCCGTCGCCTCGTCGACGTCACCTACGAAGCCATGATGCGCGGCATCGCGGCCATCAAACCCGGCGCAACGACCGGCGACGTCGGCCACGCGATCCAAGCCTTCGCCGAAGCCCATTCGTATTCCGTCGTCCGCGACTTTTGCGGCCACGGTGTCGGCAAAGTCTTCCACGACGCCCCGAACATCTTGCACTACGGACAGCCCGGCAAAGGTCTCGCCTTCAAGGAAGGCATGATCTTCACCGTCGAACCCATGATCAACGCCGGCAAGTTCGGCGTTAAGCTGAAGAACGACGGCTGGACCGCCGTCACGAAAGACCGCTCGCTGTCCGCCCAGTTCGAACACACGGTGGGCGTGACGGCGACCGGCGTCGAAATCTTCACAGCCTCGCCCACCGGCCGGGACAAGCCGCCCTACGCTTGAGCCGACAGGCGATCTCTCGCCAAATCCTTGCCGCATTCTCCGGCTCTAAGTCGTGCACGGGTGCGGAACGATGCCAACAGCCAAGACCAATCGCGGAATGTCTGACGCAACGCCCGCCGGGGTCCCACATCACCTCGGCCACCGGGAGCGCCTGCGCGAACGGTTCCGCGAAGGCGGTGAGGACGCGGTGCCCGACTACGAACTGCTTGAGTTGATCCTCTTCGCGATCCCGCGCATCGATACGAAGCCGCTGGCAAAGCGCATGCTCGAAGCATTTGATGGCAACCTCGAAGAGCTGCTCTCGGCCCCGCGCGAACGCCTAAAGGAAATCGACGGTGTGGGCGACGTTGTCGTCGACCAGCTGAAGATCGTCCGCGCCACGGCGAGCCGCCTGCTCCGCGAAAAAGCAAAAAAAGGCGATGTAACGCTGTCGTCATGGCGCGCACTCGTGGACTATTGCACAGCGCAAATGGCGCGGGAGCAAACCGAGCAGTTCCGTATCCTGTTTCTCGACCGCAAGAACAAGTTGCTGCGCGACGAAGTGCAAAACCGGGGCACCGTCGATCACACGCCCGTGTACCCCCGTGAGGTTGTGAAGCGCGCCCTCGAACTCGGTGCCTGCGCCATCATCCTGGTCCACAATCACCCGAGCGGCGACCCGACACCGAGCGCAAGCGACGTCGAAATGACCAAACAAATCATCGCAGCCGCCAAGACGCTCGATATCAGCGTGCACGACCACCTGATCATCGGCCGCAACGGTCACGCGAGCCTGAAGCAACTCGGGCTGATGTAAAGCATGAGCCAATCTCCTGGCGCCCAGATCACTCTGCCGGGATGACAGAACTGGGTTGGCGTCTTCCAGCTATCCACAAGACTGCTTCCCGTCTAACCTGACACTGCAAGTCCTTTCTCGAACCGGTCGGCATCAGATGACCCGCACCATCGGCCTCAGCGTCCTAGTCGTCGCGCTACTCCTCGCCTGGCAGAGCTACGCCGTCTGGTCGATGTTCCAAACTTGCAGCGCCAAAGCCCGCGCCATCATCGCCGCCGCCGACCCGCTCGATCGCGAACCGCCGGAGCAGCTGGCATCAATCATCGAGCGCAACGTTCAACTTGATCGTCTGGTCGACTATCTCTCCACGATGTTACTTGATCGATACGCGTGTCGTGGCGGACCGAGCTGGCGCGGTACCGAATGGCTCATCGACCAGCCATCGCTAGCCTGGCATCTCCGAACGACCTTCGGCAAAACAGAGGTGATGGGCCTCTTTGCGGCTACAGCGGATGTGGGCAAAGGCGACATCGGCCTAAGCAGAAGCGCGCGTAAGATCTATGGCCGAGATACTTCACTCCTTGACGACGACGCACTCCGCTGCCTCGTGAACAAGGTGCTTGGAAAACCTGCGCTGTCCACGACTCCCGACCGCCACTATCTGGTCTGTACAGACGGCGTACCACCGCCTCCTGCGGTGCCAGCGGTGATCCCTCGACCGGGGGAAATATGGTCTCGTCCGGACCAGTAGAGCGACAAGTGGACACCCTTCCCAACTACGGCCTCGCCAACACGATCACCGGCTTTGCGACCCTGTTCGCAGGCGTGCTCCCGCTTGCGTTCTGTTATCTCGTCGACCGCCACCCGCCGCGCTGGATGTTCGCCTATTGGCTGATCGTGATCACCGGCGTCTTCACCATCACGCTGCACGGTTTCGGCGAGACGAACCCTATGTTCTTCGAGCGCTGGGTCTGGGCGTTCCTCGATACGGGCTCGAACATCGTCGTCGCGTGGGGAATCGTGCTCGCCGTTCTCGCCGACTTCTACACGAAGGAAACGCAACGCTGGGCGAGGCCAACCGCAACCGCCGCAATGCTGATCGGCGTCGCCTGGCATTTCTACGACCGCATGACCGCTGGCGGCTATCTCGTCGGCTTCGGCAACTGGGGTGGCTTCAAGCCCGGTCAATCCTGGCTGATTGCCTTCTCGCTTGCGGCGACCATCCTCTTCTACCTCAAGCGCAAAGCGATCCCACCGAAAGCGATGCCGTTGCTCCTGCTCGTCACGGCCATCTTCGTAGCCGGAATGCTGATGGCGACCGCAAAAAACGACACGATCGTCTCCCCGTTCTTGAGCCTCCACGCGCTCTGGCACGTCACCGGCGCCTTCGGCTTCATCGCGCTCTGGGCCTTCAACGACGTGCGTTTCCGCGATACGGTCCCCACTCCCCGAACCTAAGCCGTGCGTGCTAGGCTGATCGCTCTTCCGTGGGGGTCCGGATGCGCGTGCTGCGTTTTCTCTTGTATACGATTCTCGTGCTGATCGGCCTCGCGGTCGCCAGCGTTGCAGCGATCTGGGCGCTAAACCCTTTCGCACCCGAAGTCGTCGTGGCCGACCCGGCACCGGAAGGCCGCCGGATCACCGAGAACGGCTTGCTCGCGAACTACTATCCACCGCAACGCAATGGCAAACGCGCCGGTGTCCTTTTGCTCGGCGGTTCCGAGGGCGGCTTGAGCCCGGGCGTCGGCCGCATGGCCAAGGCTCTACAAGCAAAGGGCTTCGCCGTACTGCAAGTGTCGTACTTCGCCGCCCCCGGCCAACCGGCGAAACTGGAGTTCGTCCCGCTCGAAACTTTCGATCGCGCCCTCGAATGGCTGAAAGCGCAACCCGAAGTCGATGCCGCACGCATCGGCATCGTCGGTGGTTCGAAAGGCGCCGAGGCCGCACTGATTGTCGCGACCCGCCACCCGGACTTGCGCGCCGTCGTGGCCGCAATGCCGTCCAGCGTCGCATGGCAGGGCATCGACTGGAACATCATGAACATGATCTTCAATCCACCGGGCGGCTCATGGAACCTCGACGGAAAGCCAATTCCGTTCCTGCCCTATGCGCAGCCAAAGGAATATGGCGGCCCCGTCGCCGACATCTACGAAGCAAGCCTGCTCCAGCTTTCAAAGCACCAGGACGCGATCATCCCGATCGAAAAGACACGCGCACCGGTGCTGCTGATCTGCGGCAAGGGCGACACGCTCTGGCCCGCCTGCCCGATGGCCGACCAAATCAAAGCTCGCGCCGACGCGAGCGGCGGCCCGGCGGTTGCCGTCCTCGCTTACGACAACGCAGGTCACGCGGTCATGGGTCTGCCCGTCGACAAGGCGAACCCGAGCTACGACCGCCTCGATAGCCTCGGCGGCACCGACGACGGCAACAATGCCGCCCGTGCCGACGGCTGGCCGAAGATCGTGGCGCATCTCGAAGCCGCGCTCGCGGAGGCGTCGCCGCAGTAGTTCGTCTTGGACGACGCCCCGGCGAGCTAGTCCTTACTCGCCGACTTGTTCCCTGGATTCAGTCCGGCCTGATCAAGCACGAACGCGCCGATCAGCGCGTCCTCTTCGACGCGCCCATAGCGCCCTGAATCGCCCGAGTGCCCAGCTGTCATGTTCGTACGGAAGAGCAGCGGGTTGTGGTCGCTCTTCAACCGCCGCAGTTTCGCCACCCACTTCGCCGGCTCGAAGTAACCGACCTGGCTATCGTTGTAACCGGCGAGCACCAGCATCGCCGGATAGTCGCGCTTGTCCACCTGATCGTACGGCGAATAGCTCAACATGTACTGATAGTCGCCGACCTCCGCCGGGTTGCCCCATTCCTCATACTCGAACGTCGTCAGCGGAATGGATTCGTCCAGCATCGTCGTCACGACATCGACGAACGGAACACCCGCCACGATTCCCTTGTAAAGCTCCGGCCGCATGTTGGCGACCGCGCCCATCAAAAGACCGCCGGCACTGCGCCCCATCGCGAACATCCGCTTCGGATCGCCCACTTCTTCAGCCAAGTACTCGGTCGCCGCAATGAAGTCGGTGAACGTATTCTTCTTGTTGCGAAGCTTGCCGTCTTGATACCACGCCTCACCGAACTCCCGGCCACCGCGTACATGCGCGTAGGCGATGACGACCCCCCGGTCGAGTAAACTCGGCCAACGCGCCTTGAACACCGCCTCGTTGCTGGACCCGTAGGAGCCGTAGCCATAGACGAGCACGGGGCTGTCTCCGCGCTTAAACTTGTCGCGCCGGTAGGCGAAGGTGATCGGAATCTGCTTGCCGTCCTTGGCGGGCGCCATAGCGCGCTCCACCGCATAGGCCGCCGTATTGAAGCCCGGCACTTGCAGACGCTGCACCGCTTTCTTCGTACCCGTCGCAATGTCGTAATCGTAGATTGTGTCCGGATGCACCGGCGAAGAAAACCCATAGCGCAGGCTCGTAGCGTCGTCGTCGACGTTGCGAAGACCCGGGAAGTTAAACGTATCGGCAAACGCAATGTGCCCCGCCGGCGCATCCGGCGTCACATACTTCTCGTTCCCGGTCTTTAGGTCGACAAGCCGGATCCGCGGTCCGCCCTTGGCGTATTCGTCCAGCGCCACCGTGCCCGCGACGATGTCGAACGCCTCAATATACACGCCCGCCTGCGTCGGCACGACTTCGCTCCACTGCGACGGCGTGGCCAATGCGGCCTTCACAATCCGGAAGTCCGGCGCCTGCAAGTTCGTGCGTATGTAGAGCGTGCCGGCCACCTCCTCCGCATAGTACCGCACGCCCTTCGCGCGAGGCTTGATCACGACCCAAGGCGCGTCAGCCTTCGCCGCATCCAGAACTCGCACTTCGGAGGTATTCGTCTGATCGCTGGTCAGCAACAGAACGCGCCCGCCCTTGGAACGCTTCAACCCTATCTCGAACTGCTGATCTTTTTCCTCGTAGACGACTTTGTCCGTTTTCGTATCGGTCCCGATCACATGCCGCATCAGCCGATAGGCACGTGCTGTCCCCGCTTGGAGCTTCAGATAGAACAAAGTCTTGCTGTCGCTCGCGAACGCAAAATCGGCGGCCGCATGTTCGATCTTGTCGGACAGCGCTGCGCCCGTACGCGTGTCGCGCAACACGATGTTGTGCCAACGGTCGCCCGCATAATCGACCCCGTAGGCAAAAATGTTCCCGTCCGGCGACGCGCCATAGTTGTTCACCTTGAATTGCTGCCGGCGGGGTCCTTCCAACTGCCCGTCGAGCAGTATCTCCTCCGGCGCTTCCATCGACCCCTTGCGCCGCGCGATCACAGGGTAATCCGCACCTGAGGCATAACGCTCGTAGTACCAATAGCCGCCATCCTTGAACGGCGGCGTACCCTGCACCGCCCCAGCCCGCGCGCGAATTTCGTCGCGCAGTGTCTTTTGCAGGTCTGCAGTCGGCGCCAAAACCTCAGCCGCGTACTTGTTCTCTTCCTCGAGATAGCGAACGACCTTCTCGGTGTTCTTTTCGTTCAGCCAGAAGTAATAGTCCGTGCGCTTGCCGCCGTGCGGCGCGATCAGCACAGTTCCCTTCATCATCGCGTAGGGCGGGTACCCGGTCTTGCGGTCGATCGCGAGACCTGGCGTCGTCGACGTCGCGGTTGCGGGCGTGACGCCGGTCTTTGACGAACCGAAAGGGTTCATGCCGTCGATCGTCGAACAAGCCGAAACGATGGTAAGCAAGGAACTCATAACGACAATGCCCAAGAGGCGCATAAACTGATCCTAGAAAGTCCCGGAAAAGAGCGCGCAACTTGCACGCCGCCCCCACCTTCCGCAAGGCAGGTGGAAGGGTCTAAAAGACCATTCGCGAAAGCCCACCGGAGAACCGCCAATGCGCCTCAAAGACCCGCAACTTCTACGCGATAAGGCCTACATCGATGGCGATTGGGCGAACGCGGATTCGGGCGAAACGTTTGAGGTGACGAATCCGGCGACCGGCGCCGGTCTCGCGCGCCTGCCCGACATGCTCGAAGGAGAAACCCGACGCGCGATCGAAGCCGCAAACGTCGCGTGGCCGGCATGGGCAGCCAAAACGGCAAAGGAACGCGCGCAGATCCTGCGCAAGTGGTTCGACCTGATGATGGCCAACCAAGAGGACCTCGCCGTCATCATGACGAGCGAGCAAGGCAAACCCCTCGCCGAGTCGCGCGGAGAGGTCGCCTACGGCGCCTCGTTCATCGAATGGTTCGCGGAAGAGGGAAAGCGCATCTATGGCGATATCATCCCCCAGACACAGGCCGGCCGGCGCATTCTGGTTCTGAAACAGCCCATCGGCGTCGTCGCCGCGATCACGCCGTGGAATTTCCCGAACGCGATGATCACGCGCAAGTGCGGCCCGGCCTTGGCGGCTGGATGCCCGATCGTGATCAAGCCACCGGCCGAAACCCCACTCTCGGCTATCGCGCTTGCCGTGCTCGCCGAGCGCGCGGGCATCCCAAAGGGCATCTTCAACATCGTAACGACAAAGCACTCGTCCCGCGTCGGTCAGGAAATGACCGGTAATTCGCTCGTGCGCAAATTCACGTTCACGGGCTCCACCGAGATCGGCAAGCTCTTGATGCGCCAGTGCGCCTCGACGGTAAAGAAGGTCTCGCTCGAACTCGGCGGCAACGCGCCGTTCATCGTCTTCGACGACGCTGACCTCGACGCGGCGGTCGCGGGTGCCATGCTCTCAAAATTCCGCAACATGGGCCAAACCTGCGTCTGTGCGAACCGCCTGTTCGTGCAGGACAAGGTCTATGACGCGTTCGCCGCAAAGCTCGCCGCCACCACAGCGAACCTTAAGGTCGGCGACGGCACCACGGACGGCGTCATGCAGGGGCCGCTCATCAACATGGAAGCGGTCGAAAAGGTCGAACGCCTGATCAAGGACGCAACCTCAAAAGGCGCGAAGATCGCAACGGGCGGCAAGCGCCACGCGATGGGCCACACGTTCTTTGAGCCGACCGTGCTCACCGAAGTGAACACGCAAATGGCGATCGCCCAGGAAGAAATCTTCGGCCCTGTCGCGACCCTCTTCCGCTTCAAAACCGAAGCCGACGCCATCCGTCTGGCGAACGACACCGAATACGGCCTCGCCGGCTATTTCTACGCCCGCGACATCGGCCGCGTTTGGCGCGTGGCGGAGGGCCTCGAATACGG